>JAHQWE010000090.1 GCA_019633985.1 Acidiferrobacterales bacterium | reverse complement strand
CGTTATGGGTGCCCCACTGAGGGAATAAAATCGAATCGTACCGTCTGCGGAGCCGGCCCCGACTCCATTCGCCTGATCGTCCGCAACGCTCATATCAAAGTCAGAGGGATCATTATCGCCCCAGGAAAGATCACCTCCAACACCTGTGTTTGAAAAATTCACTCCGGATACTAGTTCGTATCCAATGTCGGGATTAGAACCCAAAAGCATGTCTAGCCGGAACTGGTCTACACTATTCATGTGAAGGTAGACCTGGTCTACGTCGGCTCCTGAAAAATTAAAAGTTAAGGGGTCCGCTCCGTTAACGATTTCAAAATTACTGAACTGCATCGTTGTTGCGGGCAACGAGGTAATAGAGGGATCTGCGAATGTAAAGTTACTGTTGTCTACATAGTTAGCCTGGTTCACTCCCGTCGCATTTTCGAAATAAGTTGTTGAAACGGTCACACCGTTGGTAGTGGAGCCAGCAAGGGTATTCGTAAAAGTGACTGGGGAGGTACTTAAACCTTCTTCGCTGTCCAAGATTCCATCATTGTCATCGTCAAGGTCATCCACATCGTCAATGCCATCTTCATCAGTATCAGCATCGCCCGGTGCTAGAACACCAACAAATGAAGCCGCATTAGCGGCATTGAGCAGCTCTTCAGATTCAATTTCTCCTTCATGAATTTCAAGCTCCCAATCTCCACCACTCTCAACATTACCCGTCGCATCATCCGATGCGGCTATGTCCGCTTTTGTTAGCGCTGCAAACGCATCGATAAACTGTTGGCCATCTCCACTTTCACCGACGTTACATCCATAAAGCAGGATGTCTCCGTTCTCACTCAGCGCCTCACCCCATTGCGCAATTACTTCACTATACTCAGCAAGGTTGTCGACACCTATGGTTTCGTTACCTACGCGTATTTGACCCACCGCGCCATGGGAGACAAGATGCACACCGCCAAGATCATTTAACCCCGCAAGGGTTTCGCTGATTTGCTCGATCGCACTCTGATCTTGTTGCAACAACACAATCAGGGTTCCATTGATGTAGATCTGATTTGGTTGTTCATCGTCATCATCGTCTGACGCTTCTTCTTCGTCGAGATTCGTTTCAGATTCAGTCAATGACGGTGCGTCATCGTAGGTAATGGCACTGAGCAGGGACTCTAATGTTTCTTCTTCCTCCGGCTCTACCGCAGTGAGGGAATCTCCGCTGGTTTCATCAATGTCATCCTCAATGCTTGAGAGAATTCCCTGCAATAGCTGCTCATAGTCATCAACTGCAGTATCGATAAATACGACTTCTTCGACATCATCGGGGGCGTAATCATCATTTTGAGAAAGAGCGGCATACTGCTGAGGCTCTTCTTCGGCTTCTGGTGTGTCGGTTTGATCAGAAGAAGCAGAACTTTGATCAGGGGCCGCAACATGGACATTTTCCACATCTTCATCAGTGTCGGTACCAGAGTGAGGTGAAGAGGTGGTTTGCTCCCCCTCTACATCATCTGACTCAATAGTGTCGGTAGACTCAGACGTTTCTTCATTGTTTGGTTCTGCAACGACTGGATCGTCTTCAGCAGTCTCACTTGTATCCACTTTGTCAGAAGACTCGCCGCCTTCCGCAATTTCCATGTCGTCCTCTGTTTGTTCAGAGGTTTCAGAGGATTCTTCTAAAGCTACAGCGGCGTCTGTCGACGGGGAATCTGATTCGCCCGTATCAGCAGAAGATGCAGAGGCGCTTTGCTGGGTTTCCACAGTCGATTCTGTTGGGGGAATCGGAAGCGTCTCTTCTGCTCCATTTACTTCCGGATCTAAGAGTTCATCTCCGATCACAGCTCCAGCGGCAGCATCAAACATCTGCCGTTTTTCTAGTGTTATCAGTAGATTTGGCCTGTAAAAGCCGGTTCTATATCTTTTGTATATCGTTTTTATATCACCAGCTAATTTCCCCGTAGCCGGCTTCTTATTCGGTTTGCGCACTCAACGCACCTCCCACCATTATAACCATCAAACCATGCGAACCCCCTGTTTCACTAAACAGCCGCCTGGTTATCCAATGCCAATCTAACCCTGATTGACGCTTCTCGCTCGTCGACAAACAAAATTTCATGATCAACCGGGCCTAAGCCAGTTTTCTCAATTCACCGCAGTTGTCTCCCCTTTTGCTTCAGAACTTTAGTTTATATTCCCTCACCCCGGGATGTGTCTGATAGCGTCCGTATGAGCGTTCCTCACTAGTTCTTAATGATAGCAGAACCATTACAGGGCCCGTACTACTAGCTCTATTATTTTTAGTCAAAAAAATCAATGATATATGCAAATATGCGCAACAAAATTCAGACTTTTTATGTATACATTGAGAATTTTTCTCAACTTCTAGATTAACACCCCTTTTTTACCCATCCGAATCATTTACCAAATTGCAAACTGCATGCTTGACTACTCGTTAATTCGTTTAAACATATGAATTTTTTATCGTCCTCGCGCTCTCTTGCATCCCGATTTCCCCGTCGATTAGCTATTTCTTTAGATCCACTGCCGTAGCCTTCTCGTCGTAATCAAACCCCAAACTGAGTAGACAAATTAGAGAGCGTCTAAGCGAGAGAAAAAATACTCCACGAACTCCTGAACCTGAGTAATTGGCGCTGTTTTGAGTCGTGCACGGAGAGATCGCCTTGCCGACGGCAATTCTGCTTTGTTGCTAGCGAGCTCAATACCTCGGTTCACATAAGCGTCGATACTGTCAGTGAGATACTCTGTCAGATCCGCTGCAGATAAAATACTCGCGGCTCGGCATTGTCCGATCGTCGTGTTTGCCATGGCTAACACCGGCACACCCATCCACAGGGCATCAAGGAGAGCCATATCATCTGTCAACGGGAACGGGCTCAACAAGATATCCACTTGTGTAAAACATTCGTATCGCTTTGAAAATAGACTTGATCGCGGTAGGTAAGACACCTGGTCGGCGTGAAGCCCTGCTATCTCAAATAATTGACCTAACTGTCTTTCAATCAGGGTAGACGGCAACAAGTGATGAATGATCTTTACATTCGAGTTGGGGACGCTTTTTACGATGGCAGCAATGGCCTGAGCACTTTGTTGGTTGATCTGGATTGGATCAGCAACTACACCAAACGTAACAAACCCATTTTGCTCGATGGGAGCAACCGTGAGTGCTACAGTGTCATCTCCGTCATAAAAGTGCTGGCCTGTCGGTAAGTGAGTGAGCCGGTCGGACAAATTAATTACATTCTTTTGTTCCGACTTGTTTTGCTCCGGAATAACAGGATGAATGTGTTCATCAACAAATGCCTGATCCATCAGCGCCAACTCAGTTCTTGATTGAAAAAATGGCCACGAAATTTGTAGTGGTGCGATTCTTGCACTGTAAAACTGCAGCAGGTTGTTGGGCATCTGCCCCGCACTGTCGATCAACACATCAATGGGATATTGCTCGAGCAATTTCTTAAAAGCATCCAGCGTCGATGATTCTGTTGCGTAAACATGGTCAAACAAATTCTTGCATTCATCCAGAGGCAGTGAAGGATTATTGACCAGCGCCACAAACTCAAATTCACTCTCTTGTCTGTAACGTTTCATTGCGGGTAGAACATAGCGCAGATAACGCAAACTGTAAGAACAAAGCAGCCATGCGACCTTAACTGGACGATTTGGTAATTTGCGATCGGGCCGGCTAACCAGCGCAGATCGCATCAACGACACTTCTCTAGCGATTTCCAGTTCCGGAATATCTGGATTATTCATCATCGCAAACAGTCTGCGTTGCAAAGGAAATGTGTATCCCGGTCGCAACATTCTGAGTCGCATTGATAAATCGATCAGTTTGTCGCCCAAGCCGAAATCCAGATAGAGCTGTGAAAGAAATTCCAACGCTCGCTGGTGTTCAGGCTCTTGTTCCAACACATGCTCAAAGCAGATTGCAGCTTCGTTTAATTTACCCGCTCCCTTGTAGGCTAACCCAGCATTGAAGTAATACATGTTGCGCTCGGGTGCTATTGCCAGCGCAGTGTCAAAATGTTGACACGCTTTCTCATATTGACGAGATTCCAGCAGGATACATGCAAAGTTATTGTGCGCAGCTTCTGATTGCGGCCAAAGTTCGCAAACCCGGTCACCAATCTGCAACATCTCATCCTTTCGCTCTAATTTAAGGAGACAGTCAAAACGGCCGAGCCAGGCTAGTGCATCGTCTTCATTTCTTTCCAGCAACTCCTCCCACTCAGCAATGGCACCTGTATAGTCCTTGATGCTGTACTTACGTCTCGCTCGTGCTATCGCCTGACGCCGGGTTTTGAATAAATAATTAGGCTTCATCTTCGAGAATAATTTTTTTCTCTTCCTGCTGTGTTTGCACCCAATCAATCCATTGATGACGCAGTAGTCTCGCCACGCTTCGAGAAAAACGTTTTTGATCAGTCAATGAAGAATCTGCTAACAAGGACCGCAAAGTTTTTCTGTAAACCGAGAGTTGCTGTTTATCGTTCGCCAAAGATACAGACTTTGAAATATATTTTTGCACACTATTCACTGCGAGCTCGCCAAGGCCGGCGTATTTCAAAATCGACTGACCCACACGGCTTGCGTGAGTCGCTCCCGCTAGAGAGATGACAGGAGTATTCATCCACAGTGCTTCGAATGTTGTTGTCGTACCGTTGTAAGGAAAACTATCTAGCGCAATGTCGACATTTGCATACTGTCGCAGATGGCCTTCTAACTTGGTCTGCGATGTCTTGAACTCAAGTCTGGATTGATCGATTCCATGTTCTTCAAATTGGTGTAAAAAATAACTTTTTACCCATGGATCTTTCAACTCTCGGCGTTTAATCAGCAGTTTCGAATCAGGAACCTGGTGAAGTATTTCACTCCAATATTCAATACATTCCTCTGATATTTTTGCCAGATTATTAAAGCTACCAAAAGTAATATACCCATTCTTCTCGACCGGGGACTCGGTTGCTGCATCAGGGGTACGTTCACTCGGCACGTAACACAGAAAACCACCATCGACTCGCAGTAGCTTTTCAGTATGGTGGGGGTCACTTACCGCTGCTGGGTCAGCGTGTCGATCGGTCAAGCGAAAATCAATGCCAGCAGATCCTGTCGTCGCCGGATAACCCAGCCATGAAATCTGTACTGGAGCGGGGCGCATATGAAATACATCTAGCCTGCCGGATCCGGTGTGCCCTGCAAGGTCAAACAAAATATCGATTTGATCATCCAGAATCTGTTTTGCCAGAACCTGCGCGTTCATACCCACCGACGATCTAAACACGTCTACCTGCCCCTCAATCGATCTAGTAATGGCGTCTGGCTTCGCAACATCGCTATAAGCGTATACAGCGAACTGATCTCGGTCGAGGTGATTAAACAATGGTTCGACGAAAAAACTTACAGGGTGTGCGCAGTAGTCCGGGCTGACAAAACCGACCTTCAAGCGTTTTTTCTCGCTCAAATCGTTCAAATAAACCCCTACTCCTTTTTCAAAGGAATGTGTAAATCTTTGTCCCCATACCTTGGCATCTGCGTAGATCATTTTCGGATCTTGATCTGCGAGATAGTTGCGCCAGTAAAGTAGACGAGCAAACATATAATGCGGTTTAGGGGTCAGCATCATTGCTCGCTGAAACGAGCGGACACCTTGCTTTACTTGTCCCGCCTTGCACAAAATGCTGCCAAGTTTTTGATATGCAAACGCGTACTGGGGATTTAAACGAAGAGCTTGTTCAAGAACTTTGACCGCTTCTCCATGCTGATCTTTGGCGTTATACCCGACCGACAGATTAGCTAGTGTCACAATGTGATTTGGCCTAATATCATTTGCCTGGTGCAATGCGTCCATGGCCTTGTCAACATCACCCAGCTTCAACGCGGCATTCCCTAACAAAAAATAGATATTCGCGTCATCCTCGTGATACTCCAGGTAAGATTCTGCAAGAGAAATAGCGCGTTCAACCATCCCTTTGCTGACAAGATGTCGGATCAGCTGTTCGGCCTGTTCTGTGCTGACTGCTGCCGCAACATGCTTACTCGCATCTAGTGACCGAATAGCAGCATTAAATTGCTTGCTTTCAATGAGTTGGTTGACGGTGTCGTTTGTCATTTCGCGTGATCAACATAGTGTCCTTGAATTCAGGTCTAAAATCGCTCCCTGATAGCGGGACAAAACTGCTTAAGTTTTTTTGGTGAGGAGAATGGGTTGTCCTTGTTCGTCCTGGGTCGCGCCTTTCCGGCCTCTTGTGCCCTTCATTGGGAATCGACGGGGAGCGAGTGTAACCGAAGTTATTACCCGGAATACAGCTTTCAGCGCCACGAGTTCAACTTAACCGGTTGTCGAGCTAGTTCTACCGACTATCACAATCGAATAGATTGAATTTTGCAGCCATTATCTCCACTATAGGGTCCATGAGAATCCAAACGCAAATTGAACAAAAGCTGTTGTCATTGGACCCAGCCCACATAGAAGTGATCAATGAAAGTGGCATGCACAACGTACCAGAAGGCTCAGAGTCTCATTTCAAAGTCACAGTAGTTACGCCGCAATTTGAAGGGAAAATGTTAATCCAGCGCCATAGGATGATTAATGAGCTGCTTCAGGAAGAACTGGAGGGCGAAGTGCATGCACTCTCTCTGCACACGAAAACACCGGATGAATGGTTTGAGCAGGGCGGAGTGATCGGAGATTCCCCCCTTTGTCTCGGTGGTTCCGCAGCAGAGAATATCGAACATCAATCCGAGTAGTGGGGATTCCAATCCCGGTTATTTTCAAACAGACCTTTCTTAACTTTAATCGTTTTTGAAAGGGACAGGCAACTTTTCACCTTCTCTCCAAAAACCTATCTCTTTGGAGATTGCGGTTTTACCATCGATTTGCCGCAAGACACTTCACGTATTTCAGGAATTTTTTAACCACTTGTACAGCGTGATTGTGTCATTTTTTCAGAGTCTGTTCAGAATCGCAAAAATTTTCTCTTCAGCCTTGAAATCTGACTAAGGAATCTTATTTTTGTTTTGCGGGGAAGTCTCTCAGAGATTCCAGCGCATCGTTTTTTATTTTTCATTAATTTCATATTGCTTCACAGGAGAATATGCCATGAACACAATCGACTTAACCCCACTTTATCGCAGCACCATCGGATTCGACCGTTTTGGAACGCTGCTGAACTCTGCGCTAGGTGCTGAGAAAAACACATCTGGCGGATACCCCCCTTACAATATTGAGGTAGTGAGCGATGATCGCTATGCCATCACCGTTGCTGTCGCTGGTTTTGAAGAGTCAGATATCGACATTCAGGTAGAAAACGGCACCCTCACCATTCAGGGTAAACAGGCGGAGGCCAATAAGGATGCGAGATATTTGCACCAAGGTATTGCCAACCGCGCTTTCGAGAGAAAGTTCACCTTAGCCGATCACGTCGAAGTCACCGGGGCGCAGTTGCGCAACGGACTTTTAACGCTGAATCTGGTAAGAGAAGTACCCGAGGCTATGAAACCTCGAAAAATTTCGATCAACGGGTCGGAGAACGTGCTGGAACATTCGGGTAAAGAAAAAGCTGCCTGATCCAGGCGGACCCCATCTCCACAAGACCGGGCGAGAACTTTAGTTCCCGCCCTTTTTTGTCGCCACTCATAACGAGGACATGACTCTATAAATTGCTTCTACATTCGCTGCACCGAGATGCTCGGCTCGTTCCGGAGACCATCCCTGCAAAATATGAGGGCTGTCAGCGGTGTCCTTGAACGGCATTTCTAGAGTCATCGCGAGGGCGCGGAAATTTTCTGCCACATAGTTGGTGCACATTGCCATATTGGCCTGACCAGCAGCTGCTCGGGGGTACCCATACTCCGTTTGGAAATCGGGGTTGATAGTCATCAACTCCTCTTTGTAATGGATTAGCAGAGCCTCTCGCTCATCACTCCAGGATGCGACTCCCTCCGATGAAGCGATAAAGTTATAGGGCAGACCCTCGTCACCATGTACATCCAAACAAAAATCCACACCGGTTCGATGCATCATCTCGCGAACCAGGTAGACCTCTGGACTGCGATCTAACGACGGATCTCTCCACTCTCGATTTAAATTCACTCCTACAGCGTTAGTACGTAGATGCCCCCTTCTACTGCCATCGGGATTCATATTTGGCACGATATAAAAAACCATTTGGTTTAAAACTTCTCGAGATACGGCGTCTGTGGTATCGAGCAGTCTGCTGATAAATCCTTCCATCCACCATTCCGCCATGGTTTCTCCCGGGTGTTGTCTCGCGATCGCCCAAGCTACTTTCTTCCCCTCATCGGGAGCACCAATTTGAATCAAATCAATATCTTGTCCATCGAGAGTGAAGCCGAGATTCATCAGCTCGGCCCGAGACGAGGTTTGCGCTATTGACACAAGGTCTGCGTGCTTCTCCATGGAGTACGGTGCAAAATAGGCGTAGTACACGGAGTCATAAGCTGGCTGATGCTGGATTGTAAGCTCCCCATCGGCGTAAAACGTATCCACACGAAACCAATACTGACGATCATAGGACGCAACAGCCCGATAACCCTGCCAGCCTTTTACGTAACTCGCCTCTCCAGCATTCACAATTCTCAAAACGCACTGCTTTTGACATGCCCCGGTCAGGCGGAAGTAAAACCATTGAAAAAATGATGATTCGTTGTCAGGAAGAATCTCCAGGCGAATGTTATTTGCTTCCTCGCAGGAGAGAACATCAATATTGCCGCCATCAAAGTTGCTGGTTATTTGCATAATTCAGTTGCGTCTTTTTCCCGCAAGGATAACACTAGCTGTTAGATAGATCGGAGGCTGCGTCTTCCAAGAACAGAACATTCAAAAATCAGATACCCCATGAGTCAGTCGATACATTATTCCCCAAGCTCCCTGAATCACGCATATGCTGCACCAGAAATCGTCCACCAGCGTCAAAGAACACTAGACAGCATTAATTTATCCCTGGGTCAAAGTGTTTTGGATGTTGGGTGCGGTACCGGATTTTTAACCGCGAGTATGGCTGAGCTGGTGGGAAAATCGGGGGCCGTGTGCGCGATTGATAAGGAAAATGACATGGTGAGTGCTACTAAAGACCGCTGCAAGTCTCTTACTCAAGTCAGTTCCTCTACTGGCGATGTTACCCAGCTTTCATTCCCCGACAATCACTTTGACGTCGTGACCTGTACCCAGGTACTACTCTATGTAGAGGAAGTTGAGAAAGCGATCAACGAAATGCAGCGAGTATTAAAGCCAGGTGGCAAGCTGGCCATACTGGAAACTGATTGGAGAACCACCGTTATGTATAGTCGCTATCCGGAGACGACCGAAACGATTTATCGTGCATGGGATAACACCGTCCCCAGCCCGAATCTCCCCGTACGGTTAAATAAATTAATGACAGATGCCGGGATCACCGATATCAATATCGAAGCGATTCCACTTGTGAACACCTCATTTGATCCCATGAATTTCTCCGTTAGCTCTCTCAACTGGTTGAGCGGGAACGCCTATAAAAAAGGCGCTATTACGAAAGAGGAATCCCAAAAGTGGCGAGAGGATTTGGCATCACTTGGGGATACTGGCGAATACTTTTTTTGCGTTAACCGTTTTTTATTTGTCGGTGTAGGCGAATAAATTAAAGACGATCGCAAAAAGTTCGCGTACAGAGAACATAACTGATATTCCATCGCCGCGTCTGAGAATTTTTTCAGGCGCAAGAAGTACTAAACCGATGAATACCTACTTCGCAGTATGCGTTGTTTCGTTACCCTCCCTGGCAACAAACAAAGTGGGTCGTTACTGCGAAGGCTCGTTCACAAAGTAATCACTGATTCCGACAGTATTAAAACCACCGTCTACATAAGTGATTTCTCCAGTTATTCCAGAAGCCAGATCAGAGCAAAGAAATGCTGCGGTATTACCGACTTCATCTATGGTAACCGCACGCCCAAGCGGTGCAACATTCTCAAAATGTCCCAGCATTTTTTTGAAGTTTTTTATGCCAGCAGCCGCCAATGTTCTAATGGGCCCTGCCGAAATACCGTTGACCCGAATTCCCTTGCCGCCAACCGACTGCGCCATATAGCGAACATTTGCTTCAAGACTCGCTTTAGCCAGACCCATCACATTGTAGGCAGGCATGGAGCGTATCGAACCAATATAAGTCAGAGTCAGCATGGAACCATTCCTCCCCTCCATTAAAGGCAACGCCGCTTTCCCCATTGCAGCAAAACTGTATGAACTGATTTCGTGTGCGGTGTTAAAGCCTTCTCGGGTCACTGCGTCCAGATACAACCCCTCCAGCTCGTTCCCAGGGGCGAAAGCGATAGAATGTACCAGCACATCCAAACCATCCCATTGTTTTCCCAACTCTGAAAATAGCATGGTGATTTGGTCGTCTGAGGACACATCGCAGGGCAAAACAACTTTTACGCCCAACTCGTCCGCGAATTTTTCAACCCGACCTTTGAGCTTGTCGTTTGGGTAGGTAAAGGCTAGTTCAGCACCTTCCCGATGCATCGCTTGCGCAATACCCCATGCAATTGATCGATTACTCGCTATACCCGCCACCAGGACGCGCTTGCCTGTCATAAAACCCATGATTCAGCCCTCTAAGTTCGCTGTTATTTTTTGTCTGTCGTATTATACCGATCCCGCTCCTTACCGGACCATCTTTACCACCTCAGGCAATGATAGATATCGCTGCACTCGAACCATTCGCGGAAAATACTGAACTGGCAAAACTGGTTAGAGCGCTGG
Organism: Acidiferrobacterales bacterium; assembly: GCA_019633985.1. Classification (GTDB taxonomy): domain Bacteria; phylum Pseudomonadota; class Gammaproteobacteria; order Arenicellales; family Poriferihabitantaceae; genus VYFG01. Next base: position 32,157 of record JAHQWE010000090.1, on the reverse strand, counting down.
AACTCCCACTCGTCCATTCCACAGGCGACGCAAGTTTTGTACTGCAAGAGGACCAGGAAGGCAACATGGGAATCAGCGTAGAAATGCTTGGGGGTAAGGCGTTCTTTGTAGAGATCCGGCCGTTGGGTAAAGCGCAAGGGAAAGACCCATTGATGAAAGCCATTGGGTATAAAACCTCCTCAGTATTTGATGCTACCGCTGGCTGGGCTACTGACGCGGTGCATATCGCCGATCATGGGATCCAGGTATTTGCTTGCGAGAGGAACCCGATTGTTTTCGCCCTAGTCGCAAATGCGTTACGACGGTGCAATCATCCGACAATCTCACAAAAGCTCTGTCTCAGTAATGATGACAGCGTTGAACGGATGCGAAATGTGACTTCGCGACCTGAGGTCATCTATCTGGATCCCATGTATCCACAGAAACCAGGCAGTGCATCCCCCAAAAAGCCCTTGCAAATACTCAAAGAGCTCTATCAATTACCACGTTTTCACAACAACGATTCATCCGAAAGCGAAATACGATTACTTCAACTCGCGCGGAAAACAGCGATACGACGAATTGTGGTGAAACGACCCCACTATGCACCTCCAATTGCTCCCGGATCCAGCGGCACCGTGGTCGGCAAACTGGTACGATTTGATATTTACCCGCCCTGCTAACGCCATGCCGTCCTATATCCGATCAGCGCCTCTTTTCTACCAACTCGACTGGTCCCCATCTCCCGGGCGGACAACCAGGGATCGACTCAAGCTGGACGGCGATGAAGCAAAACACGCGATGAACGCGCGGCGATTGAGAGAAGGCGATGCGATCGAAGTTTCCAATGGTCGAGGCGCTCACGGTACGGGCGTGGTTGAGTCGACGTCTTCACGGCCAGCCGAGCTGGTCTTACGAATTGATGAAATATCTCATCACGCTCAGGAGGGTATCGAGCTGGTATTGGCTTCTGCTTTACCCAAAGGTGAACGTCAAAGCACCCTATTGGATATGGCGACACAGCTCGGTATGCGTCGATTTGTGCCTCTGGAATGCGATCTCAGTTCTGTGCAGTTTCAATCGAAGATGACTTCGCGCTGGGAACGTATTTTATTGAGTGCCTGCAAACAATCTCGTCGGATGCATCTCCCCGAGATTGATCAGGATTGCAGTCTGGAAGAATTGCTTATGAACGTGGATGACCTCAGCCTGGTAGTGTATGGTGATCAGCAAGGAGATCGTATTTCGGGCGGAGCTGAAGCAGCAATGAAGTATGTCAAACATGTGATTGCTGTCATTGGTCCAGAAGCCGGCTTCAGCAAGATCGAGCTGGGCCTGCTCCGAGAACACCCGCGTGCATTTGCGATTACGGCCAGCCCCCATATTCTGCGTACCGAAACCGCGGCAGTCGCCTTGTTAACTTTAGCCAATCAGCTGAGCACTTCATCCTGAGTTTCTAAACTAGATTACATTCGCCTTCATTCGTTTATATTAATAAAAACCCGCTATGCACCCGCAAAACCTTGTATGGATAGATCTTGAAATGACAGGATTATCCCCGGAAAAAGATGTGATCATCGAGATCGCCACGATTATTACCGATGCGCAACTTAATCAGCTTGCAGAGGGGCCAGTGATTGCGATTAAACAGTCGCTACAACGTCTTGCCGGTATGGATGAGTGGAACACTCGTACCCACACTGAAAGCGGCCTGGTAAACCGAGTACGCTCGTCCAACTACAGCAACGCACAAGCTGAAGCTGAAACTTTAGATTTCATTCGACAGTATGTGCCAGGAAATCATTCTCCCCTTTGCGGCAACTCTATATGTCAGGATCGGCGGTTTTTGGCGCGATATATGCCAAAGCTCGAATCCTATTTGCACTATCGCAACCTAGACGTAAGCTCAATCAAGGAACTCATAGTACGCTGGCGACCGGATCTGCTTCCAGGCTTTCAAAAGCGCAATACACACAAAGCATTGGACGATATTCAGGAGTCTATTGAAGAGCTAAAGTATTATAGAAAGACATTTTTGCGCGCACCTCTGTCCCATAATGATTCTGCCAATAATGAGTAACACCATGAAAGCTGCACAACCTGTCTTAAGGATTCTTTTATTCTTCTCGTGTTTATTGTTGTCCAGTCACGCGGCGGGTGCTGCCGGCGTCGCCAGCGCGCATCCGTTAGCAACCAAAGCAGGAATTGAAATCCTTGAAAAAGGTGGCAACGCCTTTGATGCCGCCGTCGCAGTGACTGCTGCAATCGCAGTGGTAGAACCGTCAGGTTCCGGCATCGGTGGTGGCGGTTTCTGGTTAATGCACGATGCGTTCACCGGCAAAAATATCATGGTGGACGGTCGAGAGACTGCGCCGGGGAAAGCCCACAGGGACATGTATTTAGACGAAGCCGGCGAGGTCATTCCCAATTTATCCGTCGATGGCCCCCTTGCCGCGGGAATTCCGGGAGAACCCGCGGCAATAGCGTGGATATCCAGTGTGCATGGGAATCTCTCACTGGCTGAAAACCTGGCTCCGGCAATCCGATATGCTGAAGAGGGATTTGCTGTAGGAGAACACTATCAAAGGCTGATGCAGTTTCGCCATGAAGTCGTTAAAGCCTCCCCGGCTGCTGCCGCAATTTTTCTCGACGATGGCAATGTTCCAGAACCAGGCTGGATACTGCGCCAACCCGACCTGGCCAAAGTTTTACGCGCTCTTGCCATAGAAGGTTTTGATGGTTTTTATCGCGGCGAAGTTGCGGAAACGCTAGTCCATGGAGTACAGGAAGCAGGGGGAATATGGACTTTGGAAGATCTTGCCGACTACCGTGTCCGCATCCGCGAGCCCATAGAAGTCCAGTATAGGGATATGAAAGTGACCTCAGCCGCTTTACCCTCTTCCGGTGGTCTTGTGATGGCAATTGCCCTGAATCAGCTCGCGAAAGTTGAACTAGATACTCTTGATGAACTTGCTCATAAACATGTTTTGGTTGAAACAATGCGACGTGCCTATCGAGACCGAGCTGCATACATGGGCGACAGCGACTTTGTGGACGTTCCCATTGCGCGTTTATTGGGCGACGAACACGCGACCAATTTGCAACAGTCCATTTCGATTTCCAAGGCCACCCCAAGTAGCGATTTGGAACCCGTTCATCAGGATAATCCCAAAGGTTCCGATACGACACACTTTTCCATCATCGATAACGAAGGAAATCGAGTATCCGCCACGCTTTCGATCAACTACCCCTTTGGGTCTGGCTTCGTCCCTCCGGGAACGGGCGTTCTTTTGAATGATGAGATGGACGATTTCTCCTCTAAACCTGGCGTACCCAACGTTTACGGATTGGTCGGGAATGAGGCCAATGCGATCGCTCCTGGAAAAAGAATGTTATCCAGTATGAGCCCGACTTTTTTGGAAACAGAGGACCGAATCGCTGTTATTGGCACACCTGGAGGCAGCAGAATTATCTCCATGGTATTACAAGGAGCCCTGGCTTTTCATGCAGGTGCTAGTGCTGAAAAGATTGTCAGTAAGCCACGAATTCATCATCAGTACCTGCCCGACCGCATTCAATATGAGCCAGATGCATTCACTGCTAAGGAAATTGTCCAACTTTACGTGAAAGGCCACCAACTTCACCCAAGAGGCAGAACTTGGGGAAACATGCACACTGTGATTTTGAATAAGGCCTCTGGAGAAATAGAAGCGGCGTCTGACCCTCGCGGAGAAGGACAAGCATCGGTGATTGAATAGTGCACCGAGGGAATCATCGAGGGGCGATTAATCGCCGACTATAGCGCTGGTTGACTACAGCGCTATAGTCGATAACTCGTGGTCGGAGACGAAAGTCTTTCGAATCTCAGGCTAAATGAAACCAGGTCGGAGTTATAGGCTACTTCGCGATATTATCGAGAGAGCGGTGAAGACTTTTCCGATTCTCTACTTATTCGCCCCAAAGATTTTTTGCACGATCCTTGAGAAAAAGCTGGGTTGTGTTTGCATCTGCGACGTCGCCGAATCAGCAGCCTGGGCGGTATGCTGTGCTGCATCCTGTGCAGCATTAGCGACAGCATCTACTGAAGCTTGGACTTTATCCTCAACCGCCTCTTGGGCTTGATCTATCGTCTTTTCGACGGAACTTGTAGAAGAAGTGTTGGGTGAATGGTCGGCGCTTTTTGAAGGAGTAAAGCGGACTTCAGCTGAAAGCCCCAATGACGCCAGCTTCTCAGGTGTCGGAACGCCACCACCATCCCACCCACGTTCACTGTAGTACTGCGGAAGCAGAACATCCAACTCGTTTACACCGCCTTTTGCGAAACCACTTGGGACAGGGTCTTTCAACATTCGGGGCGGCAGGCTATCGTCAGCGGAAGTCAAACCTGCAGCATTGTTAAACAAGCGCTCGAGGTTCCATACCCGTTCTCCCAGCTCTCGAATGCGTTCCTCATCCCACTCACCAGGACAGGTCGCATTGATCATGCTGGCAAAATCGTCATAGCCCCAAACCGCCGTAGTGAACAAACAGAGCCCGGAAGAATCCACCATAGAAACAAAGTCCTGAGAGGTTTTGACAGCCTCGGCCTTTCCGTTTGTACCGGCGTCAGACATGTCTTGTTCGAACGTGTCATGGCGTAGATGGCAAGCACCTCGATTACTGGTCGCATACCCCAGACCCATTCCCTGCATAGCGCGAGCATCGTAACCTGCAAATTCCTGACCTTTCGCGGACATGGAGAGTTCCGGATGACCGTATTTCTCACACATCAGTTTCGAGCCTAACCCGAGTATTTTGCCAAAGCCCTCATGCTTTCCAGCTTTTTCTGACATCACGACCAGCGCTTCGGCGTTTCCAAAACTCAGATCAACACCGTCAGTATCTTCGAGTGTAATCACCCCCATTTCAAATAGCTCCATCGCCGCGGCCAGGGTTACACCAAAGGAAATGGGATCCATTCCGTGTTCGTTCATCATGAAGCCGGCAAAGGTCATGGCATCCAGATCGTCAATCCGAAGAACAGGCCCAAAAGCAAACGCGGTTTCATACTCCAACCCCCCGGAAGCAATTAAATACTCCGGTCGGTTTCTCACGCTGAAATGATTGGGATCAATCTTAGCGATACGACCACAGGCTATTGTGCAGCCAAAACAGGCGGCATTTTTGATGAGGTTTTTGTGGCCAGTGCGGTTGGTCACTTCTACCGCTTCATGATTCACACTATCGGCATGCTCGAACGAAACCTTGCGGAAATTTTCAGTGGGAAGACCTCCGAACTCTTGCATACTGTCTAGCATGGCTAGGGTTCCATAGCGCATCAAACCGCGCCGATCGCTACTGCCATGAAGCTCCTTGTTGACTCTTGCCGCTACTTCCATAAATGCGGCAGCATTATCTTCCTTCACACCAACAGTGCCCCTGGCAGCGATCGCCTTCAGGTTTTTGCTACCCATTACCGCCCCAACTCCCGAACGCCCCGCTGCGCGATGGAGGTCGTTTACCACGCAGGCATAGCGCACCAGCTGTTCCCCGGATACTCCTATCGCGGCCACTTTGGTCAATGGATCTTGAGTTTGTCGATGAATCCAGGCGTCCGCCTCCCATACCGTCTTGCCCCAAATTTCATCTGCAGGCAGCAGTTCAGCTTTATCGTCATTAATCGAGAGGTAGACAGGATGGGGGGATTTGCCTTCGATAATCACCATGTCATAGCCGGCATATTTGAGCTCGGCCCCAAATTTTCCGCCCGAATTTGAGGCGGCAATCGCATTGGTCAATGGTCCTTTGGTCACGACGGCATACCTGCCGCTGGTGGACGCCATAGTGCCTGTCAGCGGACCAGTGGAGAAAATGAGTTTATTATCTGGTCCGAGAGGATCTGCTGCGGGATCCATTTCCTCCCATAAGTACTTGGTTGCCAGTCCTCGGCTGCCCAAAAACTGCTCTGCCCATTCCATATTTAACGGCTCGGAAACCGCTGTGCCAGCGGTAAGGTCAACGCGAAGAATTTTCTTTTGCCAGCTCATGATTTCTCTCCAAACCTGGTACGTGTCGTTATAACGTTTGATTTAACAATAGCAAGTGTCCTAATTGTCAGCATCAACTTCTTTCAAACGAAAAGAATAGCAGAATTGTCAGGGAATTGCGTTTTCAGTTGGCAGATTCTCTGCGCTTATGTCAGTGGAAAAAATGTTTTTCCACTAGTAACTCCTGGTCTTGATTCATCGGCGCCTTGTGACAGGGCGATGTCGACAAGTTGGTAAAAGACCGAACGCGTTAACCTGGCTTTCAAGCCGTCGCGTACAAAAATATAGGGATTGGGTTCACCGGTTTCCCGTTCCACTTCGACCTCGATTGGATGTTTTGGTCCAGCGGTGACCACCTCGTCGACATTGGTCCGAAAAACAAGCTCAGTATCCTCCCCAAGTCCCACCGCTCTGAGTTCAACCGCAAGAAACGGCGCATCTTCGACCTGGATTCGATATTTAACTGGCGGGGTAACCAAAAAATGTTCGCCGTCACGCAAAGCCAAAACTGTTGAGAACAGTTTCACTAATTTGTGCCGTGTAATTTTGTCCCCTTCATGGACCCAGTCTCCATTGGAGGTAATGTGCAGATCAAAATCTACAGTTTTTTCTGGATGCCATTTCTCAACGGGAGGCCTGTCAAATGCTTTGACCTCGTGAAAGAGGGAATTTAAATCGCGCAATTTCTCGGTCTGATTCTTACGGATGCCCGACTAATGACGGTTTAATGACGGTTTGCTGTACTCAGTGCACTGCCCACCAGTCTTGCTGTGATGTCGACTGCTGATATCACTTCGTTGTATTGCATTCTGGTCGGCCCGATCACACCCAGTACTCCAACTCGCTCATTATCAACCTCATAGGGAGCTGCAATCACACTACAATCTTCCAAAATCTTGTAACCGGACTCTTCTCCGATGAAGATCTGAACGCCAGAAGTTTCCAAGCTTTTTTGCAAAAGATCGTACAACACCTGTTTAGTCTTGAAGGTGTCGAATAAGCCTTTAATTTTTTCAAGCTCCGCAAAATCTGGAATCCCCAACAAATTATTTTCTCCGCTGACTAATACAGACTCCTTTTCCGTTTCCGCTTCGCTTTCGAAAAGCTCACCCGCCATTCTCACCGCCATCCGCATTTCCCGGTGCATATCTCTGTGATCACTGCGCATGTGTCGTGCCAAATCAATCCGTACCGTATCAAGACTCCAGCTTCCATATGTGGCATTAAAAAAGTTGGCTGCTTCGACGAGCTCGTTTTCGGCATAGTCTTTGTTCACGGTAAGCACGCGGTTTTGCACCTGCCCGTCTTGGGTAATCAAAATCGCCAGCACTCGCTTGGGTGATAACTTCAGAAACTCGATCTGCTTAAACGCCACACCAGTTTTAGTCGGTGTTGACAGAACCCCGGCGAAAGACGTGATCTTAGACAGCATGTCTGCAGCACCTGTGAGAATGCTTTTCTGATCCGAGACACCCTGAAACACATCCTGGAATTCCCCCGTAGCCACACTTTGCATGTTGCCAGCGCTCATCAGACAATTGATGAAAAAACGATATCCCTTTTGCGTTGGAATTCGCCCAGCGGACGTGTGCGGTGCCTCAATCAAACCGCACATTTCTAGATCCGACATGACATTTCGGATAGTGGCTGGACTTAGATCAAGTTCGGTTTCCTTTGATAGGGTACGTGACCCTACGGGAGTACCTTCATTAATATACTTACTGATCAAGCCCATCAGCACGAGTTCTGCTCGCGAACCAGGAGCTATTGTTTCGTTATCAGACATGCAAACGCAGTTTTACAATTCTTAGCAACAATTTTTCTAACCGTCAGTCTATGACTCTGTGACCATACTTTTCAAACGATATCTGCGAAGAATGGCAAAAATCAGCGATCCTCATTGTTTTTTGATTTATCCAGCTTATACTTGTTCTTGTAGACGTCATACCGTTCGAATCTCACTCAAATAGTACACGAAGAATGTGCCAGGGGAGATTTTTTTCCAACTGCACGACTAACGATAGTGCTTGTGAAATAAAGTCCGAAAATCACGTTAACCACGGAATGAAGCCTTGCTAGGGCTTACTTTATAAAAACCTCATAACATCCTGAAATAAAGTGAAAATATCTAGAGTTGGCTTGTTCGGAAAGTTTCAGGATAACAGTGTAGCTCCTATTTTGGCGCAAGTGCGTTCGGTCCTTGAGCGGCGTGGTCTAAGGGTATTGCTGGGGAGTACGACAGCAGCAGAAATCGATGGAGAGCGGATCGATGAGGAAAATAATGCGCTGAATGAGGTAATTGATATCGCAATGGTGGTCGGTGGTGACGGCACGATGCTGAGTACTGCGCGTAAGCTGTCGAGATTTCGCGTTCCCGCGGTCGGCGTGAATTTGGGAAGACTTGGTTTTTTAACCGATATCGCCCTTGATGACCTCGAAGCGAGTATTGACGATATTCTAGCTGGGCGCTATCACATTGAAGATCGCACAATGCTCTCTGTCACCGTGGCTCGAGACAACCAAGTCGTATACCGTGGGCTGTCGGTAAACGATGCAGTACTGTCAAAAGGCAACACGGGGCGACTGGTGGAGTTTGAAACCCGAATCAATGGTGTGTTTGTCAGCCATACCCGAAGCGATGGAGTGATCGTCGCCACGCCTACCGGCTCTACCGCCTACTCCCTGTCCGCTGGGGGTCCGATAATCTATCCTACCCTGCCAGTGTTGAGTATTGCACCGATTTGCCCCCATACCCTCAGTAACCGTCCCATCATGATTGATGCGCGCGATACCATTCAAATTGATGCGATAAAGACAGCGGAAACCCATGCCAATTTATCACTGGATGGCTCTATCGTGCATGAAATTCGCGGTGATGAAACCTTAGAGCTGACAGGAGCCCCTGACCAACTCTCCATGATTCGCATTAACACACATGACCATTTTGAGGTATTGCGGTCCAAGCTAGGCTGGTTGGGATGATTGATTGGATTGCCATTCGTCATTTCGCCATCACAGAATCCGTAGAGCTAGAGCTTGACGACCGGTTTACAGCGGTAACTGGGGAAACAGGATCAGGAAAATCACTGATGGTGGATGCGTTGGGTATTTTGCTCGGTGCGCGGGCTGATAACTCTCTGATTCAATTCGGTAAAGATCAGGCAGAAATACAGGCAAGCTTTAATTTAACTGCAGATCATCCGATATTTAGCTGGCTAAGGCAGCATGATCTTGAAGATCAAACCGAATTACAACTTAGAAGAATCATCCGACGAGATAAACCCGGCAGAGGATACATTAATGGACGACCCGTCAATATCTCAATGCTAAGGACGCTGGGAGAATCACTTGTGGATATCCATGGACAACACGAACATCATTCCCTGATGCGCCGTCCGATTCAACAGATGCTACTAGATGAAGCCGCAGGAAACCAAAAAGTTCTCCACAAAGTTGCTTCACTTCACGATCGGGTGTCTGCGCTGAGAAAGCAGCTCGATGAATTGAACAACACACAACAGTCAACCGCGGAACGTATGGATCTACTCAAGTTCCAGCTTGGAGAACTAACGCATCTCGACCCGGTTCAGGGAGAATGGGAACAGCTGGAAATCACTCAGAAACGGCAGCAGCATAGTAAAGAGCTCATTTCAGGAACCCTAGAAGCAGCCCAAATCCTGATGGAAAGGGATAACAGTAACGTACATCAGGAACTGGGGCGTGTCGGTTTGCAGTTACGGCAACTTGAATCCCTCGACAGTGCACTCGGTGATATCGCCGCTATGCTGGAGGAAGCTTCCGTGAACGTCGAAGAAGCAGCACGCCAATTAAAGACACACTACGAAGCAACAGATCTTAATGCCGAAGAAGCGGAAGAGGTTGAGCAGCGAATCTCGCTCTACCATTCGCTCTCCCGGAAACACCGTGTGCACCCTAATGAGCTCGCCGAATATGCAATAGAGCTACAAACCCAACTGGATGGTTTAAAAAACCCCGAAGCAGAAACAGCTCGACTGCAAAAAGAACTCGACAGCGCCATCGGAGAGTATGAAAAAGCGGCACAACAGCTGACCAGAAAACGTATATCGGAGGCGAAAAAACTGGGCAAAAAAATTACTGCCGCAATGCAGGATCTAGGCATGGAAGGAGGAGAGTTCCAAGTTGCGATACAGCCCGTTCCATCTAGCGAGTATCCGAGAACAGGAAAAGAAACTATCGAATTCCGAGTGACAGCGAACCCGGGTATTCCCATCCAGCCATTGGCCAAAATCGCTTCAGGCGGCGAAGTTTCTCGTATCTCACTGGCAATTCAAGTGATTCTCGCAGACGCTGCTCGTGTTCCGACATTGGTATTTGATGAGGTCGATGTTGGGATTGGCGGGACAGTAGCGAATGTTGTCGGTGAGCGTTTAAGGCAACTCGGCGCAAGTCGTCAGGTGATCTGCGTCACCCATCTCGCGCAAGTCGCTGCCCGTGCGAATAACCACTTCTCGGTGAGTAAGGCCAGCGACAACGGCCGTTCGGTTAAAGTTCAAGTAAGGCCTCTGAGTGACGAGCAGAGAATTGAGGAAATTGCGCGCATGTCTGGTAGTGAAAAGCTCACCAAGCAATCTCGTGCGCATGCTGAAGAAATGCTTGCAACTAACTGATATATTTAGCATATCTGAGAACCCTTCTGATCATCATGTCCGCGACGGCAAAACTCAGCAGTTCATTAGACTCCGCCTCGCCGCGAGCCGCGTCATTGGATGATGTGCGTCCGATTTATCAGATTTTGAAGCATTACAGCGACAGAGGGTTGCTGCTACCCAGACCAGAAAGCGATATTTATCAGTCAATTCGGGAATTCATTGTCATAGAGCAGCAAGACCAGATCGTTGCTTGCTGTGCATTGCAAATATTTACCAGGCAGTTAGGAGAAGTTCGCAGCCTCGCGGTAACGCCAGAATTTGCAGGGTTTGGTTTAGGCACTCAACTGGTGAAGAAGATCGAGGAAGAAGCGAATCAGCTTGGACTGTCTCGGCTGATGGCGTTGACTTATGAAGTGCGGTTTTTTGCGCGACTTGGCTATAGTGTGGTTGAGATGAGTGTGCTTCCAGAAAAGGTCTGGGGAGCATGCATCAACTGTCACAAATTCAGGAACTGTGATGAAATAGCGGTCCTAAAACAATTAGGATAGTCTGTCCGAATCATCAAATTTATCAATACACTACGTAACTTTCTGTTTAACTTTCAATCACTTGTTGGGAAATACTCTATTCATTTTAAGTACTTTCTTGCTGTAATTTCATATCTTGTCTTTCATCCACACACCCGCTTATAAATCCGAATGTTTCTTCCTCGTACTCTGAAAATTTTACTTTCGTCAGTTGCCCTGACTCTCGTTCTAGGGCTCACCAGTGGGTGCGTCTATCGGCAAGACGTTCAGCAAGGAAACGAAATTACCCAGGAAATGATCGACAAGGTTAAGCCCGGTATGAGCCGAAGGGAGATAATTCGGATTCTCGGCTATCCGCTGATCAATGATCCCTTCAATCGAGATCGCTGGGATTACTACTATTCTTTGAAGCAGGGCAGGAGCAAAACCGTCTCCAGCCAGTCCGCCACGTTAGTTTTCGAAGGCGATAATTTGAAATCGATCGACGCGCGGTTGTCGGATGAAGAAACTGATACACAAGGATAATTGCGATACTCAAACCGATTCGGTCGTTTTCCCGAAGAAACTCAAGCAGTCAATACAGAATCTGTTTGCCCCAGAATCAGTGGGTATAGCTCCTCTCTCTCTGCGGCGCGACGCTGTACAATCATTTTGTCGATGCGGCATATTGCCTTCGAGCTGAGCCGGCGATGTGACAGTGATGCGAACGGTAGAAGCTCCATGAACCCCTGCAGTCGCTGTTTCATATCTTGAAACTCCCTCGCAAACGTAATGTGGGATTCCGATAGGCTACCGGAAAGCTGGTTGCGCAAAGGCGCGTAAATTCGTGCTTCACACAAATTTAAGTAGCTATTGAGTGCGGTATTGAAAGATTTTACCCCTGCAATAATTTGCGGATCGTTTCCGCTTGCTATTGCGTTAGTAGCGATAAAACCGCGCTTTGATAGTGCGACTAAACTTTTGTCCAGATCTTCAAATCCGATCTGCCCCGAGGTAGCGAGAATGCGATCCGCAAGATATTCGGGTAGGGGATGTAAATACGCGACATTTGTCGCCTCTAAAGCTTCCATCAGTTAACTCCTCACTTAACGTTATGAACTTGCCTTTCACTGCAAAAATGCAGTGGAGCAATGATCGCAAGTAGCGCGTTAATGAAAACTGAAAGTTATCTGTATGAATGCTGAATTCTAAAAAGGGAGAAATTCGCGTCAAGGAACACGGTAATTTGAGAGCGCAACAAAGAATACAGTGAAGACACTGCAGCACACTCTACCGGACCCAAATCACCAGGAATCGTGTGTTCGGGTTATGTTCCCCTTAGAGACTCACAGCAATCAACAACGAAGAGCTATTGTTGCTAAGTGCTCAAATAACGACTTAAAGCTAGTTCAATCCCGCTTCGCCAAGTAGTTGTTTAGGCGGCACGTACCCCCCTAACACTTCACCTGTATCCAGCATGACGAACGGTGTACCTTGGACACCAAGGCGGTGCCCAAGTGCATAGTGATCCGCTACGGGATTCGGACAGTCCTTTTGTTCAACTTGCTGCCGATTTTTTGCTACGGTCATCGCTTCCCCCTGATCATCTGCGCACCAGACAGAAACCGCTTCTCGATAGCTTTCTGAATTCAGTCCAGCTCTAGGCCACATCATATAGCGAACTTTAAGGCCACCTTTTCCAAGGGCCGGAATGTCCTGATGGAATTTTTGACACCAGCCGCAATCGGTATCGGTGAAGACAGTAATAAAGCGCTCGCCTTTTTTGTCTCCCATAATAATCATATTGGATTCTGGGAGTTCTGCGAGCTCTGCTAACGCTTTTTCCCTAGACTTCTCTCTTCGCTCCTGCGCCCAACTAACACGGCGATCAGCATCAAATACCTCACCAATCATCACGAACTTATCTTTGCTGTAGACGTACAACGTCTCGCTACCGGCGGTGACCTCATACACGCTTTCCATTGCGGTCTGCGAGATATCTGTAATCTTCATACTCACAGGAATAATCTTCTCGAGATTGGATCTAACGCTATCCATTTCACTCTGCGCCCAGGCAGTGCTACTGATCATTTGAATTGCCGTAGCAGCCACGAGGAAGCGAATAGCCATTTTGGCTTTTTTGAAAGTCATAGTGTTCATAATGCGGTATTTATCTTGGTTTGATGCCGCTCAGTCTCGAAAGTTCGTGAACTGAAGCGGAATATCTAATTTTTGCTCCTTCAAAAAAGCAATCACCTGTTGCAGGTCGTCACGTTTTTTCCCGGTCACTCTCACCTGCTCGCCCTGGATGGCAGCCTGTACTTTAAATTTTTCTGCCTTGATCAACTTCACCATCTTTTTTGCTCTATCGGTATCTATACCTTGCAGCACAGTGATTTCCTGCATCGATTTTCCGGTGGCACTGGATTTGACTGCGGCCTTATCCAATGCATTCACGTCAATTCCTCTCTTCGATAGTTTGAGCAGCAACACATCCATCACCTGGGAAACCTTGAAACTATCATCCGCATGCAAGGTGAGCTTTGGATCCGCCTCATCGACTCTGGCATCGCTGCCCTTGAAGTCATAACGGTTAGTGATCTCCTTATTTGCCATATTGACGGCATTCTTGACTTCCTGCCAATCAATTTCGGAAACAATATCAAAAGAAGGCATCGAATTAATGTATGTGAGTGACTAAAATACTTAGGTAATAGCGCGGCTATTTTTCACCGAGCATCGATTTCTTTAAAGAGGCCTGAATGGGATCTTCCGAGAGCCAGATACCGAAGAGCGCTTGTTTGAATTCCAGACCAGGTACGATCACTTTGCTGGTACCATTTTTGATCACCTCGACGCCATTGCCCGGAACGTATATCAGATCAAACACATCTTTCTTTTTGATTTCATCACTAAATCCAGTGGCGAACTGATCAATCTCCTCCTGAATCGGTGCGACTGCGCCCCCGGTAGATTGATTAAAACCATCCAGCATTGCCGACTTCATTCTCTTGGCGCTGATAAGCTTGGATACAATTTGGAGTCGAATCGCCATTGGATTATCAGCATTAATAATCGCGACACTGTCATTACTTTTCGATTCGAGGTACAACCCCGCCAAGTAAAGTGACAAAAAAGCTTTTTTACGCGTTCCAACCCCTTGTTTTACAAGAGTGCCACCGGCCAATTCCACCGACTCTGGAAACACTTCTTCCGCCCACACAGCACCGGTGGACCCGAACCCGACTAATACTGCAAAAATCAGCAGGGACAAGGTTCGAACTGGTTTGAAATATTCTGCGATAGTCGACGTGATATTTGACATAAATCTTACTCAAAAAGAGGTAGCAATCAGTCGCTTAAGTTTATCACTGATTCCAATTATATGAATTCGAGAGCGATCCAATAATCGCCGTATATCACTGAGATTGAGAGTGTTTAACGGGTTTTCCGGGCCATCTGCCACCAGTTTGACCACCGTCAAACTGTTCAGCATCGATCTGGCACTCAGCTCAGCAGCAATCGCATACGATTCCATATCCACGACACCAGATTGCGGATAGGTCTCGGTTGGTTCGGCAACACTCAAGCACACTGAAGGCGGCGCTAATTTTCGCTGATGGAGCGTAAATGACAACGCGTTGTCAGTTGTTTGATCCGAACTGATCTGCTTCACTTCGACCAAACTGCCTGCCCTCCACTCCGCTGAACCTGCGATCCCAATATTTAACCAGTGCAGGTTTCCAGGGTGAGATACTGCTGCGAGTTCCTTGATCACAGATTGCCGCGCATTGGTTTCTCCCTGACCAATAATTCTGAGACATACCTCTTCACCCAAAAATCGACGGCCACTTTTATCCTGATGGTCCTGATTGAGATTGTAATGCTCGATCAGCGCATTCCCTTCAGCGTGGTGCGCTACCAGAATGACTAACAATGGGATTTCTCTAGAGAGTATTTCGCGGAAAGGTTTCTATAAGTCTTCGCCTCATCAAATTTACGCCTCTTTTCAGCTCCTTTTGAGAGAATTTCACACTTCTCCTTTAACACCTTGATAGATTGCTGACGATCTGCTTTGTTTAAGTTCCCATTTTGCAATACGCCATCTATTGCGCGAACTCGAAACCGGTCCATTCCCCAATGCGCCCTGGAGAGCTGATCTGAATGCCCACCGTATTTTTTCAGCAGAGGCTCATGGACAAGAAGCGCTTCGTAGCGACTAAAAACTCGCAACCAAAGCTCATAGTCCTCGCAGGCAGGATAACTTTCGTCAAACATACCAACACGTTCGAATACGCTTTTATGAATCATGATAGAAGATGGTGAAACACAACAAAGTGGCAGACACTGTTGATAAATATGTCCTTCTGGTTTTTGATGTTTATTCATCGCATTGACTCGCTTACCATTGCGAATCCAGATTTCATCTGTATGGCAAACGCTTCTACCCGGTTCTGCTAGGAGTAACAACGATTGTTTTTCTAGCTTTTTGTGCAGCCATTCATCATCTGAGTCGAGCAGAGCAACCCAATCTCCTTTTGCAAGATTAATTCCGGTATTTCGCGCTGCACTCACCCCAGAATGAGCTTGCTCAATAAGAACGACGCACGGGTGATTCTTCTTTACCCATTCGGCAGTGCCGTCACTGGATCCATCATCGACCACAATAAGCTCCCAGGGCGGCAAGCTTTGGGATAACACCGAATCGATCGCTCTCTGCAGCAGTTTCAGTCGATTCCTGGTTGGAATAATTACGCTGATGTTCACGATTTAATCTGGCATTCTTCTGAATAAAAAAACGGAGCGCGCGGCTCCGTTTTTTAGAAACTATGCGCTACTTAGCACTACATCAATGCGGAAACCGCCTCTCGCTCTTCAAGCAGCTCACTCTCAGTGGCTTGCATACGTTCCCGACTAAAGTCGGTCACGTCCAGCCCTTGCACAATCTCATACTTACCGTCTTTACAGGTAACCGGGAAGGAATACATTAATCCTTCCGCTATCCCGTAGCTGCCGTCAGACGGTATTCCCATGCTGACCCAGTCACCTTCGGGCGTTCCAAGCGCCCAATCGCGCATATGATCAATAGCAGCTGAACCTGCTGATGCCGCACTCGACGCACCTCTGGCTTTGATAATCGCCGCCCCGCGCTGCTGGACAGTTGGAATGAATTCGTCAACCAGCCAGCTTTCCTCTACTTCCACCCCATTACCATCCACGGTCACATTGGATACGTCCGGGTACTGCGTAGCAGAATGATTCCCCCATACTGTCATTCGGGTAATTTGATCATGATGAACGCCAATCTTGGCCGCGAGTTGTGCTTTGGCTCGATTGTGGTCCAAACGCATCATCGCCGTAAACTGATTCTTATCAAGATCTGGGGCATTTGCCGCCGCAATCAGCGCGTTGGTATTCGCGGGATTGCCAACTACCAGAACTTTGACGTCTCTAGACGCATGGTCGTTGAGCGCTTTGCCCTGGACAGAGAAAATCTTACCATTGTCTTTTAGTAGATCCCCTCGCTCCATTCCAGGCCCGCGCGGTTTAGAGCCCACAAGGAGTGCGTAGTCGACATCCTTGAAAGCGATATTAGGGTCATCTGATGTT
Organism: Acidiferrobacterales bacterium; assembly: GCA_019633985.1. Taxonomy (GTDB): domain Bacteria; phylum Pseudomonadota; class Gammaproteobacteria; order Arenicellales; family Poriferihabitantaceae; genus VYFG01. Next base: position 15,405 of record JAHQWE010000090.1, on the reverse strand, counting down.
TCGATCCCTGCGAGCAGTGGAAATGCGCAATCCAGTAGCTCCATCACTACCCCGTTCAACGCATCCATTGCCGGAGGTATCTCCAACAACTGCAGTATCACTGGCTGATCGTTACCCAGCATATCGCCAGACGCAATGCGGAACAGGAGCGCGTAAGAAATATTACCGGCGGCGCCGGTCACAGCAACTCGAACTGGAGCTTTCATAGATTTTCTCGAATAAATGGAATCAGGGCGCGGATTATATGTGACGGCCAAAGTCTTGTCGTCTCCGCCAATAGTGGGAACAGGACAAATTCTCCGCACGACGCGTCAAATATTGACTCCAGCACGCCCCAACTTTAGTATCCGCTCATGCTCGGAGGTGTAATAAAAACAACGCTGGCGGCATTTTGTCTGTTGGCGGGGGCTGGATGTGCCAGTTTCGATCTCGGATGGCGCAATTCAGCCAGCCCGGAAGCACGCGTGCCTGAAGCAGGATTGAGCTCAGAGGGTTCAGATGTTCCCGCCGCTCCAGTCAGTTTGAATGGCCCCAAGGTCATGGATACCGCTCTGACGGGAAGCCAGGAAAAGCTTTCGACGCCGAAGCTCTATCTACGTGAAATAGAGATCAACCGGGTTCCAGATGCCTCACAACAAACGACTGAACTGGCCGCAGTAAAACCAAAACTTGAGGTTCGTCAAAACGATTTGTGGGCAGATCTTCGCGCCGGATTTCGACTATCCAATCTTGAAGAGCAGCCTGAACGAGTCGCGCACTTTGAGAGTTGGTACGCCAAACATCCCAAATATTTCAAACGACTGGCGGAACGAGCCTACTGGTTCTTACCTTATGTTCTTGCAGAAGTAGAGGCTCGCAACATCCCCGCGGAAGTCGCGATTCTTCCTGCAGTAGAGAGCGCATTCAGGCCCGATGCTACCTCACGGTCTCGGGCGGCGGGTATGTGGCAATTCATAAGCGCAACCGGTCGCCGGTTTGGTTTACGACAGGATTGGTGGATGGATGCGCGACGTGATCTGGTTCAATCTACCAGGGCTGCACTCGACTATCTCGACTATCTTTCTCAGGAATTCAATGGCGATTGGGAGCTGGCACTAGCGGCCTACAATGCAGGTGAGGGTACGATTCGAAAGCAACTCAGGCGTAACAAAGCCAAGGGCTTACCTCTTACCTATTCCGCTCTCACTTTACGCCGTGAAACCTCCGAATACGTGCCAAGGCTATTTGCGATCCGTAACATCCTCAAAGACCCAGGTAAATTTAATATTACTCTCACACCGCTCGACAATGTTCAGCGATTACAGGTCGTGGATTTAAAAACGCAAACCGACCTCACTGTTGTCGCATCTATGATCTCACTTAATCGTAAGCAGCTGCATTTTTTGAATTTAGGTTATGTTCGCGGGGTGACGCCCCCGAATGGTCCGCACACTATCGTGGTTCCCAGTCAAGATGCTGAAAAACTGATGCGAGACCTGGCTGGATTAAGTGCACGCGACAGGATGCAATGGGCGCGACATCGGGTTAAGAAAGGGGAGTATCTTGGAAAGATTGCCAAACTGCATGGTGTCGACGCCGAGTCTATTCGCACTGCCAATTCGATTAAGGGAAATCTCATCAAACCCGGTCAGGAGCTAAGAATTCCGTTAAGTGGTGGTGCGAAGTATGCAGGTTCAACCACTGTCACCGAAAAAACTCAAACCGATAAAAAGAAACACATGGTCTCCAAAGGAGACACTCTATGGAATATCTCGCGTAAGTACCACGTTTCTCTGAACAGTTTAATGCGTTGGAATCAGTTGAGCAGAAAGAGTATCTTGCAACCTGGTCAAACATTGGTCGTGTTCCAGTAGACAGCCGGATGATGACATCTTCATCCTTGCTGTGAGTGGCCGTTTATTTTTTTGAGGAGCTGCGTATTTACCCGGTGATTTTTCCATTCAATGTCATCAGTATCGCGTCCTCCCTGCTATCGTTTTCACAATAGTAGTAGTTTTTCCTTACGCCACTAACGCAAAACCCCGCTTTTTCATAGATAGCTCTGGCACAGGCGTTACTCTCTCTCACTTCCAACCAAACCTCTGCTTTAGAATCTTTTAATGCGTGAGTCAAAATCATTGATAACAAGCGTTGACCCAATCCTCGACCCTGGTAACAGTTAAATACCACTATATTTTGGATTTCATGCACGCCAGCGGCGATCGAAACAACATAGTACCCAATCGGAACCTCGTTCAAATACACCACCATTGCCCCTGAGCCGCCTCGCACTCCTTCCAGTAAGTTTTTGTGCGACCATGGATAGCGTGTGGATTTACTCTCTTGTTGAATAATACGCTCAATATCGTCTTCGGTAATCGGACGAATGCGAAGATCATTTTTTGTAGCTTCTACCATCAACTCGATCAGAAATTCATCCCTGGAGAAATTCCAAAATCACACTGAAGAACACCTGAACAGTTTAATTTATGTCCTGACTTCAGGCTCAAACCACTACTTGGGACCATTCGTCAATCTAGCCACTGCTAATTCAGGCAGAAGAAGCGCTGGCTTTGTGAAGGTCTTCCCAAACAAGTGATTTGTCCAAAGGGTTGCTCAAGAGATGCGATAACCCAAAAGTGATGACAAGCTGACTATCGCCACCCTGATATCGATATTCTTCCTGTCTCAACACATTTAATGGTTTGTCGGTACCGATGAGCTGTTGAGCTGGTTGTTCTCCAAAAATGACCACTTTCTTCGGGCTTGCCTGTTCTAGCAACGAGGCAAGAGATTCCCTCACTTCAGACTGCAAATCAGAGCAATCGGTTAAATCCTCTTCCCCTGAAAGCCACATCGAGCTGTAGTCAGACTGCGTAAGTCCGAGTGCAAATGCAATAGCATTAAATAGCGTCTTCTCGTTCTCGGGCCTCTCTCCCGATGACGAACATACAAAACACCATTCCGCGTCAGGATTACAAATCACATCAATTGGATTTCTTTCTACAATTGGGGTTTGAGTCTCAGATTCCACCTCATCAGATTGATTCGGTTGATTTGGTTGGCCCGCTTTTATTGAAGTACTATCTGTAGGCCCAGGGGTCGTTGTTGTATCGACAGATTCATCCTGGCTTTGCCCTGCCGCGATAGCGATGCGGGTATCAGCTGCCGTGTTTGCTGAGAATACTAGTTTCTTTTCGGGAGACGACGGTTCATCCAGCATATCTACAGAATGAAATTCCGCTTTCTTTGGAATCTCAATCGATGTGTTTTCTGAGTTCTGCCTTGGTATTTTTCGATTAGAAGAACCTTCTTTCTCAGGAGATGCTACCACTGAACCCCGCAACTTCCAGACATCAATCCCCATATGCTTCAGAATTAACAGTTGTTTCTCTGAATGTGACTCCATCAATACAGCATCATTGAAGCGAGAGAAAAATTGTCTCTACAGAATTGTTAGTCCTTTCGACTCTCATTTTCGAAGTGTTCTTCGTCCTCATGATCATCTGGTAAAAACGAAGGGCTGCTTTCATCACCCTTTCGCCATCGCCATACCCAACTCACCAGACCTGACAGCACATATCCCAGCGTGATCAGAAACAGTACCGTTGGAGGATCGGACGAGATCAAGACATACGCTAAAATCAGAACAATCAGGACAACAAAGGGAATTTTGTTTTTGTAATCGAAATCTTTAAAACTGCGAAACTTGACATTGCTTACCATCAAAATCGCCGCTGATACCGTTACCAAAGCGCTCAACCACGCGATCACCGTGTCGTATCCGGTAAATTCAAAATCGTGCATACACCATACCCAAAACACAACAAAGGCCCCGGCTGATGGCGAAGGCAAACCGAAGAAATATCGATTGTCCTTGATAGTGAGCGTATTGAAACGCGCCAATCGCAGCGCAGTGGCCGCAGCGTAAAGAAACGCGATCAACCAACCAGCACGGCCGATTGACTGCAGTGACCAGAAATAAACCACCAGCGCTGGCGCCAGGCCAAATGCAATGAGATCAACCAAACTATCGTATTCTTTACCGAAGTCACTAGCGGTATTGGTCCATCTTGCTACGCGACCGTCCAAACCATCCATAATCATGGCAACAAAAATAGCCAGGGCTGCACGATCAAAATTGCCATGGGTAGCCTGAATAATGGCAAAAAATCCAAAGAAAAGTCCTGCCGTCGTGAACAGGCTCGGCAGAAAGTAAATTCCCTTTCGAGCATTCGAAGTGGGGTCGTTTTCACTCATGGTTGGATTCTCAGAAACAATTATTCATCGGTTAACCGTTCGACCGGCACACTGCGTATCGAATCGAAGGGTCGGTAGCAACGCGCGACCGAATACCCCTATGATACCGCTCTAACGTGAAAAGTTCGCGACTACATCATTGCCCGAAGTAACCCACTGCCCCATGTTGACATTGAGAGGGGTTCCCACTGGCAGATATAAATCCACCCGGGATCCAAAGCGAATAAAACCGTAGCGCTGTCCCGTTTGGACCTGATCGCCCTTTTTCACGTAGCTAAGAATCCGTCTCGCTACCAGTCCGGCAATTTGAATGCTAATCACATCTTCACCCTCGGGAGTACGTATCCAGATCGCATTCCGCTCATTTTCGGAGGACGCTTTGTCCAGCGCAGCATTAAAGAATTTCCCGGCGTGATACCAGCAATCCCGAATTTCCCCACCAATCGGCACTAAATTAGAGTGGACAGAAAACACGTTCATGAAAATACTGACTTTCAGTGAAGTCACACCCTCCAGATAGGGGTTCCCAGTCTCACCGATAAACACAACCTGTCCACTCGCCGGCGCAACAATGGCCCCAGGTTGCTCACTGATTTGTCTTTTCGGGTCTCTGAAAAACTGGAAAACAAACAGTACCAAAAGCCAAACCGGAAGCGACCACCAGCCCCATAACCAAGTAGAAAATATACCTGCGATTGCAGCCAATATGAGATGAACCCGCCCTTCGCGGGCGAGTATAGGGTAGTCAAAGGAGGACATCAGTACAATTAAGCGCTCAACGCGCGCTTTCCACGCCCTATACCAGACACGCCTGAGCGCACCACTTCTATAATTTCAACCTGGGAGAGTGCTTGCACAAATGCATCCACCTTATCGCCATTTCCCGTCATCTCCAGCGTGTAGGTACTCTCTGTGACGTCTATAATTCGACCACGGAAAATATCTACCAAGCGTTTAACTTCCTCGCGCTGCTCGTTACCCGCGGCAACCACCTTCACCAGCATGAGCTCTCGTTCAATATGCTGTCCCTCAGTTAAATCTATTAACTTCACTACGTCGACGAGTTTATTTAACTGCTTAGTGATTTGCTCGATGATGTTGTCGGTTCCGCTTGTGACGATGGTCATGCGCGACAAAGAAGGGTCGTCAGTGGGCGCTACAGTCAATGATTCAATATTGTAGCCACGGGCCGAGAACAAGCCAGCTACCCGCGACAATGCCCCTGCTTCGTTTTCAAGCAGGACAGAGATAATTCTACGCATTAAGCCAGCTCCCTTTCCTTTACTTCTTCCTGACCGGGCGCAAGATGCATTTCATTGTGACCTTTCCCACCAGCAATCATCGGATAGACGTTAACTGTTGGGTCGGTGATTACGTCAACAAAAACTAACCTATCCGTCAACGCAAAGGCTTCTTCAAGAGTTGCATCTAACTTAGAAGGTTCCTGAACGCGCATACCGATATGGCCGTAACTTTCCGCGAGCTTGACGAAATCGGGCAACGCATCCATATAAGAGTGGGAATACCGACGATCGTAGAAAAACTCTTGCCATTGGCGCACCATCCCCATGTACTGGTTGTTGAGATTGATCACCTTAATTGGCAGACCATATTGCAAACAGCAAGATAGCTCCTGGATGCACATTTGAATACTCGCGTCGCCTGTGATGCAGATAACAGTGGAATCCGGATAAGCGAGCTGGACGCCCATTGCAGAGGGCAAACCGAAACCCATTGTGCCGAGTCCACCGGAGTTGATCCACCGCCGCGGCTTTTCGAACGCATAGTATTGCGCTGCCCACATTTGATGCTGACCAACGTCGGAGCAGACATAAGCTTCGCCATTGGTAATTTCTCCCAATCGTTCGACTACAAGCTGGGGGACAATTTTTTCATCATTGGTCTTATAGGCGAGGGAGTCAATCGACTTCCATCGATTAATTTGCTCCCACCATTTGTTCACCTCACCTCGATCAATTTCATCAATGCGCGGCTCGAGGAGCTGGACCATTTGCTCAAGGACCTCTTTACAATCGCCCACAATGGGAACTTCGACACCAACATTTTTACCAATAGAAGATGGATCAATGTCAATTTGAACAATCCGTGCATTAGGAGAAAATTTTGACAGCTCGCCAGTAACGCGATCATCAAAACGCGCCCCTACCGCAAACATGACGTCGCAATCATGCATCGCCATATTGGATTCGTACGTGCCGTGCATACCCAGCATACCGAGGAAAGTCTCATTCGATGCGGGAATTGCCCCCAGTCCCATCAAGGTACTGGTTGAGGGATAACCCAGCATGTTCACCATTTTTTGCAAGACATCTTCTGCGTCTCCCAATACCGCTCCGCCTCCAGTGTAAACAATCGGTTTTTTAGCAGAGAGCAACAGATCCACACCTCGCTTCACCTGTTTGGAATGCCCTCGCGTACGTGGCTGATATGAGCGCATATCTACCGATTCCGGATAGGCATATTCGGCTAGATTCGCGGTGATGTCCTTGGGGATATCTACGACCACCGGCCCTGGCCGACCTGAGCTGGCGATATAGAACGCTTTCTTCAAGGTATCCGCCAAGCTGTCCACATCGCCCACCAGGAAATTGTGTTTAACACACGGACGGGTTATGCCGACCGTATCCACCTCCTGAAAGGCATCGTCTCCAATTAAATGCGAGGGAACCTGCGCCGTTAGCACAACCATCGGAATGGAATCCATATAAGCGGTGGCAATGCCAGTAATGGTGTTAGTAACCCCGGGCCCCGATGTGACTAGCACCACGCCAGGCTTTCCAGTCGCACGGGCATACCCATCGGCAGCGTGGGTTGCTCCCTGCTCATGACGCACCAGGATGTGCTTCACCTGGTCTTGCTTATAAAGCGCGTCGTAAATATGGAGGGCAGCGCCTCCGGGATATCCAAAAAGGAATTCTATGCCTTCATCTTGAAGACAACGAACAACAATATCAGCGCCAGTCAGCTGCACGATTCACCTCGAAGCAAAAAAATCCGCGACCTGCGCGGACAAGAAACAGAAAATTGAGAGGGGAAGTATAAAGCTATTTTTCCCGACATTCCAAACATTTAGCACGTTATCTGGAAGTAGAGATAGATGGCATCGCCAGAAGCACACCTGAACCGAAACTACAGAAAAGTTTTACTTATACGCCCATACCAAAAGCAGATGGTTAGGCGTTAAAAACTCACTGAGTCACATCTTGTTACTGGACCTTTCCTCAGATGCATCCAGATGGCAAAAGACCCATTTTCCTTGCCTGTTCTCTCTATACAAAATCACAGATGTTTCGCTCCACCGCGCATCCAGACAATCAGTTCGATCACCAGTAGACGCTTTTATTGCCCATCGAGTTTTCTGGAATATTTGCGTAGTGGATTTCTTAAGGCCGTTTGAATCAATGGTCTGACAACTTTTAGAACTCCCCTACCAACAAAAACAACGCATGTTTTAGCCAACTCGCCTCAAAATAGATTTCTTAATCGCTTCACGCCAAGCACCAATTGCGCGCCAATTTGTCTGGATCGTTTGCGACAGGGATGTCCCAAGACCGAGCGGGTAAGGATGCTTCAAGCGTGGCAAGAAAATTTGAAGGACAAACGACGCCTATCTACTAGCGGGTATGTTTAGAGAACCCTGTATCCTTCGAATTGTCTAGTCCAATTGCACTAAGTATGCCGTGAAACAGAGTGTACAAAGCGTATCTAGTAGGGACGAAAAATGGGGATACCCCCTCTTTCCGATGCCAATCTACCTATTCACCTCGGTGCTCGAATAAAAAACTTACATTCCCATTCCAGGAGGCATCCCCCCCTGCCCCTTCATTTGCTGCATTAGCCCTCTCATGCCTCCCTTCTTTTTCATTCGCTTCATCATCTTTTGCATCTGCATAAATTGTTTCAGCAATCGATTCACATCCTGTACTTGAGTACCAGAACCAGAGGCAATACGCTTTTTACGTGCCCCTCTGAGTACTGCGGGAAAGCGTCGCTCATGGGGTGTCATCGAATTAATAATGGCAATGGTTTGCGCGGTTTGTTTGTCGCCAACCTTGTCCAATGCTTTCTGCGGTAAATTACCCATTCCAGGCAGTTTGTCCATCATGCTCGCCATTCCGCCCATGTTTTGCATCTGCACCATTTGCTCACGAAAATCTTCCAGATCAAATTCTTTTCCTTTGACGAATTTTTTCGCTAATTTCTCAGCCTTAGTCTTGTCAACCTTTCTCTCTACTTCTTCAACCAGCGAGAGAACATCACCCATTCCCAAGATTCGTGACGCCAGACGGTCCGGATAAAAAGGCTCCAGCGCATCCATCGCTTCGCCTACACCAACGAATTTAATTGGTTTTCCGGTGATGTGCCGAATTGATAGGGCTGCGCCACCTCGGGCGTCCCCATCGGTCTTGGTAAGCACAACACCGGTCAATGGTAGAGCTTCATCAAAAGCGCGGGCGCTGTTTGCTGCATCCTGACCGGTCATACTATCCACGACAAACAGCGTCTCGATGGGATCGATCGCCTGATGAATTTTCTTCACTTCCTCCATTAATTCACCGTCGACGTGAAGTCGCCCGGCGGTATCCACGATCACCACATCTTGACTGGTGACCCTTCCATGTTCGACCGCATTTTTCGCAATTTCCACCGGATCCTGTTCAGCGGTACTGGCGAAGAATTCCACCCCGACAGAACCCGCGACGGTTTCCAGCTGCTTAATTGCAGCGGGTCGATAGATGTCAGCACTCGTGACAAGCACAGACTTCTTATCTCGGGTTTTCAACAAATTAGCGAGCTTTCCTACCGTTGTTGTTTTACCTGCCCCTTGCAATCCTGCCACCAAGATGACTGCGGGAGGTCGGGTTGAGAGGTTCAAACCATCATTCTCGCTCCCCATCAACTTTTCGAGTTCCTGCTGCACCACTTTTATGACAGCCTGACCCGGCGTTAGGCTACCAAGTACCTCCTGGCCCACGGCTCTTTCCTTGACGCGTTCAACGAATTCTTTGGTGACTTCCAGGGAGACATCAGCCTCAAGCAGAGCAACGCGCACTTCACGCATCGCATCCGATATATTGGACTCCGACAAGCGGCCTTTTCCACTCAGGTTTTTAAACGTCGATTGCAGTCGCTCGCTTAATTGTTCAAACATGTTTCTCTCTACTATTCTCGATTAAAATAGGGGCTTCACGAAGTCGCGTTGACCGCCTGAAAAAGGTTTGTTGACCTCGCCCGGTTGCTTCTCACAAATGCTATGATTTTGAATAAGCTTTTGCGTTGCGGATTTGCGGCTCGCATTTTACCTGTTTTTTGGGATACCAATCTCAAGACACCCATCATCCCCTAAGATTCTTACTTTTCTCTGCTCATGCTCAGCCTGATTACCCTGATTCTTTATTTACTGGGCACCTATCTGTTTTGGCGGCGAATCAAGGGGGGTGACCAATCTGCAGGCCAGCTAAAAGCCACTGCGGGCTCTCGAGGCATCTACATCGCGATCGCTGCACTACTGAGCGTTTTGCATGGATGGCAGATCTATGATTCCTTGACCAACAAAGGAGAACTTAATCTAGCGCTAGGCAATATCTTCTCTATGGTTTGCCTGATGACAATGATCATGTTTGCCTTTGGAGCGCTTGTCAGGCAGATCACGAATCTTGGCATTATCGTACTACCGATCGGCTTCCTCGGACTCATCGCGAGTAGTTACACTCCAGGGCCTGCGTTAATACTGCATCAGGCTCCGCCGTCTCTTTGGCTACATCTCACTATTGCCATTTTAGCGTTTGGCTTCCTTTGCATTGCTGCTGTTCAAGCTATCCTCCTGTTTTTGCAAGAAAAAAAGCTGCGAAGCGCGAATCCTGGAAGTTTGTTTCCTGCTTTACCCGCCATCCAAACTATGGAATCAAATATGGTGCAGCTCACCCTGTTCGGGGTCATTCTACTCAGTGTCAATCTGATTACTGGTCTGGTCTCGTCGTGGCAGGTTCATGGCAAAACCATAGAATTTAACCACCATATCTTACTGTCAGTATTAGCCTGGATTGGTTTTTCCGCGTTGCTGATTGGCAGAAAGCTCTTCGGATGGCGAGGACAGGTAGCCGCAAAGTGGACTCTCATCGCGTTTTTTATACTAATTTTGGCGTATTTTGGCACCAGAATTGTGACATCGATCATATTGGCGTGAATATCGCCGTGAAACATTGACCTACGGACTGATTCCGGATATCTTCGCTTTTTATAATTTGGTCTCAGATTATTCTATAACATGAAGATTTTAAAGGCATTTGGGGAAAGACCTATGATGAAGAATTGTCCTAAATTAGCGCTCGGACTGATCTCAGCTGCGCTTATTGCAGGGTGCAGCAGCGGTGGAGGAACCACATCGAGTGGTGATGGATTGGGGGTACAGACTACGGAATCGAATCTGCTGCTGTTGTCCACCCTTTCGCCTGGTCCTGGAGGAGGATTTGATAGCGAAACTCTGAGCGTAGACGCATTTATTGATCTTTGCGAAGCTGCAGAGATAGATGATGAAGGAAATATTACGACTGAACCGGTATTTGAAACAGGATTAACAACCAAAACTGGAAATTTCACGATTGTCGCCAGAGATTTGGTTGATGCATCAGGTCTTACCCCAGTAGAGTTTTTCCCAGAGGGAGTCGTCTTCACACGTTATCAAGTGTCTTATACCTCTCCAAACTCCTTCGCACCTACGTTGCGGGATAGGACTTTCCAGCAGACCATGGTCTTACCAAATGGGTCATCAGAAGCGACCTTTTCCATTATATTGGTAGATTTAGACGTGATTCTCCAGGATTTTCAGGTTCAGTCTTCAGGTAGCGTTGCAAGTTACAACGTGAAGGTCACTGCCACCGGTGCAGAATTTAATGGCACCCCGTTATCCGTGAGCGCGGAGACATTTCTGGAGATCGGAAACTTTAACCGCTGTGATGGTAACTAAATTATCAGATTAGACCGAAAGATTTCTAAACATTTAGTTTTGTAGATTAGTACAAAGGTTCAGTGCCAGTCGAAAACGGTAAAGCTGTTGGTAAGGCAATAAAAGCAGCATGGATTTCCATGCTGCTTTTTTGTTTGCAACCTAGTTATGCTCAAACTGTCGGTTACGACATTTACCTCACCAGCGAGGAAGTTAAAAATCAACCTGGTGAGAAACGGCAAACAGAGTTCGACTGCTCTGATCGAATTTTTGTTGTGGTGATCGCTGCCGGTTTGTCGTTGGAAAAGCACGAACTCAAAGTTCGATGGCTTGATCCAACAGGTGAACAGAAAGAACTCACCCGCTACCAGTTTGATGGATTATCTGTCACGAAGATATGGGCATGGCTGCAGCTCAATGGTCCCACTGGCGCCATTGTCGGCCAGATGTTTGATCCTTCCTTCGGCATGGAGGAGTTTATCGGCGACTGGTTTGCAGAAGTCTATATCGACAATAAAAAAGTGTCATTACAACCATTTCGGGTGCTTTGTTAGAAGCGCTTCGGTTTATCAGACTCGAATTTGAGAGCCCGCCTTTTTCGCCACATCATTTCTCACATACGCTGCTGACAGCAATGCCGGATTTGTGGATTGCTCTTCCTGCGACAGAGCCGCAATACAGCCTGCGCTGGGGTACATCGGTTCAGCAACAGTCAAATCGGCAACCTGATCCGGTGCGATAATTTGCGCTCCGTAAGCCTCCCATCCAGATCCGACACCGAGAAGCGCAACATCAGATAATTCGTTGTCGATCGGTAGATTCGAAATAACACCTGCGACTTGACTGGGGTTACTCACCAGAGGCGGCGTAAGCGGCTTGATCCCGTTACTGGTATCAAATAGTGCCCAGTAGACTTGCCCCATACGCGCGTCAATCGCGCTTAAAACCAGACTATCCCGATAAGGCTGTGCTAAAGCGCTCAAAGAACCGATACCAATGGTTGGTATATGCGAAGCGAAAGCCAACCCCTGTGCAACCCCTATACCAATTCTCACACCAGTAAACGAACCAGGGCCGATATCCACGGCGATTGCGTCAAGGTGATTCAGCTTGACATCTTTCGAGATGAGCACCTCCTGAATCATGGAGTGCAGCCTCCCAGAATGTTGATTGGGTATGACCTCCGCGATTTCCATCGTTTCCTGATCCAGCCAAAGCGCCACTGAACAATTCTCTGTAGCGGTTTCAATAGCCAGAACGTTCACGCTAGCTCGCCTCCTGAAAAAACGCGTCAATATGATGAGGTTGCTGGGTCACAGTCATCGGGGGCAGGCTGTCGAAAAAGCGTTTGCCATAGCGCTTTGTTTTCAGCCGCGGATCGCATATAACCAACAGGCCACGATCGGTCTCTGAGCGGATCAACCTGCCCGCCCCCTGCTTCAATGCAATCGCTGCATCGGGCACCTGTATTTCCATAAATGCGTTTCCACCCATCTCTTCACAGGCCTGCAATCGACTCTTCAAAACCGGGTCCCCGGGAGACGCGAACGGTAATTTATCGATAACGACACAGGACAGCGCGTCCCCTTTGATATCTACGCCTTCCCAAAAGCTGGATGTACCAAACAATATCGCATTCTTTGTTCGCTGGAATCGATCCATCAACTCACTTCTTGGTGCTTCTCCTTGCAGAAATAGTTTCCATTGACTACTCGCTTTCATACGTTTGTAAACCGCATTCATCATCGCATAGCTGGTAAACAAACAAAACGCTCTACCACGACTGGCATTGGTAACTTGCTCTATCACTTCAAAAACACGATCGGAAAAACCCCTCTCTCGAGGATCAGGCATATCTGGCGGCAGATACAGTAAAGCGTTATTGGGATAGTCGTAAGGACTATCCCAATTTCTGAAAGTAGCATGAGATAAGCCCAATCGATCACTAAACGCCGAAAAATCTGCCCCAATCGCGAGCGTGGCAGAAGTGAAGACCCAAGTCTTCGCTCTGGTCATGACGTTATTGAACCGTTGGCTCACTTCCATCGGTGTACCATTAAGTCTGGCGTGCCGTTGGGTCACATTGATCCAGCGTATTAGGTTGGAATCTCTGCCTCCAATCCATTGATCCAAAAGATGCTGCACGTGGGTAGCACGAAGATAGCACTTTTCGAGGGCTTCCCCCGCCATGGCAGCAGATTCGAGTACGTCAATGAGCGCATCCAGGGTCACCTGTAAGTTTTCTAAGGCTCTCTGAAATTGTGCGTTTTGTACTTGCTCGATATCTATAGACTGATCTGCGAATCCAGATACTTGTTGGTAAAGTGAGTCTAGTGCCCGTTCCATAGGCTGTATTACGGAAGCAAAATCACTTGCGCTTCTGTCTTCTTTTTCTGCGCTAACGATATCCCGACACAACTCACTCAACTGAAAGCTGGAAACAGAAAACCCAAAAAATGTTGAAGCAATCTCTGAAATGGAATGCGCCTCGTCAAAAATCACTGCATCGTAGTTGGGCAAAAGCTCTCCAAAACCATCATCCTTTAACGACAAATCGGAAAAGAAGAGGTGGTGATTCACCACCACCACTTCTGCTTCCATTGCTTTTTGTCGAGCTTTGGCAACAAAGCATTTTTTAAAGTCTGGACACTTCCCCCCGAGACAATTATCGACCGTGGAAGTCACCTCTCGCCACACAGGCGCCTGATCACTAATTTCGCTAACTTCCGCAATGTCACCTGTTTCTGTTTTACTGGCCCAGCGTTCGATTACGCTAAAGGATAGGTTTTGCTTCTTCCCTACCAATGAGCTCTGACTGCCGTTCGTTTTCAAACGGTATCGACAGAGATAATTCGAGCGCCCCTTTAGCATTACTGCATTGACGGGCAGGTTTAACATATGGCTCACCGTTGGAATATCTCGGTGAAATATCTGATCCTGCAGATGCTTGGTGCCTGTAGAAATAATTGTCCTGCTCTTACATTGCAGAATGGGAACAAGGTAAGCGAATGTTTTACCGGTTCCGGTGCCGGACTCAGCAACTAAAACCCCTCCGTCATTCAGCGCATGGGCAACTTCGGCAGCCATTTCTTGCTGGGCGACGCGCGCAGTAAAGTCATCCAAATTATCGGAAAACGGGCCCTCCGCGGATAACGCAAAGGTGGCTTTGTCGGCAGCTGACAATGGTCTAACTTTGTTGTCTCAGGCAGCGCCGGAGTGCGCTTTGCCATTCATCTAGCTGAATACCGAATCTCTGTTTAATTTTTGAGTTATCCAGTACTGAAAATGCAGGCCTAGGTGCTGGGGTGGGGTAATCTTCAGTAGGTATTGACAGAACACTGACCTGATCGTTACCGGACTGTCGCATGATCTCTTCACTAAAACCCGCCCAACTGGTATAGCCCGACCCCGTTGCGTTGTAAATTCCGTACGCGGGATCATCGAACGAGCTTCCGAGTGCGACCACCTGTTGCATCACTTCAATCGTCGCCGTGGCGAGATCATCAGCCAAGGTGGGGCTGCCGAACTGGTCTCCCACCACTTTCAGCTCATCTCGATCGCGTGCAAGTCGAAGCATGGTATTCACAAAATTCTTTCCACCGCTGGAATACACCCACGCGGTTCGAAAAATAAAGTGTTGGGGCAAATTGTTGGCAACCACTTGCTCGCCAGCCAATTTCGTTCTGCCGTAAACACTTTGCGGGTTTGGCTCATCAGTCTCAAGATAAGCAGTCTTTGAGGAGCCATCAAACACATAGTCCGTTGAGTAATGCACCATGGTTGCCCCAATCTTATGGCAGGCCTTTGCGATCGTTTCCGGTGCTGTCGCGTTCAATTGGTAAGCAAGTTCTGGCTCGCTCTCCGCCTTGTCTACTGCAGTATGAGCCGAGGTGTTGAGCACCCAGTCTGGTTTGGTCTCCAGCACCAGACTCGCCGTAGCCTCGTTATCCGTGAGATCGACATCTTCAATATCCGTTGCAATAACCTCGTAACGCTCTGGATCTACAAGCGTCGAGGGATGCGTCAACTGGCGCAAAAGTGCGCCGCCTACTTGGCCATGTTTGCCAAAAATTAAAACTTTCAAGGGGGTGGACATAGTGTGTTTAGTCAGTAAATTTACCAAGGAGCTTCTGGTCAATATCGGGCAATTTAAAGGCGTACCCGACTGCGTTGGGAGACAAACATAAAGACCGCGCACG
>JAHQWE010000089.1 GCA_019633985.1 Acidiferrobacterales bacterium | reverse complement strand
CTTGATCGAGAAGAAGCAAAATGGCCGAAGAACCGCGCTGAATTAGACGACCTGTGGAATCGTCGTATTAAGAATGACATTTTGGTGTTGCGCCTGTCTGATAAAGGCCAGGAAGAAATTACCGATACCCTGACGAGGCGGTACACTCATCTCGCACGAAGAACCAGACAATTTAAATCGGAAGATGTATTCCAGACATTCGTCAATGCGTATGTAGGATCAATCGAACCGCACACCAGCTACTTTTCACCCCGTGCCAGCGAAAATTTCAAAATCAATATGCGCTTATCCCTGGAGGGGATTGGCGCTGTGCTGCAAACTGACAACGAATACACCCTGGTAAGGCGGGTTGTTCCCGGCGGCCCCGCTGATCTGGATGGCACACTAGCCGCTGAAGACAAAATTGTTGGAGTCGGTCAGGGCGATGAAAAAATTGTTGATGTCATCGGCTGGAGACTGGATGATGTCGTCGAACTGATTCGTGGCCCTAAGGAATCGATCGTTAGACTCGAAATCATGCCGGGTTCTGCCGGACTCGAGGGTGAGACCAAAGTCATTGACATTGTTCGCGACGAAATCAAACTCGAAGAGCAAGCCGCTCGCAAAAAGACACTTGAAATTGAAACTGCTTCAACAACGTCAAAGATTGGATTAATCGAACTACCTTCGTTTTATGTTGATTTCGAAGGAATGCATAGCGGCGATCCCAATTTCAAAAGCACCACGAGAGATGTGCGTAACCTGCTCGAAGAGTTCAATCAAGAAGGAATCGATGGTTTGGTGATCGACCTTCGCGGAAATGGCGGTGGCGCGCTCACAGAGGCGATCAAGCTCACTGGCCTGTTTATTCGACAAGGGCCTGTGGTTCAGGTACAGGATTCCGGGGGTAAGGTAGAGGTTGATCGTGACCCTGATCCGGAAATCATTTACGAGGGGCCGCTGATGGTAATGGTTGATCGCTACAGCGCGTCCGCTTCAGAGATTTTTGCCGGCGCAATTCAAGACTATCAAAGAGGATTGATCGCGGGTGAACCCACTTTTGGCAAAGGAACCGTGCAGAACCTCGTCAGCCTCAACCGCTTCGCCCGCAATGATGGTGACCTCGGACAGCTTAAGGTGACCATTGCTCAATTCTTCCGCGTAAATGGCGACAGTACGCAGTTCCGTGGTGTTATCCCGGATGTCGTCTGGCCTACTGCAGAAGAAGAATCAGAGGTGGGAGAACGGTCATTTGACAATGCGATCCCCTGGAAGCACATCAAACAGGCGAACTTTACAGAGTTTGCATCAGATCAGGACCAACGAGTCATGAATGTGGTACGACAAGAGTACAACAAACGCATTGCCGAAGATCCAGAGTTTCAGTATTACAATCGAGTGAGCGAGCTAAACAAAGAGCGAAGGGAGATGAAAACAATCACGCTCAATGAAACTGCCCGTCGCGCGTTGCGAAAGAAACAGGATATGGAGCGCTTTGAACTCGAGAATGCGAAAAGAAAGAGTACCGGTAAAAAACTGTTTGCCGATATAAAAGCCTTGGAAGATTACGAGGAAGAAGAACGTAAACGGGATGCCAGCGAGCGAGAAACAGATGCGTACGTGTTCGAGTCCGCGCGTATCCTGAGCGACTACATCCATTTTGCCCAGTTGGAGAACCTGGATGTCCATAGCAGTATCGTGAAGCAGACGCAAATAGAGCAAACACAGAACAACTGAAATCTGACATCAACGTAGCAGAGGGATGCTGAATGGAGTTCTCTAAATTCAGCCGCCATTTTGATCCGGGCAGCGGCATACTCCGATTAATGGACGATCTGGGTTCCGCGGAGCATAGCGAACAGCCCGTTCGTATGTTGGGTGGCGGGAATCCGGCCATTATTCCTGAAATGGAGCGCGAGTTCCGAACGGCCATGGAAGATGTCATGGCTGATGGCAGGAGTTTCGAGCAAATGCTCGGTAATTACGACGCTCCCCAAGGCAATCTACCCTTTCGCAAAGCACTCGCTTCTCTGCTTCACGCACGGTTCGGCTGGTTAGTCGGCCCGGAAAACATCGCGATCACCAACGGCAGTCAGTCAGCTTTTGGATTTCTATTTAATCTTTTCAGCGGCGAGTTTGCCGACGGCAGTCACAAACATATACTGCTGCCCATGACACCTGAATACATCGGCTACAGCGACGTCGGCCTTGCTGACAAACCGATTTTTAAATCGGCCAAACCGCGTATTGAACGTATGGACGACCTTTTGTTCAAGTATCGTGTTGATTTCGACAACATTCAATGCGGTGAAGACATCGGCGCAATTTGTGTTTCTCGACCGACGAATCCGACAGGAAACGTCATTACCGACAACGAACTGAATCGACTGCGGGCCCTCGCCAACGAGAAGAAAATTCCGTTGATCATTGACGGCGCATACGGCTTACCCTTTCCGGGAATTATTTTTAATGAGGCAACGCCAGTATGGGATGAAAATATCGTGCTCTGCCTTAGTCTCTCTAAACTGGGACTACCCGGCATTCGTGCGGGTATTCTGATTGCAGCGCCAGCATTAATACGGTTGATGACGGGGGCAAATGCGATTTTCACACTTTCACCGGGTCGTTACGGACCGACCCTGGTAAGTGAGATGACTCGAAGCGGGCGGTTACTGACGCTCTCGGACCAGGTGGTGAAACCGTACTATCAAAAAAGATCGGATGAGGCGATTGAGCGCATCAGGGAAGTGATGGCAGACCTGCCGGTACGAGTGCATGTTTCCGAGGGAGCGATTTTTCTTTGGCTTTGGTTTGAAAACCTGCCAATTAGTAGTGAAGAGTTATATCAAAGGCTGAAGGTGCGCGGTGTGTTGGTGATTGCCGGAGAGCACTTCTTTCCCGGTCTGACCGAACCTGAATGGCAACACACCAAAGAGTGTATCCGAGTGAGCTACGCCGCCAGTGAAGATGCCGTGCGTGAAGGGTTGAAAATAATTGCCGAGGAAGTCAGGAACGCTTATCAGGATCAATCCAATTCGCAACGGGAAAGATCAAACAACCTCGAGAGATTAGCAATCTGAAAGTATGTCCAAGTTGCTGGTAATAGATGAGACACGAGACCTCCAGGTACCATTCCTGCGGGGTATGCTAACAAAGTCTCTGCAACGTTCCGGTCTTGAGTTTGTGGAGGCGTACCAGTTGGCGACCGATATTCGTGAGGATCTGGACGACGTTGACAGCATTACTACCAATGATCTCAGAGAACGCATCACAGAAGCTTTAGCCGAATCCTTTCCAGACGTCGTCCTGACGCGATACAACGCGCAAAATATATTTACGGAATCCATTCAGGTTATTAACGAGAATGGAGATGGCGAACCCTTCTCTCGCGGTGTATTTATCAAACGACTACAAAATTGTGGCATTGCAGGCGACCTCTGTAATGAAATCACCCGGGAGATCCATGGTGACTTGATGCGAGAAGGATTCGCTGCCGTGGAAAGCCGAGAACTCATACAACGGACTTATCAAGTTGTTAGTAAGATAGTAGATCGAAAATCGGCCAATCACTATCTGATTTGGGCAGACTTTAATCAGTCAAGTGTCCCTCTTATCATCATGATCGGTGGTGTTCCCGGGAGCGGGAAGAGTACTGTTGCCACAGAGCTTGCCAATCAACTGTCGATTATCAGAACGCAATCAACCGATATGTTGCGGGAAGTAATGCGGTCTTTGATTCCGAAAAAGGTCTCACCTGCGTTACACGAGTCGTCGTTTGCAGCAGGCAAGTCTCTTCATAGCAGCGGATTTTACAAAGCCAACCTCCTCGATGCCTTGACGAGTGGCTATCACACCCAAAGCGATATGGTAGCAGTAGCTTGCCAATCGGTGTTGAACCGTGCCGTGAGTGAGAGAGTCTCCATGATTCTTGAGGGGGTGCATATTCGCCCCTCTCTTTACAAAAAGATGCGAAAGACAGATGCAGTGACTGTGCCGGTCATCCTCGCAGAGTTGGAAGAAAAGAAGCTGAAGAGAAATTTTCGAGGGCGGTCAAATATCGCGGCTAAGCGCTCTGCAAAACGCTATCTAAAATATTTCGATGAGATTTGGCAGCTGCAGTCTATCATCCTGTCGGACGCTGACGCCGAAGATATCGAAATTGTTGAGAATATAGATCCCATTACAACCGTTACCGATATTTGCAAGATCGTAACTGAAACACTGGCAACCCACTACAAGGGACGAATCACCGAATTACAAAACAAGTTTGACGTCAAATCCAGATCCACATAACCGCGCCTCACGGTATGTGAATAATCAGTTCACGAATTAGTTTCTCGATTCCTGACAATTCAGTTCCAGCAAGAAACCAGCATCTCTCAAAAACGCCTGTTCTGCCTGGAGATCCATCAAAGTAAGGGGATGCGTATCCAGCCATTGCTGATCGAAGTGTAGTACCAAGGTTTTCTTCCTGGTCTTCGTGGTAATGGTCGGCTGCGTGATATCCGATCGTCCTCGGTTCATCGCCACACTAATTCTCAGAATAACCATCAGGCGAAAGATTCGCTGTCGGGTTTTGACAGGCAGCATTTCGAATAGCTCGACCGCTACTTTCTGACGATGACATCGAATGAGAATGCCAAGCAGCCGCTGTTGTTGGCGCGAGAAACCATCGATATCGCTGTTTTCGACGATATAGCTACCGTGCTTGTGATGTTGATTGAATGCGATCGCTGTACCGATTTCATGGAGATCACAGGACCAGGACAATAGCTTCTCATGAATGATCTGATCCAATTTCCACTCATCTCGCACCTGGCCAAGTAACGACAGCGCCGTTTGTTTTATTCGATGGCCCTGCTTGCGATCCAGTCCAAATCTAGAAACTAGTGCGTCAACACCTAGATCCCTGGAGTCCTGATTCTTCAGTCTACCGTTCAGGTCATATAACACCCCTTCGCGCAGCGCACCTGAAGCACAGTCCAGTCTTTGAATATCCAATGTCGAGAAGATCGCGGAAATAATGGCATAGCCACCAGCGAAAACTGGCCTCCGGCGCTCTGTAACATGCGTCAACTGATCATGATGACCGCAACTCAGCAGCCAATCATCGATAAAGCCGAAGCTCTCCGCTGATAACCAATCCTGATCCAGACCGAGGGCTCTGGAAACATGGTCCACGGCGCGAATGGTGCCGGATGTACCAACCACTTCCTCCCATCCGATACCACGATAGAGTTGGACGATAGGCTCCAGTTCAACCTGGGTAGCAGCTCTCGCGCTCTGCAATCGTTTCGCCGTAATTCTGCCATCTTTGAAAAAACGTCGGCTGAAACTCACGCAACCCATATACAGGGAATTCATTGCAATAGATCGATACCCTTTGCCAACGATAAGCTCAGTACTACCGCCGCCAATATCAACGACCAGTCTCTGTCTTCCGCTGCTCTCCAGGCTAAATGCAGCGCCGAGATACACCAATCTCGCCTCTTCCTGTCCTGCAATGATGGAGATCCGATGACCTAGTGTTTCTTCTGCACGCTCCAGAAAGGGAGCCGCATTATGCGCGGCACGAAAAGTATTTGTGCCTACCGCACGAACCTGAGAAGACGGTAAGTCACGCAGTCTTTGAGAAAATCGTTGCAGGCATTCAAGGGCGCGTTGCTGGGAATCCGAATCGAGATTTCCGGAAGCATCCAGTCCGGCATTCAGTCGTACCATTTCCTTGACACGATCGATAATTTGCAGCCGACCGTCATCGTCCTGTAAAGCGATGACCATATGGAAACTATTGGATCCAAGGTCAATTGCTGCAAGCATTTGACCGCCAGGGGGGATATCGGACAATGGCTGGTTCAATTCGAGCGGTCGAGAATGAAAATGTCGACCGTATACGCCGAACCGCTTGTGGTCAACTGGTGGAGCTATGGAACCGAAAACCCCTCTAAAGGGGAGTCTGCGCTAAGCGAGCGCGGACTCTCTAAGGGCGGTAGGCGATTTCCGCCGCCAATGCAGTGACCGTTTCTGCGGGCACCTCCCCCATTACGGTGATCCAGTGGTCTCTCATGGTGTCACGATAGGCGTGAACAGCGCCCATTCGAGATAAACCCACCATGTTGCTCTGACCTTTACGTGCTTTCTTTACGAAGACCGAAACAGAAGATAGTCCATCGGTAAACACTAAATGCTCCTCCTCTTCCATCTCCATAGGGGTCATCCTACGAATATGTTTGGTCAACTGAAATCCGGCAGGCGGATTTTCAATGAACCATTGTTGTCTGTCGACTTTCGCGGTCAAGTTCGGTCGATCCATCCCAAACCAAACCAGTTGATCCTTATTGGTAACCGATTCCAACTCGCTATCTTTAATATCTATGCCAATTTCTATATCAACAAACAAATATTGCTCAACAATTTCACCATGGTGATCTACCAGATCAGAACGCAACAGCAAACCAGTTTCGACGTCGGCCCAAAGATTATAGCCGTAACGATAGGTATCCTTCGGTATCACCTTTACTTTTTGCGCCATGCGTTTAGCGATTCTCAAGGTTTCCCCGAGAGAAAAATCATAGTTTTTCTTTAGATCATTCAGATCGTTCGGTAGTATTTTCGGAAATCCACTACCGGTAGCTTGCCGGTAGTCATGTACACCCATGTTTTTGTCCGGGATATAACACCACACCCGGTCTTGATCCCGAACAACTTCTCTAGCTTCTCCATTGAGGGCAAATAGTCGTTCCTGCATGTGCCCACGAGTCACTCTGCGGATCACTTCCATTGCCTCGACTTCGTTGTCATGGATGTAAACGAAATTACCTGCAAAACTCAACTCTGCAGCCGCTTCGTTAATTCTCATCAGCCACTCACCAGCATCCGAGTTTTGATCACCTGCCAATGCGGTAATGGAGAAAGCGCTTAGAGCAATGGCAACCAAACCACCGTTCAATATCTTTTTGCATTGCCTGACACCAAACGAATCACTCATATTGGACCAATCGAGGCGTTGAATCGGATTTAGTGATGAAGCAACTGGCAGCATATTAATCATGACAGGCGATTTTCGCTCGGAAAACGAGTTTAAACGAGTGATAGTCAGATGATGGCAGACTCATCTCTCTACTGCCCCAGACTCTGGTTGCTCACCAGTTTGGCGTAGGCAACCAGTCCGTTCATGCCGGCTGTGGAGGTAAATTCGCCATGTTCCACCAGCATTTGACCAAACTCCGCTTCAAATGTTTGTGCTGAAACAGGATCTTCCGGAACCGTTACCGCCGCGACATTTACGCTTTCGTTGTTGGTAACCGGGGCTGGAGTAAACGCCAATACGGCAAACAGCGCGACTGAGGCCGCGATCGCAAACATGCCAGCTGATTTGAGAGTGTCGTTCTGTGGCACTGAATCAGCGTTTGTCAGAGGGGTTACTGTACCCGAAGACTGTCCATCTGAAGAGCTGGCTGGTCGCACAGGCGCCAGGATAGTCGGTTCCTGTTCAAGCGCATCGCCGATTTTGGAAATCAGGCAGTTTCCGGTTTGGTTCACTTCACCACGAATAACATCGCCAATCAGGTGGTAGTTTCTCCAAGACTGCACTGCAGAATGATCATTGACACAATCATCTAACGCTGATTTCGACCCTGATGCATTGAGTCTTTGGTCAATCAGATCGTTGACTTTATTTAGGGTTGCTTCTTTGTTCAATTTACTATGCTCAGCTGATACTTATACATTAAGCCTTCACTATGTTTACTGCATTGACGACATACTTGGGTACTGGCGTCCGAAATTCCCTCGGGAGACTGCAGAGTTCTCGGGTACCACCACCGGTCAGATGTACTTTCATTTGCTTTCCGATTCGCTGTTTAGTCCGTTGGAAAGCCAATAAGTTCACAGAAAACATGAATTTACGCGTTGTATCTCTCGATTCTGCAGTCTTCATTTGAGAGGAATCTCCATCGCTTGTTCAATCGCTTCTCGCGCCCGAAAAATTCTAGAACGCACGGTACCAATGGGACACTCCATAACATCTGCTATTTCTTCGTAACTCAGGCCATCAAATTCTCGCAGGGTGATCGCTTGTCGCAATTCATCGGGTAGCTCCCCAATAGCTTGTCGAATGGTCTGAACCAGTTCGTCATTTTGCAAAATGGCGTCAGGAGAGTTCATCTCAGTCAGCCCATCGGCAAACCCCATCGCCCCGCTCTCATCGATGTCAACGTCCTGCTGTGGAGGTCGACGACCAGCACCTACCAGCTGGTTTTTTGCGGTGTTGACGGCAATTCGATACAGCCAGGTATAGAATGCACTCTCGCCACGGAAGTTCCCGATTGCTCGATAGGCTTTGATAAACGCTTCTTGGGTCACATCTTCCTGTTCAGCACGATCTTTGATAAATCGACTGACCAGGTTTTGAATTTTGAACTGGTATTTCGCCACCAGCAGATTGAACGCTTGCTTGTCGCCACTACGAACGCGTTCAACAAGTACTTTGTCGGTAACTTCGGTATCCATCTCAGCTGTAGTCGCTGTCTAAACCAGATTTTCAAACGCCGAAGTATAGTGAAGATGCACAAATGGTGTAAGCCCCGCGGCAGCTTTTAATCAATCTCTGTCAGGAACAGAAAAGAGGCATCAAATAAGCTCGAAATGGTCAATGATTAACTGAAGTGACCTTGTACCGCGAAAATCGTTAATATCCAGTCGATACGCCGCCTTGATTTTATTCAACTTCTCCGGCGATTCTCCCGCCTCTACCTGTCCAAATGCGATGGCATCCAATGTACGATCACGGGTTGCCAGTTTTAGCTTAAGGTGACGTTCACCGACGACTTTTTGCTGAATCACTCGAAATTCGTTATCGAATACCGGAGAGGGAAATTTCTGGCCCCATGGCGCCGCAAATCGAAGAAGTTCTGCAATCTCCGTAGTGAAAAATTCTGGCTCTAAGGCACCATCGGTGAAAATTAGGTTCTCGGGTGGAAATTGCTCGAAGTGGCGCGCTACAGCATTTTGGAAGTATTGTTCAAACGACTCTAAATCCTGCAATTTTAATGTAAGGCCGGCCGCCATAGCGTGCCCGCCAAATTTCTCAATCAATCCCGGATGAGCGCTTGAAATCTGCTCGAGCAAATCTCGAATATGTAACCCTGAAATAGAGCGCGCTGATCCAGTCAAGCGACCGTCAGAAGTTTGCGCAAAAACAATCACAGGTTGATGCAGGCGGTCTTTTACCCTCGAGGCAACAAGACCCGTAATTCCCTGATGCCAATCCGGATCATAGAGGCATAACCCAGACGCTGGAAAATCGTTTGTCCGCAGTTCCTCTGCAATTTTCAGCGCCTCACCCTGCATCTTTGCTTCGATCTTCCGTCGTTCAGCATTGATTTCGTGCAAAGCCGCGGCGCATTCAGCGGCGATAGAATCGTCGTGGGTAAGCAAACACTCGATACCCATTGAAATATCATCCAACCTACCTGCGGCATTTAATCGCGGTCCAACGACGAACCCAAGGTCGGTGCTAGTAACGGCTGCAGCACTCTTCCCGGCGACAGACAACAGCGCCTTAATTCCAGGACGGCATTGGCCCTTTTGTATTCTGGCAATTCCTTGGGCCACCAGTATGCGGTTATTGTGATCCAGTGGTACGACGTCAGCCACCGTACCCAGGGCCACCAAATCCAGTAGTGTTGCCAGGTTGGCTGGCGGCACTCCTTGTGTTTCGAACCAACCGGTTTCCCGCATTCTCTTACGAAGCCCCAACAGCACATAAAACATGACTCCCACACCGGCCAACATCTTCCCCGGGAACAAACAACCTGGCTGATTCGGGTTTACGATCGCATGCGCATCCGGCAGTTTTTCTCCAGCGAGGTGATGATCTGTCACGATGACATCGATACCGGCATTCTGCAGCAGCGCTACGCCTTCGATACTGGAGATTCCATTGTCGACGGTGATCACCAGGTCTGGACGACTCTCGATCGCCACAGCCGCAATTTCTACTGAAAGTCCGTAACCGTAGTCGAATCGATTGGGAACAAGGTAATCCACTTGATTCAGTCCCAACATTCTTAAGCCGAGTATGGCAACCACGGCGGCGGTCGCCCCATCCGTATCGTAGTCACCAATAACAAGAACAGTCTGCTGCTCCTTCAAGGCAATGAATAACCTACTGCAAGCGGTATCCAGATCTTTTAGCGTATCTGGTGCCAACAAACCCGCTACCGAGTGATCTAATTCAACAAGGCTGCTGATCTCTCGCCGGGAAAAAATATGAGCAAGTAAAGGGTGTAGTCCTGCGTCGCCCTGATTCACCGCAGCTAGCGCCTTAGGTACGCTGGGCCGTCGGACAATCTGCCTTGCAGAGACTCCCGACATCAATTAGCGACCTAACTTGATGCGCGCCGCAACAAGGCCTGGTGAACCTCGAGTAATTGTCGCCGATTCTATGAATATTCCCCGCAGACTTAGCTGATCAATCCATTGAAAAAGCCGATCAGCCACCACTTCCTGAAACCAGATTTCCACGGTTCCGTTATTTCCTGGTTGAACCCGCTGGATAGAATTTTGAATTCTCGCCGATATGGCGAGTTTTTCGATCACCGTTAACAGCGGGCGCGTATCAACCTGGGGGGAACCTGCTGCAACGAGATTACGATCTGAGAGTTTGTGCCGCATCCACGCCAGGGTCGCCTCTTTTTCGGGTAGGTCTACTCGTAGTCTCGAACGATCTTGATATAACGGCTCCCATAGGTACAGATAAAACGTGACCAACAAAACAAGCGGAATACCGACAAGAATTAACAACCGCTCCCGAGAATTCAAATTTTGTAAAAGCTTCATCACCCCGCCCCGGACAATCGAAAACGGCCGCTGACCTGGTTATCTCTCGCGCCGGAAGATAAGAGCTCGGCATTGATTCCAGGTATACCTTGTAAAGCAGAGCGTATATTGTCCAACACCGCGAGACTGTCCACATTGCAAAGGACGGTCATCGCCTGGTCTCGAAAATTCACCTCCTCGATGGTAGCGCGATTTGCCTGAGCTACTTTGGATACTGACTGCAGCAAACGCTGAAATTCGCTTCGACTGGTTGTTGATTCTCCAGATGACAGTAGTGAGGTTATCTGCACGCGTGGACGGCCCAAGTAGGGTTCCCCCGGGAAGCGCCGCTTAAAGAGGGTGGTTATTTGTTCATTCACAGCGCTTTCTCGTTGCTGCATCTCGCTGGTTTCCCGCCACATTGAAAGCGTGAGTAAACTCAACGCAATCAACAAACACACGGTAGCCACCTTTAGCGGACGATAGCTGCGATTCAAATGTTTTGGGGTATATACACCATGCAGCAAGGTGATTTCTGAAATGGCTCTCTGTTCTTTATCAAGTCGCAACCAATCCACTAAGCGATTGCCAATATCCCAGTGGCGAATTTCAATCTCAGATTTTCCAGCGTTTTTCAGTAGTTGTCCGGCGCGCTGGGCCTGTTCCAGATCGGTGAAAGAAAGACCAACGCGATCGATCTGATCGCTGTCAAGCCAGTATTCAAAAAACGACTGATCCATACTGAATCCGTTGAGCTCCCCTTTTCGAACATAAACGCTTTGATCGGGGAGTTGACTGATGGTACAGCTGGACTCATTGTAGAGCGGCAACAGCAGATAGCCTGGAACGATCCTATCCAGAGTAATATTTACAGCAGTGAAACGAGAAATCCACTGATCCATTTGCGCACGCGATACAATAGCAGCAATCGCTTCTTCATCTGGTTTCCAGCGCAACAGCGTGAAGTGCAAGTCGTCGACATCTTCAGTTAACCCTTCTTCAAGCGCATAAGGCAGTGCTGCTTCGACATTTTTCAGCCGCTTTCCTGGCACCATCACGGCGCGTACGGTGACTGACTGCCCAGGAGCGATACCAATAACTTCTCTGACTGACTTGGGAATACGAACAAGATCTAATTCATCCACAGAGCCATGATCAACGACCTCACTTTTTTGGTTTGTGAGAATCCAATCAAAGGGCGCATCAAGCGAAATGAAAAATTGAGACACAGGATTAGCGTTAGTTAGCGGGTTTGTCCCTACTACGCATTGGTTTGAGGCGTAGAGACTTCTTCAGAGTCAGACGGTTTGGGAAACGCCGGGCAACCAAAATAGCGTTCTCTTTGGAGAACTTTGACGTTTTCCTTTTCATTCACTTTATGGAGCAAACTGGACATGCTGAATTTTACCCTGCCAGACTCTGCACAGCTACGACCAGCATAGTACTCACTGGTAACGGAAAGCATATCTTGCCAGCCTTCCACCAATCCGCCCGTTCCTGCCGCAGCGAATGCAGACTCAAAATCCTGTATTGATTCAAAGGGTTCCTGCGTTCTATTCGCGATTAACTGATCCAGGGTGGCGACATCCGCAGGCTGATTCACGGCGAATAGGCCAAGCACTGCAGCACTTGCGGTGTTGACATTGATTCTGGTGAGGTCGTTGGCGTTTTCTACCGGCAGCGCGGTGACAAAGGGCAGGAGCTTCGCCATTATGGCTGGTGTCATTTCTTTTACCTGCACCATCTCCGCAGCGGCGGCCATGTTTTGGTTCGCCGCGCGATAGGGCAACTCAAGGCCCGTATAGTAAAAATCTTCGGCACCGGTTGTGCCAATCGGATCACTATCGCGGTCAACCCAATCAATCAGGCTGTTCACCATTTCAGGATTGATTTCGAGAGTAGCGAATAGGTTTTCAAAAATTTGATACCAGAGTACTTTGGGAGGTCGATCAGGATTGTTTGCTTCTTCGGGGGCCGCAGGCTCCGGCGTATTCTCCTCCGAAACATTGCTTGGTTGCGTCTCTTGTCTGGCGGGTCGCTTGCCCTGCAGGAGATTGTTAAGGTTGAGTTTGCTGTGCAAGTCTTCGATCAACATTAACAGCAGCGTACCAGTCTCTCCAACTTCGACCGGAGGTCCCAAATTGCCCCAAATTTCACCGGCATGGTCCACCGCAGGCTGTTGTTGAGCGGTCTTTATGAAGTCGTCCTGCTGATCTTTTTCCAATACTTTTACCACCCATTGCTCGCCACTTAAATTCACTTGATAGCCTTGTTCCGCGAGTCCGAGGTTCGCCGCTCTTCTTATCGCCAGATCCTGATCTTCCGCAGCGTAAATAGCCAGTGTAGCGAGCAACGTAAGCAAAAGAAGAATTGAAATCAGCGCAACTCCCCGTTGCGAGTAACGCCCAAGCTTGGTGATTAACAAAGGTGGTTGGCTCATTTCGACATCATGTGCCATTGGCAAGATCAAATATTCGTCGATACTCCCGCTCGTTTTCCAAGGTTACCAGCAGTTCAGCCGCGTAGGGCAATTGAGCGGGCTCTGCATCTAGGAGCTGTTTGACTCCAGCCCCCTCCTCCCACTCATACGCCAGCACTTCGACTTGTCTAACGTCGCGGAGTACGAGTCTACTGACTGGCTCACTGTCCTGGACACGATCCAGAACCAACCATGAATCCCGATAGAGATCCCCATCCACTAGTCGCCAACCAACCCGACGTAATCGAGAGCTACCTATTACCGCAACATCTGGCTCTGATACAGTCATTCTGATTAACTCACCTTCAAGCCCGCCCCCATCAAAAAGAACCGCTTGCTCCAAGTCGCCATACTCATCTCGCACAGGGCGGGACACCATAAATCGAAAGTCGCGCTCAAATAATGTAAACGTTTGTTGAAGCTCTCGCATTTCCTGCAAACTGTCTTCGACACCGTCACGCACCTTTAAAAACTGGCTAAGAGTCGCGTAGCTGATAGATGAGATCACCGCAAAAATACCGATCGCAACAAGCACCTCGATAAACGTAAAACCTCCATTGCGATAGGATGAGATCAATTCTAACTACCCGTCTTGTCAGGCTTATAGCGAGAGAGATAACCGCTCAAGCTGGCGATAACGTCTTTGCCATCCGGCTCAAGTACTTGCACCTCAACACTCGAAATATTTGGATCAGCGGTCGCACCATACTTTTCTTCGATCCTCCATGATTGCCCGCCCATTTCTGCCTCACCGGTCTGGCCGCCACTGGCGAAGAACTGGCGATTCATTCTGAGCTCAGCAAGTCTGTTGCTCGCCACCCAGGTGGCGAGGGTTCGTTGCTTCAACCGATCTGTGATGTCGACATTGCTGGTGAGTGATTTTGATATCGCTCCCAAACCAATTGCCGCTACTGCCAGTGCTACCATCACCTCTAATAGGGTAAAACCACGATCCTGACATCTCATAGATTTAGCGTTCATTTGCAGAAACAACCGTGTTCAACTGATTGTCCAATGCGATCCGATAGTCGGTATTCTCACCAGCGAAACCCGCGAGAAAGGGAACGATTAGACCGTTCGGCTCTACAACTAACAAATTGGAAGGTGCAGGTGACTGAGACGGGTCGGAGTTCTCAGCTTGGTCTGAAGGATCGCGGTCATCCTCATTCTGTTCAGGAATATCAGATTTTTCATCTTGAAGTAACGTGAAGGACATTTGGACGGTGTCTGGAACCTCCCTCTCGCGCAGTACCTGTTGTTTGTCAATCTGTTGCCAACCATCCCCGAGCTGCCAAAATCGATACCGATTCTCGGTCACGCTCACCTCTACTCCCATAGGCAGACCAATGATCGTAGCTTCATCCTGGAGGTGGGTAACCAGGGCGGAAAATCTTCTTGCTTCAAGCTTGGCGATGTCATCCGAGTCATTACCGATTCGAGGGATCACCAGGCTGATTGTGATGCCGATCAGGAACACGGTCAGCATCATCTCCAGCAAAGTAAAGCCCGACTGGTTAATTGTTCGGCTGACTGACTTTCCTGAGGCGCGCTTCAACGGGTTGAATCGCTTATTTGAACTGATCCATATTCCAATTACCTATGTCAGCATTGATTTCAGCGCCCCCTGCCTGACCATCTGCGCCGAGGCTCCAGATGTCAAATTCCAGATGCTGGCCAGGATATTGATACAGATAATCGTTGCCCCACGGGTCTTTCGGAACTTCTGTGCCATCGAGATAACCCTTTCCATCTCTGGCCCCCGCCAATAACGCATTCAATCCGTCGGAGCTACTGGGATACTTTGCTTTATCTAGCTTATAAAACTTGAGGGCAGTGGAAAGTTGATTGATATCCGCCTTGGCTGCAATTTGTTGTGACTGATCGAGTCGACCCAGAACGCGAGGCAGAATCATCGTGGCCAACATCCCGATGATAACCACAACCACCATGATTTCGATCAATGTGAATCCGGTTTCAGAACGTCGGGTTTGTATTAACGGAGAAGTAGGCTGTTTTAGTCGGTTGCCATTCATTGGGCTTTGGGTTTTGCTTATGGATTGAAAGGTCTATGATACAAAAATAAGGGGTTAATGAGACAATAATGTTTCTTAAGCGTTCCACAATAAAAGCTTAAACTCCAACGAGATTTTGTATTTATATAACATATCGTTAGCTGATTAATTGATTCAGGTCGAAGATAGGCAACAGGATGGCTAGCACGATAATCAGCACAACAACTCCCATAATGAGTATCATCATCGGCTCGAACAAACTGACTACAACGGAAATGCGAGATTCTGCTTCTCGCTCCAGCGCGGATGCCGATTTCTCCAGCATTTCTCCTAATCTGCCACTCGATTCTCCACTCGCTACCATTTGCGTGAACAGTGGCGGGAAACTCTTCCTCCTTTTTAAAGCACGGCTCAAACTCGCGCCCTGCTCCACTTCACTGGTGGCCTGCCGAAGATGGCTTTTGATCACTAGATTAAGAACGACTTCACTACTGCTGCGAAGTGCAGAGATCAATGGCACGCCGCTGCCGATCAAAATCGACAGCGTTCGAGCCATACGCGAGGTATTCAGACTGCGCGACAATCGACGAACACCGGGTACTGCGAGAATGAGTCCATGAAAAGCGAATCGCGGCTTGTCAAACCTTAACAGAATCACCAACCCGATGAGCAGCATCGCAATCACTAACAACATCGCCAACCCATTGGTTTGCAAGAACTCGCTGATTTTGATCAATCCTCTCGTGAGTGCCGGAAGTGCTTGATCATTGTCCTCGAATACCCGAACCACCTGGGGCACCACGTAGGTCATAAGTCCAATAATGATGGCGATGGATACGAGGGTCAATAAAATCGGATAGACCAGAGCAACGCCTAGTCGCTGCTGCAGACCCTGCTTCGCTTCGGTGTAATCGGCAAGACGATCAAGTACCCCTTCCAGATGTCCAGTCTGTTCACCAGCAGACACCGAAGCCACATAGAGTTCAGGGAATGCCCGAGGGAACATACGCAAGCCATCTGCCAGCGACCTACCTTCAACAACCTGCGCCCGTACTCCGCTCAGAATAGACTTTACTTTATGACTTTCTGCCTGATCGATCAGGCCGCTTAAAGAGTCTTCGATAGTTAAACCCGAATCAAGCAGAGTGGCGAACTGACGCGTCACCACTGCCAGTTCCATATTGTTGAGTTTGCGCCTGTTTCCGGTGGTACTGGTGGTACTTCCCTGCTCTCGCTCTTCGACCATCTCGACGGCAATCGGCGCCAGTCCCTGTTCTCTGAGATGTTGACGCACTTGTCTGGCGCTGTCCCCAGAAGCGACACCTTTTTTCTTTTTCCCCCTGGCGTCCAGCGCCTGATATTCGAATGCTCGCATCGCTGGTTTCCGGGGGCGTTACTGTACCTGTGTCACTCGAACCACTTCTTCCAGACTGGTGATGCCATGCGTTACTCGACTTACTCCATTCGACAATAAGCTTGGAGCATGCTTTCTGACATGCTTGATCATCTGTTCTTCACTCGCGCGATTATGGATGAGGGTCCGCAACTCATCATCAAGAACGATCAATTCATAAATCCCTACCCGACCTCGATAGCCGGTATAGTCACAGACATCACACCCACCTGTTCGATAAATTTCTCCGCCCTGGTAAAGACTTCCCATGAGTTCACGTTCTCCCTCATCCGGGAGTGCTGGTACACGACAATTCATACAGAGTTTGCGAACTAGACGTTGCGACACAATACCAATCAGACTTGATGCAATGAGAAAATCTTCTACTCCCATATCAATCAAACGGGTAATTGCACCGATCGCCGTATTGGTGTGCAGAGTCGACATCACCAGGTGACCCGTCAAGCTTGCCTGCACCGCAATTTCTGCTGTCTCCAGATCGCGAATCTCCCCCACCAGCACGATATCCGGATCCTGCCGCAGAATAGACCGAAGGCCACTGGCAAAGGTCAGACCGATTCGCGAGTGCACCTGAATTTGACCGACACCATCGAGATCATATTCCACTGGATCTTCGATCGTAAGAATATTGTTTTTCTTACGATCGAGATTAGAAAGACCAGCATAGAGCGAAGTTGTTTTTCCCGAACCTGTTGGACCGGTCACGAGTAAAATGCCATGGGCGGAATGAATCAGTTTCTTAAACTTCTCCAAAATCTCATCATCCATACCCAGCGTAGTGAGCTGCATCTTGCTGCCTTTTTTGTCCAGCAATCGCAACACAACCCGCTCGCCGTATTGAGTGGGCAAAGAAGAGACGCGCACATCAATGGGCCGGTCTCCCACGACTAAAGAAATTCGGCCGTCCTGCGGCAGTCGTTTCTCCGCAATATCGAGCTTTGCCATAACCTTCAGACGGGAGATCAACGCACTGTGAATGGCGCGCTGGGGTTCGACGATATCGCGCAGAATTCCGTCAATACGAAACCGTACCAGAGAGCGTTTTTCAAATACTTCAAGGTGGATATCAGATGCACTTTCCCTGATAGCTTGGGTCAATAGTGCGTTGATCAATTTCACTACCGGGGCGTCTCCCGATGCTTCCAGCAAATCAGTTGCCTCGGGAACCTCACTGGCCAACAAGTCGAGGTCAATGTTGTCGTCCAGGTCGCTCACCATCTGGGTGGCTTCCGACTGACCTTTGTCAAATGCCTGGCGCAGCAGATGCTCGAATCCTGACTGCGGCATTATCTGGAAAGTGACGGGAGCATTGAGCCTGCGCCGAATTTCACTGAAGACATCAATGCCTGGTTTTTCGACACACACAACCGAGGCGATTGGCGTTTCTCCTCGACCTTTGTCGATCGCCACCACACCGTGGCGCTTGCAAAACGCGTAGGGCAACAGCTCTACTACTCCACTGTCGATTCGCTCTAACCAGTAGAGTGGACTAGCAGGATCAGCTGCCGTATTCGGTACCACTGTAGAGGGTTCGTCAGGTCTCTCGGGTTCTATTAAACCCACCGAATCCGATCGTTGTTCTACAATTTGATTAGGGTTGCTTTCCATGATTCCCACTCGCTATCTTTGATTTTCGACATTCCAGTCCACTGCTTTGAGCTGGGGCGGGTCTCCAGGTAATAAGCGTCGCGTATCCGGCTGACTTTCTGCCTCCTCATTGCGGATAAACTCATAGCGATCCTCGGTCAACAAAGCCAGGTCATTGGGGGAGCGGATAATTTTAGGTCGAAGAAAAACCATTAGGTTGGTTTTAACCGCGGTCTTTCGTTTCTTTCTAAACAGCGCACCGATTACTGGAATCTTCCCAAGAACAGGAACCCATTGGTGGGTGTCAACTGAATCATCACGAATCAAACCACCAAGTACAATAATTTGCTCGTCATCCACCTGCACCGTTGCATTAATAGTACGGGTATCAGTAATCAGATCCGACGCCCCTTGTACCGTGGTTGGGCTGACGCTGGACACCTCCTGTTCCACTTCGAGGCGAATCGTATCGCCGTCATTAATTTGTGGAGTCACTCGCAGGGTCAGCCCCACGTTCTTGCGTTCGATCGTCTGAAATGGGTTCACTACGCCAGTAGTACCGGTGTTGGTATTGTTACCATCGTTGGTGGTCGCCGTGGTGGAGGCATTGCTGGTGAAATTACCAGTTACAAAAGGCACTTCCTGACCGACGACGATCTCAGCAGATTCATTGTCCAGGGTGAGTAAATTCGGGGTCGAGATGATGTTGGTATTGCTATCTCCTCGCAGTGCGCTGAGCACCACGTTCAGATTCGGTACTACTGTACCAGCGAGATTAGTAAAAAACCGGTCTACAAAGCCAACTTGAAACCCGCCGCTGGAATCCGAAAACCCGGTATTTGCCGAAAGATCACCACCATCAGAAGTACGACGATTTGTGCTCCAGTCAACGCCGATTTCCGCTTCTTTATTGACCGATACCTCGGCGATTATGGTTTCAACAAATACCTGTGAACGGCGAATGTCGAGCTTTTCTACAACCACTTTGATTTCTTCAAAGTCCTGTTGATCAGCACGAATGACCAAAGCATTACTTTGTTCATCGGCTTGAATATTCACCGCTGCCCGCTGCACCGCGCCGTTTTCGTCCTGCGTCGCAGGTTGTTGTAAGCCACTCAACAATGTCACCAATTCAGTAGCCTGGGCAAACTTCAGATAAATGACGTGGGTATCGCCCCCCTCAGGGCGCTCGATATCGAGCTGATCGATCAAGGCCTGAATCACTGGAAACTCCTGCTCTGGCGCTTGCACAACCAAGGCGTTTAAACCCTCATCAACCTGCACACTAACATTCACAGGCGCTTGTCCAGTGCGGGCGCTTTCCGCATTCAATGATGCCAGGGTTTGTCCAATTATTTGCGAAAGCTTTCCGGCATCAGCATGCTTTAAATAAATCACACGAATATCCATACCGCGTTGGGCTTTATCCATTCGCTCGATCATCGACAGTGTTCTGGTGATGTTCGCAGCAGTTCCGGTCAATATGAGCGTGTTACTGCCAGCATGAGGCGCAATATGATCTGTCGGCGGCAGCAGCGGCCTCAGAATGGGCAGCAGTTCATTCACCGACGCATGTTCCAATGTCACAATATGGGTAATTTGTTCGTCGTTCAGCCCAGGCTCGTCGGTCGTCGGCGTCGGATGTTGCTTGATCAGATTCTTTGGCAGAATCTTGACCACATTTCCACTCGGTACTGCGGCGAAATTACTGACTTCGAGTACTGACAGAAAGATGTCATACAGCTCGTCAGCGGGTAATCCTGAACCCGAAACCAATGTCACCTTGCCTTTCACCCGTGGGTCTACGATAAAGCTTTTTTCGGTCACCTGAGAAACCAGGCTAATCAGTGCATTAATATCCGCGCCCTGAAAATTCAGGGTAATGACGTCATCCCCATCTTCCCCTTCCTGAACCGCAAACTCTTCCTGCTCGGCATTCGGTGCAGTAGTGTTTTGCGCTAAGAGGACTTGAGAACGGGTATCATTTAGCTCAGTAACAAGCTGATCTAGCCGCTGGGTCGAGATGTCTGCGTCTGAATTTGAATCCGGGTTATCAAACGCAAATGCCGGAGTGCTGCCTGGGGCAGCAATTTGTCGCGCGTAGTAGAGCAAATCCTGTTGAAAAGACAAATCTACCAATCCACCGTCTTGGGCTTCTTGGGACCAAACCGGGTTAACGAGCGCGAACCATGCCACAGCCGTGGCAATAACCACAGACACCATTTCTGCACGCGTCCGAATTCGACTCTTCAAAACTCTGCAGTTGACATTTTGGGTGGATCGCATAAGCCCGGGAGATTACTCTTAAATATGGTGTAGTTGGACGTTATCGCCCGTCCACATTGTAAGGTGGCTAGGCCAGATTCTCCAACCGAATCGACTGTATGTCACTGGTGACACTGTCAAGCTCACGTACATGCGCTACCGCCTGTTCAAGATTGCTCTCGCGCGCCTGCTGCGTAAGCATAATTATGGTGACTTCGGAGTTGTTGTCACCATGACCTTTTTGCAAAATGGTGGCAATACTGATGTCACTGTCTCCAAAGATACGTGTAATAGCAGCCAGCACGCCTGGCCGGTTGATCACCTTCATACGCAGATAGTATGCGGTTTCAATTTGCCCCATGGGTACAATCGTCTGCTCGGGCATAGTACCTGTACCAAAGGCCAGATGGGGCACACGACTGCCGCTATCGGCGTCGAGCGTCCGCACAACATCTACAATATCTGCGACCACCGCAGATCCGGTTGGTTCAGCACCCGCTCCCGCCCCATAGTACAACGTTGGACCGACTGCATCTGATTGCACCAGGGTTGCATTCATGACGCCATTGACGCTGGCTATCAAACGATCCGCGGGCACCATTGCGGGATGCACACGTAGTTCAATCCCCGATTCGGACCTCCTGGCGATTCCCAGATGTTTGATCCTGAACCCCAGTTCAGCTGCGAACCTAATATCTTCAATGGTAATACTGGTTATTCCCTCAACATGCAGCTTTTCAAACTGCAGAGGTATACCAAACGCAATAGAGGCGAGAATAGTCAGCTTGTGGGCGGCGTCGATGCCTTCGATATCAAACTCTGGGTCTGCTTCTGCATAGCCCAGCGCTTGCGCGTCGGCCAAGACGTTGGAAAAATCCAAACCGTCCTGCTCCATTCTGGTCAAGATATAGTTACATGTTCCATTAATAATTCCAGCCAGCCATTCAATTCGATTGGCAGCCAGACCTTCACGAATTGCTTTGATAACCGGAATGCCGCCGGCTACCGCAGCTTCGAAAGCGACCGACACTTGTTGCTTCTCCGCCGCCGTAAAAATCTCGTTTCCATGGGTAGCAATGAGCGCCTTGTTCGCCGTAACGATGTGTTTGCCATGCTGAATCGCCGCGAGCACGGCGTCTTTCGCCACTGAGTCACCACCTACCATTTCCACTACAATATCTATTTCTGGATCGTGCGCGATGTCCAAAGGATCTGTAGAGAGCGTAATGCCCTCAAGATTCGCATCGCGCGGCTTGTTAATGTCACTAACTGCGACCCTTGTCACCCGAATGTCACGCCCGGTTCGACCGGTGATCTCCTGGGCATTGCGCTGTAGAATTCGTAAGGTTCCTGTGCCGACGGTGCCTAGCCCGATTAGACCAACATTAACTACTTTCAATTTGCTTCTCTCAGAGATAAAAAGATTGTGGAATAGCGGGTTATACAGGAACCGTGTGACATAAATCTAGAGATGGCCCCAAATCCCACTACCCTTGAATATTCTGGGTTAAAACAACACTATCTTCAGCCTCCAATAGACGTAAAATCGACGGTATGCAGCTCAATTTAGATAAATCAGCCGAACGCACTTTAATTAAGGGTTTAGTCGGTTCTGAGGGGCAGTTCAAAATTCTCATTGGAGAACAAAAATACACTTCGAGTTTGATCTTGTCCCCTGCCGGTGTTGAAATTTGGGAGGTGACGAATCTCGAAAGCCTGACCGAATCTGACTATTTACAATTGTCGAATCTGAACACAGAGGTAATTCTGCTCGGTACAGGGAATTCGATTCGATTTCCTGATCCTACCCTCACCCGTCCTATCGTAGAAAAGCAGATGGGCCTAGAAGTGATGGACACCGCTGCAGCTTGCCGCACCTATAACATCCTTCTCGCCGACGCTCGATCAGTAGCAGCGGCGCTGATTATCGAACCCTCTTGATGTTGGAGTTGAAGTCACCGTTATTGGTCTTGCATGGTCCGACAC
This sequence comes from Acidiferrobacterales bacterium, assembly GCA_019633985.1. Classification (GTDB taxonomy): domain Bacteria; phylum Pseudomonadota; class Gammaproteobacteria; order Arenicellales; family Poriferihabitantaceae; genus VYFG01. The sequence continues at coordinate 53,275 of JAHQWE010000089.1, read as the reverse complement.
GGTTCCTCAGGGGGCCGAGTTGCAGATTTGCAGATAGCGATTGACCACTTGTTCAATACCCTGATCGATACTTTCAATGGTCAGTGCATGCCCGATGGAAACCTCCAGGATGTCACCAATAGCTAGGAAAACCGCTAAATTTTTCAGGTCGAGGTCGTGTCCTGCATTGACACCGAGACCAGAAGTCACCGCCGCGTCCTTGGCTTGAATATAGCGCTCCAGCACCCTCTGTTGTTCTGCGTGGCCAAAACTTTCCGCATAAGCTTCGGTATACAGTTCAATTCGATCGTAACCCGAATTCGCAACCGCCTTTACTTGAGCCACATCGGGATCCAAAAACAAAGCGGCCCGTGCACCGGCATTCTGAATTCTAACCAGCGCCGGTTCCAGAATAGACTGGCTTTGCGCGACCTGCCATCCATGGTCGGAAGTGAGTTGATCTGTCGCATCAGGTACCAAGGTGCACTGATCTGGCTGAGTTTTCTCAATCAGCTGCAAAAAATCTTCTGATGGATAGCCCTCCACATTCAATTCCACACCATCAATCGGTGCGAGCATCGCCGCAAGATCAATCGTATCTTTTCGTGTGATATGCCGCTCATCCTGTCGCGGATGAACGGTTATACCTTTTACTCCCAGGTTCAGCATTTTTTCCGCGTAATGCAGAACATTGGGGTAATCTCTGCCCCTGGAATTTCTAAGCAGCGCAATTTTATTTAGATTTACGCTTAGTGTTGTCATTTGTGCCGCCTCGTTTAAAAACTGGTGAAATCACTAATAGGTGACTATCACAGGATTTCATTCCGCTGGCAACAATCGGTTTTCGACGTCATCATGGTCCTGGATATTCCGGCATCCTGTTGAACTTCACTCTGTATTGATAGTCCATCTCGCATACTCTCTATCTGGTCATTACGAATTTAGGAATGAAATCGACAGTTCTCAAAGTCGTTGCCGTGCTGGGCATTTGCTCGGCGGTGATTTTTTTTGTGGGTGTAGATCCTATATCCACCAGTACCAACGAAGAAGCTACCCCTGCAGACAATGCGGACGCGATGGGTGAATTGGAAATTGCCACACTTGCCGGGGGATGCTTTTGGTGTATCGAATCCACTTTTGAGAAAATACCGGGTGTTAAAAAAGCTGTGTCAGGTTATGCGGGTGGTAATACGGAGAACCCAACCTATCATGACGTTGGCGCCGGCAACACCGGTCATACAGAAACCGTCCAGATTCATTACGACCCGACGGTGATCTCTTATGAAGGACTGCTCCATCAATTTTGGCGTGAGATCGATCCTACGGATCCCGATGGTCAGTTTGTTGACCGTGGCAGCATGTACCGCCCTGCGATCTTCTATCACGATGATGAGCAAAAGACTGCCGCGGAAAGCTCCCTCAAGAAACTTAAGCAGTCCAAGCGCTTCAGCAAACCACTCGCCGTGGAACTGCTGCCGCTCGGTCAGTTTTGGGAAGCAGAGAGTTACCACCAGGATTACTATAAAAAGAGCCCTTTTCAGTATAAAGTTTATCGTCACGGTTCTGGGCGTGACCAGTTCCTGGAGAAAGTATGGGGTGAAGAGTTACACAAAAAATACCAAGACGAAACTTCAGCTGCGGTAACAAAACCTGATAGAACCAAATCGAGCTCAGCCTACCAAAAACCAAGCGATGAGGAACTTCGTCAACGATTAACCAAAATCCAGTATCAGGTGACACAACTTGATGGAACCGAACGCCCGTTTAATAACGCCTATTGGAACAACAAAGAAGAAGGGATCTATGTCGATATTGTGAGCGGGGAGCCGCTTTTTTCATCCCAAGATAAATATCGATCGGGTACAGGCTGGCCAAGTTTTACCCAGCCGATCAACAAAAACTTTATCAAAACCTCTCTCGACTTCAAGTTAGGACTTCCTCGAACAGAGGTCAGGAGTAAAAATGCGGATTCGCATCTTGGGCACGTGTTTAAAGATGGACCTGCACCCACCGGTTTACGCTATTGTTTGAACTCTGCTGCATTGCGTTTTGTAGCCAAAGATGATCTTGAAAAAGAAGGGTATGGCAAATTCAAAGACTTTTTTAACAGTTAGCCTAGCTGGTTACACTACGTCACTTTAGTCGACCATTCGATTCGGTTACGCATGGAGATTTGCACTGGAGGCAAATCCCTACGCTAGGCATAATCTGCAGTTTTAATTTTCTGAAGATCTTCCCACTATGACGATGTCGCCCTGGATATCAGCGCTCTCCGATATTTTCTTACTCGTGGTAGGGCTGGTGGTTCTGCTAATTATTATTGTTTATGTTCGCGACGTTACCCAGACCAAAGATGCAGTGCTGCGAAACTATCCGGTCATCGGACACTTCCGCTATATTTTCAGCACACTTGGAGAATTCTTCAGGCAGTACTTCTTCGCGATGGATCGCGAAGAAATGCCATTTAATCGGGCAGAACGCCAATGGATTGAGCGCGCGAGTAAAGACAAAAGCACCACCATTGCATTCGGTTCAACCCGTAGCCTAGATCCGGTCGGCACTCTGATATTTGAAAATGCAGCATTTCCCCTACTTGACGAGCAACATCAATCACCTGCCGCGGTGACATTTGGCGATGGTTATTGCAAACACCCTTATGTCACTAATGCCATTATCAACATATCGGCGATGAGTTTCGGGGCGATTTCCAAACCTGCGGTAATCGCTCTGTCCAAGGGAGCTCGGGAAGCAGGCTGTTGGATTAACACCGGCGAAGGCGGATTATCGCCGTATCACCTGGAAGGTGGCGCTGATGTGGTATTTCAGTTTGGTACCGCAAAGTATGGAATCCGGGACGCAGATGGCAAGCTTGATGACGCAAAGTTGAGAAATGTCACCGATCATGATCAGGTAAAAATGGTCGAAATCAAACTATCGCAAGGTGCAAAACCAGGTAAAGGCGGCATACTTCCTGCGACCAAGGTCACTAAAGAAATTGCTGAAATCCGCGGAATACCCATGGGTCAATCATCCATTTCTCCCAATCGTCACCTCGATGTCGGTAACGTTGATGATCTGCTAATGATGATCAAGCATGTACGCGAAGTCAGCGGCAAACCCGTGGGCATCAAGGCGGTGATTGGCGGCATGGGGTGGCTCCATGAGTGCTTCACAGAAATTAATCGGCGGGGAATGGAATGGGCCCCCGACTTCATCACGATAGATAGCGGCGATGGTGGTACTGGTGCCGCGCCGATGACGTTAATGGACCATGTAGGGTTGCCCATCAAAGAATCACTGCCTCTGGTAATAAACAGCTTGATTCAATATGGCTTAAGAGAACGTATCAAAGTTGTTACCTCTGGTAAGTTGGTGAATCCGGCTGGTGTAGCATGGGCATTGTGTACTGGTGCAGATACCGTACAGTCGGCAAGAGGTTTTATGTTCGCTCTCGGATGCATCCAGTCTTTAAGATGTGACAAGAATACCTGCCCTACCGGAATCACAACCCATGACAAACGACTGCAACGCGGGCTAAACCCCGCGGACAAGGCAGTAAAGGTTGCCAACTATGTCAATCAAATCACCCACGCCGTGGAAATTATTTCGCATTCCTGCGGCGTCGCGGAACCGAGAAAACTACAGAGAAAACATGTGAGACTGATGCAAAGCAATGGTCGATCAGTTCGGTTAAGTGAATTATATCCAGAACCGGATACTTAATTTCATACTCGAGTCAGGGATGCATCGAATGGATCTTCAGTTGCCTCACACAAAATTTTGGCACGAACAAATAACATGTTGTGACTAGACAATAAAACGATTCGTGGTCAGCAAATTTCTCCGTTGTCGCAGGGAGAATGAATACGAATAAAACTACTGATCATTTTTTGAGATTGGACCCACATTCCCTTTCCTTCGCTCCTCTTCCCTGCTGTATTTTTTCGTTCGACCAAACAACTTACTGCTGCGTTTGACTAGCCCTATCTTGCATCGCGAAATTTCCCGTGCCAAGTTGATCACATCTTTCCGACGTACTATCAGCAAACATATTTGCAAATTACCTCTTCATCCCACTCTATGCCCGAACCCAGCCGATGATCCATGACGGTATAGCCCCTCTCAATCTGTAGAGGTTCCTGCAAAATCGGATTCCACCAGTCGGAATACTCCAGCCAGTGAGCGGTAGGGGTGACACTCATTAGTCGTGCGCTCAGTTCCGGCCACAAATGATTTGACATTGGAATATTGTGCGCTGCTGCGAGTGCAGCGGCTTCCAGCCAGCCGGTTACCCCACCGATTTTCATTACGTCGGGCATCACCAAATTAGATGCCTCTGCACATAATGAATGTTGCATATCCGCGATGCCCCACCAGTTCTCGCCACACTGAATGGGTGTGTTAAACGCTGCTGCCAGCTTTTTGTAACTACTGTAGTCGATTGCCTTTATCGGCTCTTCTATCCAGGTCAGACCTTCGTCGTCAAGATGGCATAGTCGTCTCAAAGCCTCAGCAGGATCCAACGACTGGTTGTAATCCACCATAATGGCAAAATCATCGCCCACCGCCGATCGCATCGCGCGAATGGTTTCGAGATCCTCGCTTAGTGTGGGGTAACCAATTTTCGCTTTCACCCCGAGAAAACCTTGTTTAGCCAGATTTTCTGCCGCTCGCGCGCTTCCCTTTATGCCATCAAAACCGACTGCCCCATAAGGTTTGACGGCTTTACTGTTTCCGCCCAACAGCGTGACCAGCGATAAATGGTGACATCGTGCCAGGCAGTCCCAAAGCGCCATATCAATACCCGCCAATGCCATGCCAACAATCCCCTGTGTACCCAGCAACCGAAACTTCGCCGCGAGTTCAAGAGATAGTTGTTTTGGCGCCAGCGACTGATTTTCAAGCAGAGGCGCGATATTTTCTACTAGCTGCGCAGTTGGTCCGAGTGCGGCTGGAGTATAGGTAAACAGCAAACCATGTCCAACAGTACCGTCGCTGGCAGTGACATCGATCAACACTAACGGCGATTCGCTGATCACGGCGGATGCGGTTCGATGTGGTTCTGGTAGCGGAACTTTTGCTACCCTGACTGCCACTGACAGGATATGAATGTCACTCATGGGGTCGATTTCGATCTGATTAACATGCAGGTCGAGGTGGCATGTGCGTAAAGCTTACCTGCCTCATCTTTGACCGTACCCTCTGACACACCAAGAGAACGAGAAAGGTTAATCAATTTCCCCTCTGCAATGAGACGCTGGCCTTTGGGAACGGGCCGCATCATTTTAACATTGAGTTCAATCGTGCCAAATGGAACACCCGCTTCCAGCGCGGAATGTACCGCACAACCGGTGACAGAATCGAGCAAGGTAGCGCAAAAACCACCATGAACACCATCCATTGGATTGATATGTCGATCATCAGCCATCGCTGAAAAAAGCACCCTGCCCTTTTCAATTTGCTCAAAGCGCATATTGATGACACCCGCGATAGTTGGATGTGGGCGCTCACCATCGACGATCTGTTGCAGCAATTCCAGGCCACTCAGTTTTTCCTGTGGTTGTAGGTCTTTAGTTTCAGACATGTTCAGTAAGAATAAGTCAGTATGAATTAGGATGCTGTTTGATGTCGCTGTCGCACCGCTTCAAACAATATCACGCCGGTGGCAACGGATACATTTAAACTCGACACCTCTCCAGCCATCGGAATACTCACCAGCACATCACAGCGCTCGCGAGTCAAGCGCCGCAGTCCTTTTCCCTCTGCACCCATCACAACGGCCATCGGCCCGGTTAATGGCGTGTCGTACAGGGAGTCGTCCGCCTCATCCGCGGTTCCTATCATCCAGATGCCTCGGTCCTTCAGTGCGTCTATTAAACGTGCAAGGTTGGTAACAGAGAACAAGGGTACACGGTCGGCCGCCCCGGCGGCAACGCGTCTAACGACCTCAGTCACCGGAGCGGATCCATCTTTCGGTACCACCACAGCATGGACTCCAGCGCCATCAGCAGAACGCAGGCAGGCGCCCAGATTATGCGGATCCTGTATCTGATCGAGAACAAGCAGCAACGGTGATTGTTGCTTCTCATCAAGCTCATCCAGCAGCTCAATCAGTTCTTCCAGATGCCTTGGTCTGGCGGGCTTAACCAGGGCGATCACCCCTTGATGGCGGATGCCATTCGCCAGCTCATCCAGATCTATTCGGAGTGAAGCGTGGGTGGAGACGTTTTTGTTTTTTGCGAGCAATAGAAGCTGTTCACAACGCTGATCCAATCTCGACTCATCAAACCAAACACGCAATACATCCTCTCCGCGACGATCCAGTGCAGACTCTATCGCGTGGAAACCATATATCTTTTCAGCCTTTGATCCAGGAACTGCGAAACCTGTCTCGGTCAAAGGAGAAGAATTGGCTGCCTCTCTACCGCCCGTTGACCTTGGTTTTTTTCTGACCTTTCCCAGTCGATTTTTTTTCGGTCTTGGCTTTGCGTTTGGTTTGTTTTTTCTTGGTGCCACGTTTCTTCGAACCCTTTTTCTTCGACGACTTTGAAATCTTGCTTTTTTTACTCGACCGAGATTTTCTACCCTTAGCTGTTTGTTTCTGATCGTCAATCTCGTCCGCCTTTAGTGCAGACAGCGCTGCTTTCCGGCGCTCTTTTATTCGTCCTTTGCTTTCCGCCCGCATGCCATCGGCAAGGTCAAAGTCAATACGAGCCAAATCCAGATCTACCTTGGCAACCACAACCCGAGCCTTGTCGCCAAGTCGAAAACGGCGACCGTTTCGCTCTCCGACAAGCTGGAAATTTTGCGGATCGAAATGAAAGTAATCCTTTCCGAGACCGGTAACATGTACCAGACCGTCTACAAATACATGATCCAGCGTGACAAAGATACCAAATTCTTTAACACCTGAAATAATCCCATCAAACTCTTCACCAATTTTGTCCTGCATAAATTCCGCTTTCAGCCAGGAGACAACATCACGGGTTGCATCCTCGGCCCGCCGCTCGGTAAAAGAACAGTTCTCACCAACTTCGGCGACGCTTGCATCAAACGGTGCGATTTTGCGGTTTTTACTATCCAGGTGATTACGAATCAATCGATGCACAACGAGGTCTGGATACCGTCTGATGGGGGAAGTAAAGTGGGTGTAGACAGGAAAGCTCAGCGCAAAATGCCCCAGCAACTCCGGGCTGTATTGCGCCTGGCTGAGACTGCGTAACAAGACGGTTTGCACGACACCAAATATTTCAGGCCGCTTACTGGCTTGCTCAAGCAGTAACGCATAGTCACCGGCATTGGGATTGTCGTCGCCGCGCAAATGTAGGCCGATGCTTTTTAAAAAAGCCTGCAGGTCTTCCAGTTTTTCGCCATCGGGCCCGGCATGGTTTCTATAAAGACCAAGTTCACCAAATGCTTCCTGTATCAACTCCCCAGCGCAAACGTTCGCCGCTAACATGCATTCTTCTATCAGCTTGTGCGCGACATTTCTCTCACGTACCGTGATCTGATCAATTCGCTGCTGCTCGTCAAAGTGAATAAAAGGCTCGGGAAACCGAAAATTGATCGTGCCCCGATCGTCACGTTGACGATCCATTGCCTGATACAAAGCATAGAGCTCCTCCAGCTCATTGACAACGTGAGCCCACTTTTTACGCGCTTTCTGATCACGATCATCAACGATTTTCGCAACCACGGTATAGGTCAACCTCGCTTTCGAATGCATTAGACCTGGGTAAAACCGATAACTAGTGACTTGCCCTTTTTTATCGATCTGCATATCACAAACCATGCAACATCGATCCTCTTCTGGGTTCAGCGAGCATATCCCGTTAGAAAGCAGCTCCGGTAGCATCGGTACCACTCGATTGGGAAAGTAGACTGAATTTCCTCGATGGTAGGCTTCGTTGTCCATCGGGCTGTTAACCTTTACATAGTGGCTGACATCCGCAATCGCGACGACCAGCCTCCAACCTTTCCGGTTCGATTGACAATACACCGCGTCATCAAAGTCTCTGGCATCTTCCCCATCGATGGTAACCAGGGGTAAATCACGAATATCTACTCTACCCTTTTCAAGCTTGGCATCACGAAACTTCTTACGGTCCTTTTCTAGCTGATGTTCGACTTCCTCAGGCCAGTCGCAGGGTATTTCATGCTTTCGAATAGCAATATCCGTTTCCATTCCCGGTGCGAGTTCGTTGCCCATGATATGACTGATACGACCCACCGCGTGTTGATGTTGAACCGGGTGTCGAAGGAGTTTCACCACCACTATGTCGCCATTTTGCGCACCGCCAAAATGCTCGGCGGGAACTGCGATATCCCTGGCGAACCTGCCGTCATCCGGCTCCACAAAGCCAACGCCGCTTTCCTGATGGAAGTGACCGACAATTTCCCGCTCGAGGTCAACAATCACCTCTACGATCACGCCTTCAGAGCGCCCCCTGGCATCGACACTTTTGAGTTTAGCGACTACTCGGTCTCCGTGTAGCACTTTGCGCATTTGCCGATGGTGCAGGTAGAGGTCTTCACCGCCCTTATCCGGGCGAACAAATCCAAAACCGTTGGCATGACCGATCACTCGACCAACAAAGGCTCCCATTTTGTCAGGAAGAGCGAATCTCTTGCGGCGATCCACAATAATCACACCCTGATTTTGCAGCCTTTCCAAACGACCGTTGAGCGATTGCTTAGCCTCTTTACCTTTCAGTTGAAAGTGTCGACAAATAGCCTGGAAGGTCACAGGCTCGCCAATCTCAGTTAAAAATTCGATCAGCATCAGGCGGGAAGGTACCGGAATACCCGATTCATCCGCAGCGCGGAACCCCGATGATTGGTGGGCCGACGATTTTTCGGCTCCCGCAACCCGGGAATTTTTCTTTTTATCCATACCGCGATTATTTCACGCCTACACCCTCTATGGGATATCTATTTGAAATCATGGGGAGGTGCATTGACTTATCCGTCGCAAATTGCGATTGTCCAAGTATCCATAATCAAGAGTTCTGCCTGGACAATCAGTTTCTTGGTTTCGCAATGTGAGACATATTCAATAACAAAACTTGAACCATCTATAACGAATCATTGAATCTGCATTGCCGATCAATTTTTTAACTTTTGTCAACTAAAAACCATGAAAATCGGAATCCCTAGAGAAGTTCAGGAGAACGAGAATCGGGTCGCCTGTACACCTGAAGAAACAGGTAAATTAATCAAACTGGGTCACGAAATAGCCATTGAAGCAGGGGCCGGAACTGCCGCTGGTTATACCGATGAGGCTTACGCTGAAGCCGGCGCTACCTTAATAGAAACACCCGATGCTTTATGGCATCAGTCTGAAATGATTCTGAAGGTACGCGCCCCACAACCCCATCCTGGACTGGGTGTTAACGAAACATCGCTGCTCACTGAGGGTAAAACTCTGATCAGCTTTATGGCTCCTGGTCAAAATGCGGAACTGCTGGAGAACATTGCCGCCAACAAGGCTTCTGCATTGGCGGTGGAGGCAGTTCCCCGTATTTCCAGAGCGCAAAAAATGGATGCGCTCTCGTCGATGGCCAATATCGCTGGTTATAGAGCGGTAATCGAAGCAGGTCAGCACTTTGGCAGATTCTTTACCGGCCAGATCACCGCCGCAGGCAAAGTCCCGCCAGCAAAGGTGATGGTTATCGGGGCAGGAGTTGCTGGTCTCGCTGCCATTGGAGCCGCGGTCAGCCTGGGCGCGATTGTGCGTGCTTTTGATACTCGGCCGGAGGTAAAAGAACAGATTGAGAGTATGAGCGCGGAATTCCTCGAACTCGAATTTGAGGAGGATGGTAGTGGTGAAGGTGGCTACGCGAAAACCATGAGCAAAGAGTTTATCGATGCGGAAATGGCGTTGTTCCTGGAACAAGCGCGTGAAGTTGATATCATCATCACCACCGCATTAATTCCAGGCAAACCTGCACCTAATCTGATTACCACGGAAATGGTGGAAGCTATGAAACCAGGCAGCGTGATTGTTGACCTGGCAGCAGAACAAGGCGGCAACTGTGAACAAACGTCGCCCGGTGAAGTCGTCAAACACCATGGCGTGACGATTGTGGGCTATACCGATTTTCCCAGTAAGATGGCTACACAGTCTAGTCAGCTTTACGCGACTAACCTGCGCCATCTGTTGACAGAGCTGACCCCAGAGAAAGATGGCGAGATCGTCATGAACATGGAAGATGAGGTGATCCGGAGCGCAACCGTAGTTCATGATGGCACTGTCACCTGGCCACCTCCACCAGTAAAGCTCTCCGCGGCCCCGGCAAAACCGAAACCCGCTCCTGCGGTGCCGGTTGAGGAAAAGACGAATTCACCCTGGGGAACTATCATTGCCATGGCTGTCGGCGGCATCGCGATTCTAGCGGCTGGTTCGGTAGCACCAGCCTCCTTTATGAATCATTTCATTGTGTTTGTGTTGGCGTGTTTTGTCGGTTTCCAGGTGATCTGGAATGTCACTCCTGCTCTGCATACCCCGCTAATGAGTGTGACCAATGCGATTAGTGGCATCATTGTGATCGGCGCTCTGCTTCAAGTGGGCTCCGGAAGTACGGTGGGTGTCATACTGGCGGTACTTGCAGTGGCGCTGGCATCGATCAACATAGCTGGTGGGTTCTTGGTAACCCAGCGTATGTTGAAGATGTTTCAGAAATAATTGGCAGTAAATATACAAACATAAATATCATGAGTAACGGTTTTATTATTTCCGCCTATATTATTTCCAGCATCCTGTTTATTCTAAGTCTGGGCGGGCTTAGTAATCAGGAAACAGCGCGTCGTGGCAATATCTACGGCATGGTCGGTATGGCGATTGCCATTATCGCCACCCTCCTCAGCGATCAGGTCAGTAATTATTTCCTAATCTTAATTCCGGTAGCCTTTGGTGGTGCGATTGGTGCCTATTTCGCTTCCCGAGTGGAAATGACCGCGATGCCGGAATTGGTCGCGATCCTACATAGTTTTGTAGGACTCGCCGCAACGCTGGTGGGTTTTGCCACTTATGTTGATCCGGCATCGCATTTTGTCGGTGTCGAAAAGACCATTCACGACGTTGAAATTTACCTTGGTATCTTAATCGGTGCGGTGACCTTTACTGGCTCGGTTGTCGCCTACGGTAAGTTAAATGGCTCTATAGGGAGTAAACCGCTGACCCTGCCGGCGCGCCACTTCCTCAACCTAGGCATTCTCATTGCCTGCATTATCCTCGGCAAGATTTTTATCGACGCTGATTCCACTTCCAGCGGTATGCTTCCGCTGATTCTGATGACCTTACTGGCTCTGGCATTTGGCGTGCATATGGTAATGGCTATCGGTGGTGCGGATATGCCGGTGGTGATCTCCATGCTGAATAGCTACTCCGGTTGGGCTGCGGCTGCGACCGGATTCATGTTATCTAATGATCTATTGATCGTTGTGGGCGCACTGGTCGGCTCAAGCGGCGCTATCCTGTCTTACATCATGTGCCGTGCAATGAATCGCAAATTCCTCAGTGTCATTATGGGTGGGTTTGGTACTTCTTCCGGCGGTGGCGGAGCGAGTGGAGCTAGCGAACAAGGCGAAGTTACCTCTATCTCTGCGCAGGAAACCGCGGAACTACTCGGCGACAGTGATTCACTCGTGATTGTTCCCGGATACGGTATGGCCGTTGCCCATGCCCAGCATCTTGTCTCGGAACTCACTAAAAAGCTTCGCGATAAAAATGTCGACGTCAAATTCGCGATTCACCCCGTCGCGGGTCGAATGCCCGGACATATGAATGTGTTGTTGGCTGAAGCAAAGGTGCCGTATGACATCGTCTTAGAAATGGATGAAATTAATGATGATCTGGGTAATACCGATGTCGTAATGGTGATTGGTGCTAACGACATAGTAAATCCATCGGCTATTGATGAACCCGACAGCCCGATCGCGGGGATGCCCGTGCTGGAAGTCTGGAATGCGAAGAATGTCATCGTAATGAAGCGCAGTATGGCAAGCGGATACGCCGGAGTGGAAAACCCCTTGTTCTTCAAAGAGAACACGCGCATGCTATTTGGAGACGCCAAGGAGAGTGTGGAAACGATCGTTTCCAACCTGTAATTCGCCAATCCCTCAAAAACAGGAGTTCGAGTAAGCGCTCGCTCGAACTCCTGATACAAAATGACGCATTACGTCTGACAGGATAGCTACTAAATCCGAGCAAGCACTCGTCACCTAAACAGTTCTGGCCTGTTTCTGCGACAAGGTGCAAATTTGATCTATCGGTATATAATCGCGCCTCAAATTTCTGAACCACGCAAATGTCCAATATTCTGAAACTAGGTATCCCGAAAGGGAGCCTGGAAAAAGCAACTCTAGAGCTCTTTTCTCAAGCGGGATGGGATATTAATACCCGTTCGCGTAACTACTTCCCTTCTATTAATGATCGTGAGATAAATTGTTCGCTGGTTCGTTCTCAGGAAATGGGGCCATATGTCGCCAACGGTACGTTGGACGTCGGCCTCACAGGTCAGGACTGGATTGCCGAAACAGGCGCTGATGTAGCAGTGATCAGCGATCTGGTGTATTCCAAGGCGTCTGATCAACCTTGTCGCTGGGTACTAATCGTCAAAGACGACTCCGCGATACAATCAGTAGAAGATCTTGAAGGTAAGATTGTTTCGACGGAACTGATGGGCTTTACGCAGCGCTACCTTCAAGAGCGTGGCATTAATGCGGAAGTGCAGTTTTCCTGGGGCGCAACCGAAGCCAAAGTGGTGGAAGGACTTGCCGACGCTGCGGTAGAGATCACGGAAACGGGAAGCACCATTCGTGCCCATGGTCTGCGTATCGTTTGTGATCTATTGCACACCCACACCGTAATTGTGGCGAACAAGGACGCGCTAAATAACCCGTGGAAGAAGCAAAAAATTGACAATATTGCCCTGTTACTCAACAGCGCCCTGTTAGCGAGGGAAAAGGTTCTACTAAAAATGAACGTGCCGGCGTCGGCGATTGATACCGTCGTCAAGGAACTACCCAGTTTGCACGCTCCAACCATCAATCAGCTCTACGGAGATGATTGGCTCGCGGTAGAAACTGTAATTAATCGCAGTGAGGTAAGAGATATCGTTCCAATACTGAAGCGAGCCGGGGCCGAAGGGATACTCGAATTTGAATTGCGTAAGATGGTTCGTTAAATCAGATAGCGTTTGTTGTTTTGATCTTTAAAACTGCCGGAACCAAGTGAATTAAACTCAATTCACGAATCGATTAAGGCCGTCAAGGCGATCAAGGCCATCATATTTCCAGAGAGTTACTCACTGCACCACAATCAACAGATTTGAAAACAGATACGTATGGGTTGAAGTCTGTGGTCTCACCATTTGTTGTCAGAGCGGCTCAAACTACAATTTTAAGTCCTTACTGTTCGTGTAAAAGAGCAGGCAATGCACACTAGTACAAAATCAGGACGAAAAAAAAACCGGCTGAAAAAGCCGGTTTTTACTTCTGTCATTCGCTCTGATTACGAAGAGCTTTTGATGTAGGCAACGTCTGAATCTTCAACCGGGCCAACCGCCCACGCACCACGTGTTTTCGCGTGCTTAATTGCGCCATCAATATCTGCTTGCGAAGAATCTCGTGGAATGACGAGAACTTGCCCAGGGTAGATCAGATCAGCATCTTTAATTTGATCAAGGTTTGCCTTATAGATCAAAGGCCACTGTTGAGGCACATTGTAAACTTCTTCTTTACAAGCAATTCCCCAAAGGTTGTTACCTTCTACAACTGTCCAGCTTGTCAGTGCTTCCGCTACTGGATCAGTGTTAGTTGCGGCCGCAGGTGCTGCTGGAGCTGCAGGTGCCGCCGGAGCAGGTGCTGCCGCCTCGGCTTCTTCTGCGGGCTTGCTCTTGGCACTGATACAACCTGTAGCCAGGGCAGCTGCGACAAGAATGGAAGTTAGCTTGAGTCCTGAAATAAGCTTTTCTGCGGTATTTTTATCGGCTACTCGTGACATGCCGGGACGTCTCCAGATTATTTTCGTTAATGAATAAACAAGCTTGCGTTCGCCGCAAACCCTTTACCAGCGGGGATTTTAGCTGTGCATACCAGCAATAGCAAGGGATAGAAAATCATTATTATTCTGAGATTTGCCGCCTGTTTATCGCGCCCTACCCGAATAAGCAACTCTAATTTCCGTAGATCATGAGAGTTTACCCCAGGGATTTGATCAGCATCCCTCACTCGAGGACAGAGAGATGCTGAATATTGATCAATAAGACTGGAATAAAACCCAATAAAATCAATATTATGCAATCCCACCCACACAGAGATACTTCATTTCCAGATATTCTTCGATTCCGTGTTGTGATCCCTCTCGTCCGATACCAGACTGTTTGATACCGCCAAACGGGGCAATTTCATTCGAGATAATGCCCGTATTGATCCCAACCATACCGTATTCCAGACCCTCAGAAACACGCCACGTGCGCGCTAAATCCCTGCTGTAGAAGTAGGCTGCCAAGCCGAATTCGGTCGCGTTCGCTTGCTGAATGACGTCCTCCTCATCGGTAAAACGAAAAAGAGGTGCCAGCGGACCAAAGGTTTCTTCCGTGGCGACTTTCATCGACGAAGTGACGTTAGTCAAAATGGTTGGCTCAAAAAAGGTGCTGCCGAGAGAATGTCGATGACCACCAAGCTTCACCTCAGCGCCTTTCTCAACGGCATCGGCAATATGGTCTTCCACCTTCTCCACTGCTGCCATATCAATAAGCGGGCCTTGTACTACACCGTCTTCCTGACCATCACCGACCTTCATGGCACCAACTGCTTTTGACAACTTGTCAGAGAACTCGTCATAGACCGCATCGTGAACATAGATTCGGTTGCTGCAAACGCAGGTTTGCCCAGCGTTGCGATACTTAGACATAATCGCTCCTTCAACAGCAGCATCAATATCTGCATCATCGAAAACGATAAATGGTGCATTTCCGCCAAGCTCCAACGCCACTTTAATAATTGAATCGGAGCATTGTTTCATCAGCAGTCGCCCAACCTCGGTAGAACCGGTAAAACTGAGGTGGCGAACATCTGGGTGCGAAGTCATTTCTCCACCAATAGCGCCAGAAGCACCAGTAATCACACTGATCACTCCAGCGGGAACGCCAGCTTGCTCCGCGAGTTCGCACAGAGCAAATGCGGATAAAGGAGTTTGTGTAGCCGGTTTTACTACTACCGCACAACCCGCTGCCAAGGCCGGACCCACTTTGCGAGTGATCATCGCTGATGGAAAGTTCCACGGTGTGATGGCAACACAGACTCCCACGGGTTGTTTGATCACAACCAGTCTTTTGTCAGCCTGATGCTGGGGAATCGTTTCGCCATTGACCCGCTTGGCCTCTTCCGCAAACCATTCGAGAAAAGAGGCAGCATAGGCAATTTCTCCCATGGACTCAGCCATGGGCTTGCCTTGCTCTAACGTCATCAGAGTTGCAAGGTCTGACTGGTTTTCCATCATCAGGTCAAACCATCTCCGCAGGATGACCGCCCTTTCCTTGGCAAGCATATTTCTCCATTTTACCTGCGCAGCCTTTGCTGCATCGATAGCTTCTTTGGTTTCTTCTGCACCCATTTTAGGAACAGATGCGATCACATCTCCATTTGCCGGATTCGTAACATCTACTTGAGCGCCGTCCTTCGCGTCGCGCCATTGGCCATTGATGTAACACTGCGTGCGATACAATGCCTGATTATTAAGGGTAATCATTTTAGGTTCTCCAAATTTATAAGGATTGATTTGGTGCAACTGAAAGTGCGCACCAAATTAAGGAACATTCGACACAATGATGAAAGAAAAGTCTGAGTGAAAAATAATCCATATCAATATTGCAAAACTCCGCCAAGCGGTTGACGCTCAATTAGCACACTCGTCTTGCGTTTTGATCGTGATCACTTCCCATCTCATACAGTCTGTTGCGGTCTTATGCAAAATTTCCCGAAGATTTAAACGAAAGGATGTTTGAGTACGATGGTGTGGTCGCGCTCTGCACCCGTGGATATAATGTCAATGGGAAGACCCGACAGTTCGGACATACGGTCCAGATAGGCTCGTGCATTAACCGGCAAATCATCGTATTGAATCACGCCGTCGGTAGATTCATTCCACCCCGGTAGTTCTTCGTACACCGGCACGCACTTTTCCATTGCCTCTGCGCCATAGGGCGGAAGCGAAAGCTGATGACCTTCAAATTCATAAGCAGTACAAATTTTGACCGTTTCAAGGCCATCCATCACATCCAGCTTAGTCACACACAAAGCACTCAGACCACAGACCTGAGCACTTCTTCTCAAAGCCACCATGTCGAGCCAACCGCAGCGTCGTGGCCGACCCGTAGTCGCGCCAAACTCATGCCCTCTTTCTGCCAGACGCTGCCCCACCTTATCGAAGAGTTCTGTGGGAAAAGGTCCTGAACCAACCCGAGTGGTATAGGCTTTGACAATGCCCAATACGTGATCAAGATCGAGGGGACCAATGCCGCTTCCGACTGCCGCTGCTGCCGCTGTTGTATTCGACGAAGTGACATACGGATAGGTACCGTGATCAACATCAAGGAGCATGCCCTGAGCACCTTCAAACATCGCCGACTGGCCCTGAGCACGCAGACGGATCAATTCCGCTGAAACATCACCGATTAGATCTTCAACCTGTTCCTTTTGCGATAACGCCTGATCGAGGCTTTGCTGATAGTCTACCGAATCCATCTTGAGATAGTTGGTCAACACAAAATTGTGATAGTCCATGACCTCCTTCAATTTCTCTGCAAAGAGTTCCGGTTGAAGCAGATCAGCCATACGTAACCCTCGCCGCGCGACCTTATCTTCATAGCATGGCCCAATACCTCGACCAGTGGTACCAATCGCTGCTTTACCTCGAGCAGCCTCCCTGCCCATATCCAGTGCAATATGATGCGGCATGATGATTGGACAGCCCAGACTCACCATGAGGCGATCTCGAATACTGACACCGATCTTGTCCAAGCCAGCTATTTCTTTTAATAGCTGCTCAATATTGACGACCACACCATTACCGATCAAGCAAGAAACGCCCTCTCGCATTGCCCCGGAAGGTACTAGGTGTAGTACTGTCTTTTGCCCGTTTATCACCAACGTGTGACCCGCATTATGACCACCTTGAAAGCGCACCACCGCGTCGGCTTTTTCAGTTAGCAAATCGACAATCTTGCCTTTTCCCTCGTCGCCCCATTGGGTCCCGAGCAATACGACGTTTCTACTCATGAATTTAGTTAGTTTTAAACATTCTTTAGATGAAAGCTGGTTCTAGTATCAACTTCTTACTAGATAAAGCAGACCCAACCCCAATGCCATACTGGCAAGACCAAATCGGCGCAACGCCGCGTCAGGTAGACCTGTCATTTGCAGTACGAATTGCCGAAATGCCGAGGGATTAACAAAAGGGATAATGCCTTCAAACACTAAATATAGCGCAAACGCAGCAAGCAGATCATTCCAGTTCATAGCGCACTTAATACCGACAGGTGGGGCATCGTTTAACGAGGAAGGTGGTACTTACTCCACCAGCAAGTAGTCCGTGGCAGGAAACATTTTGCCTGACACGGCAAAAAGAAACCGCCCTAAGGCGGTTTCCCTCGGAGTTTATTGAACTCTGATCAATTGGGCAAGGTAGAAATCGCAGAACCCGCGTTGGGCGTCGCTTCACTTTGCCCCGAGTTTTTAAAAAACCGGAAGAAATCGGAGCTCGGATCAATGACCATTAAATCATCTTTATTGCTAAACGTATTGCGATAGGCATTCAAGCTACGATACAGGTTGTAAAATTCTCGATCTCGACCATAGGCCTCCGCGTAGGTTGCCGTAGCAGTCGCATCACCCTCACCGCGCACCTTCTCGGCGTCGCGTGTTGCATTCGCAAGAAGAATCTGGCGCTGACGATCGGCATTTGCTCTGATTTTCTCAGCTTCCTCTTCACCCTGCGCACGTAGCTCTTTAGCGACTCGCTGTCGTTCAGCCTGCATTCGCTGATACACACTTTCACTAACTGCCGGGTCTAGATCCACTCGTTTCAGACGTACGTCAATCACCTCTATTCCCAGCGATCGGGCTTCTTCCTCCATCGCGGTGCGGACCACTTCCATTATCTGGGCACGGTCACCAGAAATCACCTCCTGTACGTTACGCTTACCAAACTCCTGACGAAGGCTGTCTTCCACACGTTGTGCCAGCCTCTGGCGGGCGTTAAATGTTCTACCCTGCAATCGGACGTAGAATTCTCTAACATTTTGAATTCGCCATTTGACGAAGGAATCCACTACCAGATTTTTCTTTTCGCCAGTGAGATAGAGCTGTGGATCGGAATCCATCGTTTGAACTCGCGCATCAAAAAACTTAATGTTGTTGATAAATGGCCATTTAAAGTGCAAGCCCGGCTCAATTTCCGAATCCACGATTTCACCAAACCGGAACTTGATCGCTTTTTCTCTCTCGTCAACGAAATAGATCGACGAAAACAAAACTGCCGCGACAATACCCAATACCACCAGCACTGCTGTACTTAAACTCTTCATGACTTAATTTCTCCCCCCACGATCAACGCTGCGACTGGTGCTCCGCACGCCTTGGCTAGAACTGACGGTATTATTGTTCACACTCGGCAGCTGATAACTCGGCGTATTTCTTTCCACATTCGCACTGGAATTCCGTCGGTTAACAAGCTGATCCAGCGGCAAATACATGAGGCTGTTACCGCCTTGCTGATCAATGACGATCTTACTGGAACGGCTCAGCACCTCTTCCATAGACTCGATATACAAACGATCTCGTGTGATTTCTGGTGCTTTCGCGTACTCACTTAATATTTGATCAAAACGCGCGCTTTCACCTTGTGCTTGTGCCACGATCGATTCTTTATATGCCTCCGCTTCCTGGGTAATACGAGAAGCCGCGCCACGCGCTCGAGGGATGATGTCATTAGAATAGGCCTGCGCCAGACTCTTCAATCTCTCTTCGTCCTCTCGCGCTTTTACTACGTCATCAAATGCGTCCTTTACCTGCTCTGGAGGCTGTGCGTTTTGGGTTTCAACTGACCGAATATTGATCCCCGTGTCGTAGCGGTCGAGAATCTGTTGCAATAACACGGTAGTTTCAGCAGCGAGCTGCGCACGACCCTCGGTGATTGCGAAGTCCATGGTGTTTCGACCAACGATTTCCCTGACGGCACTCTCGGTTGCGCCACGAACTACGCTCTCTGCGATATCGCGAGGGTTATATTCACTGACATTAAACAAGAGTTTTGTTGGGTCCTTGATGTCATACTGCACCGCAAATCGCACATCAATAATGTTTTCATCCTGGGTCAACATGAGCGCTTCCCTCGGCACAGTTTGGATCGCCCTGCCGCTATCACGATAGCCTACTTCGACCGTATTCACATTTTGAGTATTGACGATCTCAACCGTTTCCAAAGGTGAAGGCCAGTGCCAGCGAAGGCCCGCGTCTTTGGTTTCAGAGTAGGCACCAAACCGCATTTCCAGCGCTTGCTCACCCTGATCGACCTGATAAAAGCCGCTGAACCCCCAAACACCTAATCCCACGACCAAAAGAAGCAAAATCGCGCCAGCGCTCACGCCATCGCCGCCACCCTTGGAGGAACCCGATCCTGAGCCGCCGCTGCCACCGCCGCGGCGGCCGCCAAAAAGTGAGTCGATTCGGTTTTTCGCATCGCGCAAGACTTCGTCGATGTCAGGCGGACCATCGCGGTCGCCGTTTCGGCGGCCACCGTTACCACTATTACGGCTACCATTTTGACCCCACGGGTCACGGTCGTCGCCACCGCCAGATCCAGGTTGATTCCAAGGCATTGAAGCTAAATCCTGTGAAAGAAATAAAAGAAAGGAGTGTATCGTATCTGGGGTCTGGTCGCTTGGCTTCAAGACCAATGATGAGAGGGGATTCAGCGAATATTTGCGCTGATGATGCATGGATCAATCAGTGCATGAATGGATTGCGACAGGGTCCAGCACTTCTTCGGAATCCAGAAATAGAACAATTACGGAAATATCAACCGTCAGAACGATCTAAGTGTCTTGTAAGTTCAGCTGCTGAAGCTTTCTCGTGAGTGTGTTCCGCCCCCATCCGAGGAGAATAGCTGCTTTCTGCTTATGGCCTCCAGTTTTGGCCATTGCGGCCTTGATCAGGGTGGATTCAAACTTGGCGCCAAGCGACTGCATCAATCCCGCTTCACCAGCCTCCAACTGTTCGGTAGCGACTCTGCCAAGCGACTCCTCCCACCCTTCGCTTTGCGACTTCCCGCCCATTACTTCCGAAGGTAAATCGTCGAGCTGGATCATCAGACTTGGCGCCAGCACGGTCAATCTTTTCACCAGATTCTCCAGTTCCCTGACGTTTCCGGGCCATTCGTAGTTTTGCAAGGCTCGCAGTACTTCGGGCGCACAGTGCTTTTTCTCTGCACCAGGCTCTAGCGCAGACAGCGCCATGAAATGGTTGACCAACAGCGGGATATCACCACTTCTTTCCCGTAAGGCGGGGGTCTGAATGGAGATGACATTCAGGCGATGAAACAAATCAGCACGAAAAAGGCCGCTGTCTACAAGTGCTTCTAAGTTTTGATTGGTGGCCGCGATAACGCGCACATCTACCTTCACCTCATCTCTGCCTCCAACACGATAAAAACGCCCCTCTGAAAGCACCCTGAGCAATCTGGTTTGGAGACCGGCGGGCATATCACCGATTTCATCGAGAAACAGCGTGCCATTATTCGCTTGTTCAAAACGACCGATATGACGAGAATGCGCACCGGTAAATGCCCCCTTCTCGTGACCGAACAATTCAGATTCCAGTAATTCTGATGGAATCGCCGCAGTGTTTATCGCGACCAGCGGGTGAGCCGATCGCGGACTGTTCTGGTAGATGGCTTCTGCAACCAGTTCTTTACCCGTTCCCGATTCACCGCGGATGAGCACGTTCATTTCAGTGGATGAAAGTCTGCCGATAATGCGAAATACCTCCTGCATCGCTGCACTTTCGCCTAACATCAACCTCTGTGTGGAAGAAATACTCTCTGACGACTGACTGGATGTCTTTTGTAGCGCGCGATCCACCAATGATGTCATTTCCTTGATATCGAATGGTTTGGTCAGGTATTCAAACGCGCCATGTTTGTATGCGTCGACTGCACTATCTAGGTCACCAAATGCAGTCATAATAATCACCGGCAGGTTGGGTAACTGCTCGGTAATTTTGTCCGCCAATTCAAATCCAGTCATCCCCGCCATACGCACATCAGAAAGCATCACATCCGGTTTTGGCGTGCCACTTTTATCCAATCCAAGCAACGCCGCTTCGCCACTTTCGAATCGCTCTACGTGATAGCCCTGTTTTGACAAGGCTTTATCCAACACCCAGGCAATAGAGGTGTCGTCGTCAACCACCCACACAGTTGTATCAATCATGTTTCAACACCCTCGTTTCGTTCAAACACGGGAAGATAGAGTCTGAAAACCGTCTTACCAGGACGGGTTTTGAAATCCATCACACCGTCCAACCGGGTAATGATCTCTGCGGTTATCGGCAAGCCCAGCCCCGATCCCGTAGGTTTACTCGTAACCATTGGGTCAAAAATTCGATTAGTGAGCTCTGCTGGCACGCCTGCGCCATTGTCCTGGACTTCGACTCTCACCACTTGTTTTCGCGGCATATCGGATGTCAATCTGTCTATACGCGTTCTAAGAATAATTTCACCGCTATCGCTGTCGACGGCTTCAACCGCATTGCGTATTACATTGAGTAGCGCTTGTACTAATAGATCTCGATTTCCCTTCACGTTGGGTAAGCTCGGATCGTAATCCTGTTGAATCGACAGACGTCCATTGTTTTCTGCTTCAACCAAATGCCTCACATCTTCTATCACGCTATGAATGTTGATCGATTGATCGAGATCAACTCTCGCATCTGCCTGCATCCGATTAACCAGTTCCGTTAATCGATCCGTTTCCTGAATAATGATCCTAGTGTATTCAAGGAACTGCTCACTTCCTGTCTCTTCCGCCATGAGTTGAGCGGCACCACGAATACCGCCAAGTGGGTTCCTAATTTCGTGGGCCATGCCTCGTATAAGTTCACGGTTAGAGTGCTGTCTTTCCATAAACTCCTCGTCCCTGGTAATTTTTACCAATGCTTCGTTTTCCTGGCACTCGAGTAGCACATGCGGCTCGCTATCTTGCTCAAACGGCGTGACAATACAATTGATTGTTTTCTCCTGAACAATAGCGGGCAATAGCATCAGGTGATTCCGTAGTCGAATTTCGCAATGATGCTCGAGCGCCCTCTGACATGCTGTCAACAATTGATCGTCGTCTTTCACCAGCGTGGATAGGGCAACCCCTATTGACCGCTTTACGCTGGTTTGCAGCAAACTTTCCGCTGCTTCATTCAGATACTGTACGCAGAATTGGTTGTCCAGCATCACAATACAGGTAGCCTGATTGTGAAGAAGATTCTCGTAAATATTTGAATAGTCTATCGGCGGGATGGACTTGGCGAGAGCTGGCATCAGAATCTGAAAGGAAGGTCGCGACGAAAAATAATTCCGTCGCGACTCCAGTAGCGACTTATACGCTGTAGTACATATCGAATTCAGCAGGATGAGTCGCCATACGCATGCGATTCACTTCTTCCATCTTCAATTCGATGTAAGCGTCAATGGCTTCATTGCTGAAAACACCGCCTGCAAGCAGAAATTCGCGATCCGCATCCAGCGCTTCCAACGCAATATCAAATCCATGCGCTACAGTAGGAATCAGCTTTTCTTCTTCTGGTGGCAAATCATATAAGTCTTTGTCACCTGGCTCACCTGGATGTATCTTATTCTGGATACCGTCCAGGCCCGCCATCAGCATTGCAGAGAAAGCGAGATAAGGATTGGCGGTAGAATCTGGAAAACGTATCTCAATACGTCGCCCCTTTGGGTTAGAAACGTAGGGAATACGGCAAGACGCTGATCGGTTGCGAGCAGAGTAAGCAAGTAGTACTGGTGCTTCGAAACCGGGAACCAGACGCTTGTAGCTATTGGTGCTGGCGTTGGTAAAGGCGTTAATGGCACGTGCGTGCTTAAAGATTCCGCCGATATAGTAGAGCGCAGTTTCACTCAATCCACCGTATTGATCACCGGCGAAAATGTTTTCTCCATCTTTAGCGATGGACTGGTGCACGTGCATACCGCTACCGTTGTCGCCAACGATCGGCTTGGGCATGAATGTGGCGGTCAGACCGTGTGCATGAGCGACATTGTGAACCACATATTTAAATATCTGTACCTCGTCTGCCTTGCGCACAAGCGTGTTATACAGGCCACCGATTTCGCCCTGACCTGCAGTGCCGACCTCATGGTGATGGACCTCAACGGGCACACCCATTTCTTCCATGGTCAAACACATCTTTGATCGAACATCAGACTGGCTGTCTACGGGCGCAACCGGGAAGTATCCTCCTTTCACACCAGGTCGATGGCCGGTATTACCATCCTCGTATTCCTTAGAAGTGTTCCAGGCCGCCTCAGATGAATCAATCTCATAGAATGCGTGGCCCATTTCATTGCCCCAGTGAACAGAATCAAACAGGAAGAATTCGTTTTCCGGTCCGAAATATGCTGTGTCACCAACGCCAGTAGATTCCAAGTACGCCTCTGCACGTTTTGCAATAGATCTGGGATCCCGGTCGTAGCCCTGCATATCAGAGGGCTCGATCACATCACAGCGAATGTTCACGGTAGCGTCCAAATAGAATGGATCCAGAACGGCGCTATCGGGATCAGGCATCAGGATCATGTCTGATTCGTTGATTCCCTTCCAACCAGCAATGGAGGAACCGTCAAACATCTTTCCTTCTTCAAATAAGTCTTCGTCTACCACTGTGGTAGGGATTGTTACGTGTTGTTCTTTTCCTTTGGTGTCGGTGAAACGCAAATCGACAAATTTGGCTTCTGTTTCCTTGAGTAACTTCATTACTTCTGCAGACATTTTTTTCTTACCTCTTAGGATCAAGTATTCTGGGTTGATATCAATAGAATGGTGATTCCACGGCGCATTGCCGCGGGCCTTCCCTTCACCCCAAGCAATCACTATGCCAATGGAGATAACCCTTGTTTTTTAACAAGTTAGAGAATGTTAGCTTTGAAAGGGCACCCATAAAGCACCATTTTAGTGCGTAATGATATCAAAAACGCACTTATATAGTGCGTTCGCACCCCTAAAGAGGGCGATTATGATCGCTTTTGAAACACTAAAATCTGATTATTGGCTGGCATCGGGGCACTACTCACCAACTCCAGTCCATTTTGGTGCGCCCGCGATTGCATTTCACCACGATCGCGAATTCCCATATGCCCAGCCTGCGCCTTGAGGTAGCGATCAAATTCAGCATTACTTTCACTGGTAAATTCACGATTCTCATTGAATGGTCCATACCAGAGCAATACGCCATTTGCAGGCAACACCTGGGATACCCCGTCAATGGTGGTCTCCACCGCTTCCCAAGGCATGATGTGCGCAGTGTTGGCTGTGAATACCGCATCGAAATCAAAGTCGGCCCAGTTAAACGTTCTCGCCTCCAGTTCTATTACCGGGGGCATGTTCGGCAGCTGGCTGGATTCAATTCGCTGCGTAATACCGGCGTGATATGCGATTTGATCACCGCATTGCCAGACAAGATGAGGGAATAGTCCGGCAAAATGTACAGCATGTTGGCCGGTCCCAGAACCGATCTCCAAAACAGATCGACATTCTGCAAGCCAAGGTCGTATTTCCCGCGCAATCACGTGTTTATTATTTTCGGCAGCCTGACTAAAAGGTAACGGTTGCTGCATTCGGTATTTATCTATTTTGTACGTCGTCAAAAGTATCAGGAAGCTTGTCAATTTCTCCCCTCGCTAATGCACAAACATTATCGTTGGCAGTGAGTCGGTCCAGTAAACCCTGACCAATAAGCGACAGCCCCCCGCTGAAAATAGCAGCGCCAATAGCAGCACCAGATTTAAAAAAGCCGGTTGCGCTAGCTTCCACATCCGGGTTTGATAACGTGCCCCCTAATCGAATCATCTTTGCGAAAGAAGATGCACTGATTCCAAAACCTTTTCTGGGCTTGGGCGCGATTTCAAGCTTCAACCCCTCGTTCTTTAATGTCAATTCTCCGGCACCCAGTAACGTCACACGATCTGTTTTCATTGCTAGACCGTTGCGCGTGGTCGCCTTACCATTCAGGACATCGAACCGGATGGCACCGCAATCAACATTTACGAGTTTGTCTTTCTTGATAAAAGGGTTAAAAATTCTCAGCAAGTTGGAAAAAATATCGCCACCTACACTATCAAGCGCGCTTCCTTTGATAGATGAATCATTGATATCCAGCCCAACCACTCCCTGCCCGTCAGATAATATCCCAGAGAGGGTTCTTCCCGGCCCGGCGAGATTGACATGCATATCAACCACCCCACCCTGAAAAATTCCCCTCCGCATTAATGAACGAAATGCGGTTACTGGCAAACCGCTGGAAATCACTTGTAGACGGCTGTCCCGGTCAACAGGAAAATCAAAGTTAGCGAGAAGCGTACCTTCTCCTCTGTCGGCAGAAACACGCACCGCCACCTGCTGATTGTCATAACGAATGGAGGCGTCCAATGTATCCAGATCGAGTGCGTGATTTGAAAATCGTTCAGCCATAAGATTAATGGAACCGTCAAAACGACTCATCCACTCGGGTAACAGCGGTCTCTCTGAGAAAAAACGCTCTTCCTTGGGCGGACGGATCAGTAAGCTATCCACATCGAGTTGCTTGCTATTTCCCTCAATCTCCAACCGCGGTCGATCAGTTGACCGATTAAATGCAATCGTGCCTTCAAAATCATTTTGCCCGGAAACCATTGCCGCGCTAGCCAACCACCGATCAGAACGAAGCTCAAGTTCGATATCGGCAGTTAACGGCACCTCGTTTCTAAATCCAAATTGATTGTTCGTAGCCGTCAACAGATCCGATGTGTTGATCTGAATATCAAACAAACCCTGCAGGCCATCTGAAAACTTTACACGATCCGCATTAAATCTAATTTCACCCGCGTCTCCATCAAACACACCCCGAAGTTGTTCAATACGACTACCCCCTTCCCCGATCGGCACCTCAAAGGTTAAATCCACATTTTCAAGCGGCGGAAGCGACAGCTGCGACGGCAGACTGTCCGGCTCAATCTCACCTTTCGCTGAAACCATCATGCGCCCCTTCGCAGGTGCAAATTGTGAAAACTCACCACTGACATTAATCGCCGCGCCCGAAATCTGGGTGTCGACAAGCAAATCTTCTAACGACCAGCCTTCTTGCGAACTACGCATCAGATTTCCTGACAACTGCACAGGCACGCTCTCTGATAGATGGGACTCAGTAAACTCAAGCGGCTCAATCGCCTCCGCTACCAGTTGCTGCGGCAAAAAAGCAGTAAAATACAGCTCGCCTTCCATAGACTCACCGAGGTTCTCTAAATAACCTTCAAGCGTCGCCTGGTTCTCTGAATGGTCAAGCTTTCCAAAAATACTTTTCAGGGACAGCGGTTCACCAACTTTACCCAACAACTCAGCAGTGAACACCGCGCGCCCGATATCTGGCAATGGCTGTTGAACTGCATCTGCCAATGTTCTCCAATTTTCAATCTCCGACTCGAGTAGCAATCTAATTGGTTCGCCAGTTTTCAACCCTTCAATACTGCCCTTCCCCCTAAGCTCTGTTCCAGGTAGTTGTAACTTAGTGCGACCAATATTGACCTTAGGTTGTCCAGACGAAACTTCCACATTGCCCTCTATTTCTCCACTGTCGGGAAATAGAGGTAGTTGAAAGAAGGACTGCCGAAAGAATGGAGATATTGCATCGCCCGTAAACTGAATCTGACCTTCGGTCTCTCTACCCAGGTTTTGCAGCGCCCCTTTGGCATCGATAGAAATTAAAGTGGAGCTGTTACTCACTTTAATTTCAGACATTCGAAATTGCTGGTCACTCCTGCTGAGCAGGCCATCTATGTTTAGCTCACCAACATCGGGAAGTGTTTTCCCAAACCGTTTTCCAGCAGTCTTTAAATTTGGAATCGTCATCCGCAATTGAAGTGGTGCATCCCAGTTTCCCTTCTCAACATCAAACCCTCCAGAAGCAGAAAGCTCGACATCGCCTGTCGAAAAATCGAACTGATTAAGATCGACACGTGATTTTCTGGCGGCACCAGTTAGCGTGAGGGAAATACTGAGTGCAGAATCAAGTTTGTCCAGAGGTTCCTTCCCTTGGAGCAGCATTAACTTCGTTAAATCGATATTTTCATCGGCTGCAATTTTTAAATTAAGCCCCTCTAATCTGGAAAGCTTTTTGATATCACCTGCAAGAACAAAAGATATGTCGAGATAACTGAAATCTCCTGCGATTTCGTCAAGCGCCATTGTGGATACTGTACCCGGTTGACGAAATCGAGCAGTACCAGACAGCGATCGAATATCCATCGGGCGGGAAACAAACAAGGGGGATAGATTGGGAACCGATGGTAAATCAAACTCAATTTGTGCATCAATTTTCTGCCAGGTGAGCACATCGTCAACGTCACCTAGTGCTGTGACCTTATCTCCCCCCGGTGTGGTCAGCAAGAGATCCATTTTGGTTGAACTTCTGGATAGTACAGATCCTAGATTATTCGCTGTTCCTTCGAGATCCACATTCAACCCATTGATTGAACCCGCGCCCCGCACATCCACCGGACTATCCAGACTATCCGATACTAAACTCGCATCTTTCAACCTAATGATCGTGTTTCTCTTCTCGCTGCGAGAGGGCACAACAATCTGGCTGTCCAGAATATCCACGCGTTTAATCGCAAACCAGGATGGGACTGGCCGCGGCACTTCTTTATCCTGATTCATTGTTCGCAAGAGCTTCAGGTTTGAGCCTTCAAGTTCATGATGCTCAACCCAAAGGTCTGCTCCCTGTAACATTAAGCTTTTTACTTCAATTTGCCGCTCAAAAAGCGGTAGCAGTGCGATTGTTAATTCAGCTCGGCGCGCGGAGAGTGCGAGAGGACGACCAGCCCATTTTGGGTTTTGCAGTTTAACGTCCTCTACAAATAGTCGGATTTCTAGACCTGGTTCAAATCCCACCTCTCCAGCAATATTAAGCGCCCTTCCAGTATTCTTTAAGAACCAGCTTTCAATTTGGTGTTTTACCGTCTCTTGTTCGACCAAAAAGGTGGCGGCCACGGGAACAGCAATTGCCACTGCGAGCAACAGGATCAAGGAAAGAAACAGCCACTTTATGAAGGAAAACATGCTCGACAGTCTGTGGCTATTGAGGTAGGTTGGAAGGTAGCATCTTCTGTTGAGAAATCTCACTAAAAACGTGCGGCACGGGATAAAATCGGTGATCCGCAAATTTCAGCGGCGATATTTCCTGAAAAGACCTCACGTAATTTTCAGTTTCATTTTAACGGTATCGATTCGGAGGACTGGAGCGATCCTGGTCTTGAACCTATCTTATCTTGCGTGAACCAGCTCTGAATAAAGAATTAATATCTGTTTGAAAAGCAAACTCATTACCTCGCTCTCATGCCACATGCAACCGCTCCATCAACATCTTCTTTAAAGGTTGAGTTTTCGACACCACCCATGCGAAAAGACTCTGAACCATCAAACAAAAGCGATATCGAAATCAAGTCAACGCGTGAACTGGATCCGAAGGGTAAACGGGAGTTCGATAAGCTACATAAACGCCTTCGTAGGAACACCGGTAAGGCGATAGAAGACTATCACATGATCGAGCAAGGTGATCGAGTCATGGTGTGCCTGTCTGGGGGAAAAGACTCCTATACCATGCTTGATATGCTGCGGGCGCTGCAAAAGAAAGCACCAGTTAAGTTCGACTTGGTAGCGATTAATCTGGATCAAAAACAACCGGGGTTTCCTGAGACTGTGTTACCGGAATACTTGCGGTCTATAGAGGTTCCCTTTGACATCATTGAGAAAGACACCTACAGCGTGGTCAAGCGGGTCATACCTGAAGGGAAAACTATGTGCGGACTTTGTTCCAGACTGAGACGAGGGAACCTGTACGGATACGCGGAAAGAAACGGCTTTACGAAAATCGCTTTGGGCCATCATCGTGATGACATCGTTGAAACACTGTTTCTCAATCTCTTTAATGGCGGAAAACTCTCTGCGATGCCTCCCAAGCTACGTAGCGATGATGGTAAAAATATAGTGATTCGCCCTCTAGCATATTGCACAGAAAAAGATATCGAGGATTACGCGGCGATCAAAAAATTTCCAATTATTCCCTGCACCTTGTGCGGCTCACAAACCCAACTACAACGACAACAGATTAAGAAAATGCTAGCTGAATGGTCTAAAACACCTGGCCGTATCGAAAATATTTTCAGAGCAATTTGTAATGTCGCTCCCTCTCAGCTAGGAGATTCCTCGCTGTTTGATTTTGATCAGTTTGAAATTCTCGACCGCGAGTCTGAAAAATCTAGTGCGCGAACTGAGCTGGATTGGCTGCTGAGTGGATAGCCACGCAACAACGGATACCCGGTATCCCTTGCAAGGCTACATTTTGGCAACCAGCGAAACCATTCTATCGATTTCTTCATGGGTGTTAAAATAATGGACAGAGGCTCTAGCCAGGCTCTCAATGCCTCTTTTCTGAAATTCAATCAAGCTACCAGAGCCAGCAGATATCCAGATATTGATGTTATTCTGTGAAAGCAGCGCTCGGATTTCCCGCGGGTCTCTGCCAGGTTTGGAAAACATCACGATACCGCCGCGGTGCGGTCCTAAATCCTGAATTTCCGCGCCAGCATTGTCCTGTAGAGACTCTCGGCAGTATTTTCCCAGTTCAGTAATTCTGTTCTCAATGTGATTGGTTCCTATGCGGGTCGCATAGTGCATCGCCTCGCCAAGCCCTATCCGAGAGGCAAAACTCACTTCAAAATTTTCAAACCGGCGCGCGGTTCTATCGATTTCAAATTGCTTGGGCCCGAGCAAATTAACCCCGTGCTGATCCAGCATCACAGGCTGCATTTGCGAGAGAAAATCTTGATCAACGTAAAGGAAACCGCTACCACGCGGCCCACGAAGGTATTTTCGACCCGCAGCAGACAACGCAGTGCAGCCGAGTTCCGTCACATCCAGGTCCAGCTGGCCCGCTGACTGACAGGCATCTAGTAAAAAAGGTATGTCCGCTTGCTTCGCTAATCTGCCAATTTGCGCAGCTGGATTGATAATGCCGTTTGCGGTTGGAATATGAGAAAGAGATATCAATGCGGTTCGATCGGTAATTGCTCGTTCAAATGCGGTGACATCCAGCACACCCTGGGAATCGCCCTCAATAACGTCTATCTCTATACCATCCCGCTTCGCACGATCGATGTATCCAACGTAGTTACTCCCATAGTCCAGATAGCTCGTTAATATGCGATCCCCCGGTTTCAACGCTAAACTGTAGAAGAAAGTCTGCCAGGCTCGGGTAGAACCATCAAAAAAAGCGATTTCTTGTGGTTTCGCTCTGATAAGACTGGCTGCATGAGAATAAAATGCCGCGACTTCCTCAGCGTATTTCTCTGCAGTTTCGTAGCCGCCAATTTCTTGCTCAGATTGCTGGTAGGCGAGCATCGAACGATAAGCCGGAGCAGCCATGAGAGAGGCACCGGCGTTATTGAAATGAATAAGGTTTTTCGTAGCGGGGATATCTGCCCGCACTTTGTCTAGATCGATCATGCGCTATAAGGTTTCGATTTTCTTCTTCAATCGTTCAAGTAATTCTCTCTGAGATTCGAATTTTTCTTGAAGCGCAGTTCTCTGCTCCTCCGACCGTTCGACATCTTTTTTCAAACTTTCATAGGCTATTCTATCGGTTTGGACCTGTCTTCTGACCAAACCCAAAGTTTGAGACAATTCATCAATATTATCCTGTAAAACCTTGTTTTTATTAACCTCCTTGGTAAGTTGCTGTTTGAGAATGACGGTGGTATTTTCATCAGGGGTCGCTAAAAAATACCCCAGGCCAAACGCCAAAAGTATTGCGCCGATGACTACCAAGCGAATCGCCATTAGGGCACCAGAGCAACTTGATCGATTCCTAGGGATTCCTCTATGCCAAACATAATGTTCATATTTTGTACTGCCTGACCTGCTGCACCTTTAACCAGGTTGTCCTCAACACTTAATATGACCGCCGTATCTCCGCCCTGCGGTCGATGCACAGCAATTCTGCAGACATTGCTCCCGCGAACGCTTCGCGTATCGGGATGTGAACCCTTTGGCATCACATCGACAAATCGCTCCGCTTCGTAACGATCTTCGTACAGCGCT
Organism: Acidiferrobacterales bacterium; assembly: GCA_019633985.1. GTDB lineage: Bacteria > Pseudomonadota > Gammaproteobacteria > Arenicellales > Poriferihabitantaceae > VYFG01. The sequence continues at coordinate 21,875 of JAHQWE010000089.1, read as the reverse complement.
TGCAGATCAATACTGGTGTCTTTGAGGCGCACATAAAGCGTTGCGTGAATACCGCGAATCATCGGTAGCAGGTGGGGAGTAAATACCAGCTCCACCGGTTCTCCAGCGACAATCGCCAGCCCTTGCTGAATTTCGGGAAGATGTCTGTGACCGGGGACTGCATATGCTTTAAAAGAATCACTGCACTCACTGAAAGCTGAACCCACGGAGGCTGTCCGTCCGGCTCCGGAAACTCCAGATTTTGCATCCGCTATGAGTCCGTTAAGATCAGCGACCCCGGCTTCTAGCAACGGCAAGAATCCGAGCTGAACAGCAGTCGGATAACAGCCTGGGTTCGCAACAAGTCTGGCCGTAGAAATAGAATTTCGATTCACCTCAGGAAGCCCATACACCGCTTCCGCCACAAGATCTGGTGCGCCATGCGTTTGCCCATACCACTCCTCCCATACGCCGATATCTTTTATACGAAAATCTGCTGAGAGATCAATCATCTTGACGCCCGCTTCGAGTAAGGTTGGCGCATGGGTCATAGCAACACCATTTGGCGTGGCAGAAAAAACCACATCACACGCTTCCAGTGCCCCTTCCGAGGGATCGCTAAAGGATAAATCCACATGCCCGCGTAGCGAAGCAAACATATCACTGACCGGTGTACCCGCTTCAGATCGTGACGTGATACAGCTTAGCTCTACTTTTGGATGACTGGAGAGCAACCTGAGCAATTCAACACCGGTATACCCTGTACCGCCAATGATGCCGACTCTAATAGGTTTCATGAGGACTATTTTGGTTATAACGTTACAATATCACGGAGTTTACCCCAGTCAATTAGATATCGCTTCTGGCTAAACCCATGAAAATGTAAAATACGGTCTCGAGGTGTAAGGGCGAGCGCAAGGTGTCCTGGCAAGTTTGTGATTTACCAGATAAGACAGCGTCTTAACTCCCACTTTGCTAAGGTTTCGCACAGTCCTTCAATCAGCAAAACCGAGAATTGAAACTCTAAACAAAACTAAGTAGAACTCACGTTGCAAAAACTTTCACCTCTCGGCGATCTAATCGATATTAAGGCACAGATTGACCGCGATCGTCAGCTCGAACGCACCCTGCTACGAGAAAGAGATCGCGCGATTGGACTCGAGCAAAATCACCTCGCGAAAACTTCGGACAACAATCTCAAACGATTGCGAGCCTGGATTTCAACCATTCGAGAGGAAGGAGAAATAGTTTCGCCCGGCCAGAATGTCGATAAGGCAATGCGAAATGCGATCCTGATTAGTTGGGTACTCGGCGCTACCATCGGCTATTTACTCGCACGGTCGGTTCTTGCCTATGATGGTTCCCAGCCGGTTAATTTGCTGATCGCTCTGATCGTGTTGATTGGCGTTCAGTTAGTGGCATTGCTCATTCTTTTCCTTCTACTGCTGTTTCGGCGAGACAAGCTTCTGGATGCAGTTTCTATCCTCAACCCGACCAATATAATTCTCCTGGTTTTGGGTAGGATGCAACCGTCATGGAAAAAAGCGATCACTACCTACTCCACTGGTCTTTCGCCTCGCAGAGGCATTGGTTTCCTTCCACAAATGTTGGCGTACCTGTCGCAACATTTTTCAATCGCACTCAACATCGGAATTCTTGGCACACTCCTGTACTTGGTCACCATTTCGGATCTGGCCTTCGGATGGAATACGACATTGGATATTCAGACTGACACGATCAATCATTTTTTCCAGAGTCTCGCGCTTCCCTGGCAGTCTATCGTTCCCTCAGCCGTTCCCGACTATAGCCTGGTGGAATCAAGTCGCTACTATCGATTACAAAGCCAACTACGTTCTGGGGGCTGGGAAGCTAATAAGTTAGGCACCTGGTGGCTTTATCTAGCCCTATGTTTGGTTTTTTATGGCTTTCTACCAAGGTTGATCGCGCTCGTGGTAACTGGTATTCAGTATGACCGTGCCATAGTGAGAGCGACCCTGGCACTACCTGGGACCAGTCAAATACTTGCACGAATGTCTGACCCATTGGTATCTACAGAATCGCAACAGAAAGAAACTGAAGCAGAAATTAAGCGGACGCGTCCTGGCCTGCTCGGCAGACAAGCCGCGAGAGATATTGATTGTCTGGTTATTGAGTGGTCCGATTGCTCGCCGCCAGATGCTGATCTGATATCTGTTGGAGTCCAATCCATTTCCAGACTTACCGCTGGTGGTAGACAATCTCCTGCCGAAGATCGAGACACGATAACAGCCGCCAAGCAAGTTCAATGCGAGGGAGTAGTCATTACCCTAAAATCCTGGGAACCACCCCTCCTAGAAGTCACTGACTTTATCGCACTACTCCGGAAGAATATTCCTGCCACGCTTCCCATTATTGTTTTGTTGCAACCTTTGCCTGATCAATCTGTCTCCCCTGCGCAAATCGAGACCTGGGAAACCGCGTTGGGTGTGTTATCCGATTCTGCCCTATACCTGGAATCGATATGACCAACCAAAACCTGCCAGCGCTTGCAATTGTTGGTCATCCAAACAAAGGCAAAAGTAGTATCGTCTCCACGCTTTCGCAAGATTCCAGTGTAGGTATATCTCCCGTATCGGGAACCACAGTAATAAACCGCGAGTTTCCCATGCAGGTTGATGGAACCACTCTCTACAAACTTATCGACACCCCAGGTTTTCAACGTGCACGGGCGGCACTTGACTGGATGCAACAACACTCAAACGCTGCATCGGATCATCGGCTCACTGTCGAAGCATTTGTAGAAACCCACCAGGAAGATAAAAAATTTGAGGCCGAGTGCCAACTGTTGTCCCCTATTTTGGATGGCGCTGGTATCCTCTATGTCATTGATGGCTCAACGCCATATGGCTCGGAATATGATGCTGAAATGGAGATTCTCAGATGGACCGGCCAGCCTAGCATGGCGCTGATCAATCAAATCGGCGACGGAGAATACTTTGATGAGTGGCAACAACCTCTTGGACAATATTTCAAAATTGTCCGTAATTTTGACGCGCAAGCCGCTAGCTTTGAACGTCAGATACAGTTGCTCACGGGATTTTCTGAGCTCGCAGAAAACTGGCGAGAACCGCTGCAAAGAGCAGCAGCAATTTTGCGACAACAGAGAAAACGCCAAATTCAACAAGCCAGTTTTTTGATCAGCGACATGCTGGTCGCTATGAGCAATTACAGTTTAAGAGTGCCGACCAGGAATCCAGAAAACCAGGAAGCACTAGCGCAACAAACGCAACGTTTCCAGCAATCTTTAAGCGCTATGGAATCGTCCAATCGCAAGGAAGTGGAACAGCTTTTTCTCTACGATCAGCTGGAGAGGGATGAATCAGAGTTTTTACTCTCGGAAGAAGATCTCTTCTCCGAGAGCACCTGGTCAATTTTCGGACTATCGCGGGATCAACTGGTTACCACTGGAATTGTCGGTGGTGCCGCCGGAGGAACACTGCTTGATCTGGGTTCAGGCGGACTGACTCTGTTCCTGGGCTCAGGAATCGGTGCGTTAGTGGGCGGCGCCGGCGCTTGGTTTGGCAGTCAAAAAATGGTTAAAACCCGAGTACTTGGTTTACCCCTGGGGGGATCTGAATGGGTCATTGGACCCGTAGTCAATCCGAATTTCCCCTGGGTACTACTCGGCAGGGCCATGAACCATTTACAGCATCTTTGCCGTCGCACCCATGCTCGCCGCGATGCGCTGGTGCTCAGCGAGGGATACGATTTAATGGGGGCCGGGAATTTCAATCTCGAGAATCCAGAGGACAGCGAGAGCACGAGCCTCTACGACAGTCTTGAAAAGGAACAACGTTCTAAGCTGCAGACATTGCTGTCTCGAATTTCAAAGCAAAAGCCACTCAAGGAATCTGAGAGGTCACAACTCTCTGAGATCATTTGTCAGCAAATCCCAAGCTGGTCGGATTAAAAAAGGAAGCCAATGGCTTCCTTTTTTTTACTCTAGCGACTTATGCTGATTTATTCACAAGCCAGATTTTCAACGGTTTTTGCCTTAGCTAAAAGTGCAAGTCGTTTTGTCTACGGTTAAAAAGCCAGAAGCTCGGTATCCATATCAGACACGCCCTTTTTGCCGGCCTGAGGCCCTTCAAGTTTGATCTTTAGCCTCAAGTTGTTTTCAGACTCTGCATTTCTCAGAGCCTCCTCAGCAGTAATCATATCTGCACAGTACAAATCAAATAAAGCCTGGTCAAAAGACTGCAAACCGATCTCTCTGGAGCGCTCAATGACATCCGGAATCTTGTGAATTTCACCACGCATGATGATATCCGCAATCAATGGTGTATTGATCATAACCTCAATCGCAGCTACCCGCCCCTGACCATCAGAGGTAGGAATCAGGCGTTGGGAGACCAACGCATGCAGGTTCATGGATAAATCCATCAACAGCTGGGATTTTCTCCCTTCCGGGAAGAAGTTAATGATTCGATCCAACGCTTGATAGGTGTTGTTCGCGTGCAGTGTTGCCATACAAAGGTGACCCGTTTCCGCGAATACGATTGCATTGTGCATAGTCTCGGCATCTCGAATTTCACCGATTTGAATCACATCCGGCGCCTGGCGCATTGAGTTTTTCAACGCAGTCGCAAATGAGTCCGTGTCTATCCCCACCTCTCGCTGGGTAATCAACGACTTTTTGTGTGGGTGTAAAAATTCGATCGGGTCTTCTATCGTGATGATATGGTCATGCGAGCGAGAATTACGGTGACCAATCATCGCAGCCTGGGTGGTACTTTTACCGGTGCCGGTACCCCCTACCATGATCACTAGCCCACGTTTTTGCATCGCAATTTTGGGCATAATCGGCGGTAACTTCAGCTCTTCAAAGGTCGGAATTTTGATATTAATCTTCCGCATTACAACGCCTACGTTACCCCGTTGGATAAAAACGTTGACACGGAATCGACCAATCTTTGGAGGGTGTACAGCAAAATTCGACTCCTTTGTTTCTTCAAAAGATCGACGCTGCTCTTCATTCATAATCGAGTAAGCAAACTCCCGGGTATCATCGTGATTCAAAACTTCAGAATTCACAGCACGAATCGAGCCGTTAACCTTAATACTAACCGGGGCACCTGTGGTGACAAATACATCCGACGCGTCCAGTCGAACAATCAGTTCCAATAAATCAACAAGTTCAATCATGGTTTACTCCCGCATCATCGCGTCGATTTTGTTTTTGTCTAAAGCACGCTCTCTGACAACGTCCATACTAATCTGGCGCCGACGTACCAGGTCTAGCAAACATTGGTCCATCGTCTGCATGCCCTTGTCGTGACTGGTCTGCATCACTGAATACATCTGCGGTACCTTATTCTCTCGAATCAGGTTGCGGATAGCGGGTGTGCCAAGCATGATTTCCCAAGCTGCCACCCGTCCGCCTTCTGGCTTGGGTAGCAAAGTCTGCGAGATGATCGCCTCAATAGATTCCGAGAGCATCGAGCGAATCATTTCTTTTTCATTGCCGGGAAACACGTCAATAATTCGGTCAACAGATTTGGCTGCCGAAGTAGTGTGCAAGGTCGCTAAAACCAGGTGACCTGTTTCCGCCGCGGTAAGCGCTAGCCGGATAGTTTCAATATCCCGCATCTCTCCAACTAAAATAACATCCGGATCCTCCCGCAGCGCCGAGCGAAGTGCGGCGGAAAAACTGTGGGTATGTTCATGTAGTTCGCGTTGATTAATCACGCAGTTTTTCGAGGTATGCACAAATTCAATCGGGTCTTCAATCGTAAGAATATGTGCTCTCTTATTTTCATTGATATGGTTAACCATTGCCGCCAGTGTGGTCGACTTACCGGATCCGGTAGGCCCTGTTACCAGGACCAGACCTTTTTGCGTCATACTGAGCTGGTTAAATATCGCCGGCGCGTTCAGATCTTCCAGAGTCAGAATAATATTTGGAATTGCTCTGAATACCGCAGAGGGGCCGTTCAGCTGGTTGAATGCGTTAACCCGGAAGCGGGCAACATTGGGAAGCGTGACTGAGAAGTCCACCTCCAGGTGTTCCTCGAACGATTTTCGCTGGTTATCGTTCATCAAATCGTACAACATCGCATGTACCGTTTCCCCTGGAAACGGATCAACGTTGATTCGTTTAATGTCACCATCAATTCGAATCAAAGGTGGCAAAGACGAGGACAAATGCAAGTCAGATGCCCTGCTTTTAACCGCGAACGTGAGAAGTTCTGATAGCTCCAATTTTATAACCCCATTTTTATCAGTGTGTTGTATCAGTAAGAAAGATCCGGCGCATCCCGTAAAAATGCCGAACTTTTTTTGAAGAGAAACATCACCATTTCACCGTTCACCAACGCGGCGCGCGATATATAATTCAGCAACATAGCGACGCTTATTAACGGGATTATAACCTGTTTAGAACAATAATCAGTGTCTTTAGCGATCTCGGCATCGGAAAACCAAATATGAGCCTAATTCGACAAAACTATCGCGATATCAGCCGCCAAATCTCCCAATATTGTGAAGAATATGACAGAGATCCCGCTTCAGTGAGACTGATCGCTGTCGGAAAGATGCATCCAGTGGACAAAATCGTTGATATCGCAGAGGTTGAACACCGAGATTTTGGGGAGAACTACCTTCAGGAGGCGCTGGGAAAAATTGCGTACTGTCAGCAAAACACCGTATTTGGCTCATTCTTAAACTGGCACTTCATCGGCCATATTCAAAGCCGGAAATGTCGGGATTTGGCGGAAAATTTTTCTTGGATTCATACCGTAGAATCGATGAAAGTCGCGCGCAAACTAAACGAATTTCGTTCTGGTAAACCGCTCAATATTTGTATTCAAGTCAATATAGACACAGAAGAGTCCAAATCTGGAGTCCTCGTCGAGGAATTGCCTGATTTTGCGCAACAGGTAAACACGATGCCAAACCTCAACCTACGTGGACTTATGATCCTTCCCAAATCGCGATCCGATATGCTGGGACAACGCGCTGTGTTCGCGCGCTGTCGCGAGTTAATGCAGGATCTAAATTCTCGGGGTTTGCAACTTGATCATCTCTCGATGGGTATGACCAACGATTTGGAGGCGGCTATTGCAGAGGGCGCGACGATGGTGAGAATAGGTACCGCACTATTTGGGGAAAGACCACCAAAACAAACTTGAATTTTTGCCAGTACGGGCACAAGTTCGGAGTTATCCATCTTGCCTTATCCATACGGCGCACCCAATCACTACAATGAAAATATGAATCTCTCGAATGAAACCTCTGCAGAATCCCGTATCGCCTTTATAGGCGGGGGAAACATGGCCACCAGTATAATTGGTGGCCTCTTGCACTCTGGCATGTCTGCCGATCAAATCACCGCATCGGATCCCGCTGAAAATCGGCGTCAAATTCTCAGTACTGAGCACGGAATTGATTGTTACTCCGATAATCTCGCAGCGGCGGCGAATGCGGATATCGTGGTAATCGCGGTCAAACCGCAAATGATGGAGGTAGTTTTGACTGATCTCTCTAGCCTGTTGCAGGAGAGAGCACCGTTAATTGTTTCCATTGCGGCGGGCATTCGCATAAAAGATGCACTGCGGTGGATTGGTGCTCCATTACCATTTATTCGCGTGATGCCTAACACACCGGCGCTGGTTAACTTAGGCGCGTCTGGTCTTTATGCAAATCATCTCGCCGATCAGTCACACCGCGAGCAAGCTGAGTCACTTATGAGTTCAGTGAGTAAGGTAGTTTGGCTAGAGCGAGAGGAACTCATTGACACGGTAACCGGTGTATCCGGAAGCGGGCCAGCGTATTTTTTCAGGTTAATGGAGTTGATGATCGAGGAAGCGGAGGAAAGTGGGCTGTCTGCCGAGGCGGCAAGAATCCTGGTCATTCAAACAGCATTAGGAGCAGCAAGTTTGGTCAGTGAGAGTTCGTATTCTGCTGGCGAGCTGCGGCGACAGGTGACATCGCCAAATGGTACTACCCAGGCAGCTCTCGAATACATGGAGGAACAAAATATTAGCGGTACAATTCGTGGCGCAGTGAAAGCTGCGGTTGATCGATCTGTCGCCCTTTCTGAACAACTCGGAGGAGAATAATGCCCCATATCCAAAACGGCGCTAGTTTAGTCATTGAAGTATTGCTCGGACTATTTCTACTTGCTCTTGTTTTACGGTTTCTCTTTCAACTGTTAAGAGTGGAGTTTCGTAACCCGCTTTGTCAGGCAATTGTGAAGGTTACCAATCCTGTTTTGCTGCCATTGCGCCGATTTATTCCTGGGTTTTGGGGAATCGATATGGCATCGGTAGTGATGATATTGTTGGTGGGAGCGATTAAGTTTTACGCACTGACTGCAGTTGCCGGTTATCAGGCCGGTCCGCTTCAATCGTTATTTTTCGGATTGACCGAAACACTAAATTTGATTTGCTGGATACTACTAATTGCCATTATTGGGAGTGTCATCATTAGCTGGGTAGCACCTCACAGTCATCACCCCGCTATTCAGATACTGACCGGGATCAGCCGACCCGTACTAGCGCCGATCCGCAGAATCATTCCCAGTTTTGGTGGCCTGGACATCACACCAATCTTCGCACTACTTGCAATACAACTTGTACAAACCACCGGCATACCACTGATGATTCAACTTTTTCAACAAATTGGATTAGTGTAAAGCTCTACCAGAGTGATTCGTTGTGTTGCATCGCCTTGGGGGTTTTCGCGGCGATCATTCATTACACAGGCCAGCTTATCTATTTGGACACTTCTTCGACGACAGGGGTTTCCAATTCGATTTTTTTCGAAGCGATCGTAATGAGAAAAATGACCGGTAATCCGATCAGTGCCGTCATCACAAAAAATGACGGATAGCCAATAGAATCAACGATTCCTCCTGAATATCCCCCGAGAATCTTTGGCAACAACGTCATTAAAGAGGTAAAGATGGCAAATTGAACAGCAGTAAAGCGAATATTAGTCAGGGCCGAGAGAAAAGCGACAAAAGCAGCACTGGCAAGTCCGGCCGATAGGTTATCCGCACCTATCACCACATAAAGTGCCGGCATGGAGTAACCAATTTGCGCGAGCCACAGGAACAATAAATTCGTCAGGGCTGAAAGCACAGCACCTACCAGAAGGATTCGTAAGACGCCAAACTTGAGAGCGAGAATGCCTCCTAGAAATCCTCCCACAATCGTCATCACAACACCAAATGCCTTGGATGCACTCGCGATTTCGGATTTGGAGAAACCAAGTTCATAGTAAAAAACCGTCGAGATCACCCCAAGGACAATATCTGAAATTCGATAAAGCCCGATCAAACCCAACAAAATCAAGGCAACGGAGGTGCCATAACGAGTAAAGAAATCTCTGACAGGTGAGATGTAGCTCTTATCGACTATTTCTCCAGAAACAACCCTGATCAAAATTAAAGCCTTGGCGACGAACCAGGCGGCGAGCACTGCAAAGGATAAGCGTGTTGTTTCAACCAAAAAAGAAGCTAACGGTTTGTTATCTAACAATCCAGCAAGGTGGGTCACGGCAGAATTCGACCAATCCCGGGTGAAAACATAACACCCAATAAAAACAGATACACAAAACCCAAAAAGAATCAGCAGACGCATGTTCTCTAAAGGGGTTGCAACCTGCATTTGCCCCGACCTTTGGGGCTCACCTATTACTAGTGTTGTCACAATGCCGATCAGCATCAACCCCGCCATCACGCGATAAGTGGATGACCAGGCCGTAAAGCTATAGTCTGCCTGCACTGATCCAAGCCATTCGGCCAGAAACAAGCCTCCAGCACCCGCTATGATCATCGCGATACGGTAACCGGCAATGTAACTGGAAGACAGCAAGGCTTGTAATTGGGCACTTGCAGATTCAATTCGAAAAGCATCAATGACGATATCTTGGGTAGCGGACGCAAATCCCAGTAGGACTGCGGCAATGGCGAGTCGAACCAGGGCACCTTCTGAACCAACCGGATCTACACTAGACATCATCCAAATTGCGTAGGTTACCGCACACTGGGAAAGCAACAACCAGGCTCGGCGTCTCCCGAGGTAATGGGTTAACACAGGAATCTTCAGCTGATCGACTAATGGTGCCCAGACAAACTTGAACGAATACCCCAGGGCAGCCCAACTGAAATACGTTACCATCGAGCGCTGGACACCCGCCTCACGCAACCAGACAGACAGCGTGCCAAATATGAGTAAAATTGGTAACCCTGCGGAAAATCCGAGAAACAACATGATCACCACCCGACTGTCGAGGGCATTTTTCAAACGAGAGGAGCGAGAAATTGTCGATTTCTCCGCTATACGTGAATCCATTAAAGGAAAGGTGGTTTCTGAAACATCGAACCGATAATACCCTACCCCAACAATTAAATTACCTCAGATGACTTCTATTTCTTCACCGATCAAGCATGACTTTCTGTCACTTTGTATTCACCATAATATTCTGAGATTCGGTGAGTTTAAACTGAAGTCTGGGCGTGTCAGCCCTTATTTCTTTAATGCTGGACTCTTTGACAATGGAGAACTGTTGACCGCGCTTTCCGCTGGGTATGCAGATCTGATCGCTTCGATTCTTCCCAATATTGGAACAGAGCCCATGCTGTACGGACCAGCCTATAAAGGTATTCCTTTAGCCGCGGCAACCGTGATGCAATTGCATTCTCGCCATCAAATTAATCTCCCCTATGCATTTAATAGAAAAGAAGCCAAAGACCATGGGGAAGGAGGAGTCATCGTTGGGGCCCCGTTGAAAGGAGATATCATTGTCATCGACGACGTGATTACTGCTGGAACCTCCATCAATGAATCAGCTGGAATCATCAAAAGTGCTGGCGCCAGGTTGGCTGCAGTAGCCATTGCACTGGATCGTCAGGAAGTGGCAACTGGTTCTCAACGTTCTGCTGTGCAGGAAGTTGAGGCTAGGCTAGGATGTCCGGTGCATTCGATCGTCAATCTCGACGATTTGATCGCGCATTTGCAATCTCATAATGATACGGGCTCTGATCGTACCGAATTCGTTGCTGCGGTGGTGGCTTATCGATCTGAATTCGGAATCCACGGCGAACAGTCCTAGACGCATTACGTCCGCCACGTCCGTCAAGTCCGTCGCAACAGGACGAAGAAATCCTCGATGCTTCTCAGCTATCGATTTGCATTGATAAACTCTTTGGCTGGCTGGCTATTGTTGTCGGCGGCAGATTGCATCCAGTAGAAACCAAGCGCTTCGTTTTTTTCTTCGCTTTCATTCATGTAATAAAGACCTAACCGATATTGCGCATCACCTTGACCTTTTTGGGCTGCCCTTTGATACCAATCCAGGGCTTTGTCAAAACTCTTCTGCACCCCTTTTCCACTCTCCAGCAAACGCGCAATCTGATACTGAGAATCCACATGCCCATCTGTTGCCAGTGGCTCCCAGTAACCAAAGGCTTGTTGAAACTGTTCCTTCTGAACCGCCTGCAATCCGAGTTTGTACATGCCGAACTCGTCAATCAGGGGAATGGAGCGGTTGCCATCCTGACGCGCAACCCGCAAATTCTCTTCGTTCAACTCTTTGTACATCGGTGCGAACAAAGTGAGCAAAAAATTAGATGCATCAGAGCTGCCATTTTCCTTTGCCTTGCGAAACCAGTGCATCGCTCTTGATTGATCTTGCGTCATGCCCTGCCCACCCCATAACAACGCCGCGAGATTGTACTGCGCCACCGCATGCTCCTGCTTAGCCGCTTTCAGCCACCAGAACCCCGCACGCGCAAAACTCTGTTCCAACCCTCTTCCAGCGAAATAAGCTAAACCAAGATTAAATTGCGCAGAAGCGAAACCCAAAGTCGCCGATCTCAAATAGAGGTCCGCGCCTTTTTTCTGATCCTGTTCGACTCCGACTCCACGAATGTACATGACACCGAGGGCAAACAACGCTTCGGGGTCTCGTTCCAGATCTGGATTCGACCATACCTGCAAAGCTTGGGAGTAGTCTTGTCTCACATAGGCTTTGAGCCCCTCTTCATATCCAGCAAGGAGGGAACTTGGGGTAAGAACCGAAAAAATAACGATGAATAAAATGTAATGCGTTTGAGCGCTAAACCAATTTTTAAAAGCTTGAAGCATTGCAAATACAGAATATAAATTGCCTGATAAAACAAATCGAAGTCTTTGATTTACAGTGAGGAATTACAGAGCGTCGTCCCCGAGTTCTCCGGTACGTATTCGCACTGCTTGATCTAAATCATAGACGAATATTTTTCCATCACCCAGATTGCCAGTATGTGAAGCTGATACGATTGCATTCAAAACGCCCTCAAGAGATTCATCCACAATCGCAACCTCCAGCTTGACCTTGGGCACAAAATCCACCACGTACTCGGCACCTCGATAAAGCTCCGTATGACCTTTTTGTCGGCCGAATCCCTTCACCTCGGTTACCGTCATACCCTGAACTCCAATTTCAGATAACGCATCTCTGACATCATCCAGTTTGAAAGGTTTTATGATCGCGGTAACAAGTTTCATAGTTCACGAGAAGAGAGAATACTACTCTGGACTATAAGCCAGCGGCATCAATCCGTAAATGTATCCTAGAGACATGAACTGACAATGAAAGATCTCGAAATGGACAAAATACCCGTATCGAAACAAGATCGAGCTACTACAAAATCCTTATTGGAATCTGCCTGAAGCTTCTCACTCAATGGGTCGTCGTCGAATGAAGGTGGAAGAGATGCCCCAAGAGCGTACGGCCCCAATAACTTTGGCGCGCCCGGAAGGATTCGAACCTCCGACCTCCTGGTTCGTAGCCAGGCACTCTATCCAACTGAGCTACGGGCGCGTCGTTTTGACACAGTTACCACCAAAAAATCTGGTGTCATCGATGCGAAGTCCGCTACCTGGCTAATTTGCCAGAGGTGACATGACCAAATATTTGCAAATCATCTGGGACTTTTAGAAAGTACCAAAATCAATTCTTGGATTTTTTCTCTCCGCATCAAAACACTTCAAGGGAAGCATTAATGGCGGAGAGAGAGGGATTCGAACCCTCGATACGCGATTAACGTATACACCCTTAGCAGGGGCGCGCCTTCAGCCACTCGGCCACCTCTCCACGGATCGCGATTTTACACCAGGCCGCAAGAAAAGTGTGGCGCCAATACCCAAAAAGGCGGGCAATTATTTTGCGCAAATTGAGGACTCAATTCCTCAAAATGAAAAATCAGGAGTTGTGCGGATCTCCGTGATCTGAGGCACCGCCGTCATGATATTGATCGTCTGATTGATACCCTTGATCGTAACCTCGATCATCCTCCTGAAAATTGCTGTTACCTCCATCTTGTTCGTTTTTGATGCGATAGTAAATTTCCTCACGATGAACTGGTACATCTTTGGGCGCATTGATTCCAATACGCACTTGAGTACCCCGTACACCGAGTACGGTCATTCTAACTTCTTCACCAATAAAAACTGATTCGCCGATCCGACGAGTAAGTATTAACATTCTGCTCTGCTCCTGGTTCTTTATGTCCGGGTAATTGTGTGTAAAACATTCGAGTTTCCCTACGCCCTACCGGGTACGAAAACGCTGGCAGTCTTGCCAGAAAAACTCGAGGTGGAAAGTATACGCTTTTATTTTGAGTTACAACTGAATTACGTCTGGTTTTGTTCTGTAATCGTCTGTTTTATCTGTGTTTTCTTTTTCGCTTATTTTGCTAAGCGGTTGTTGTTTTCTCCTCATCGAGTTCAAACGCCTTATGAAGGGTACGAACCGCCAGCTCAGCGTACTCTTTATCAACCGTAACAGAAATTTTGATCTCAGATGTAGAAATCATCTGAATATTTATTCCTTTGTCCGAAAGCGCCTCAAACATTGTCGTGGCAATACCTGCATGCGATCGCATACCAACACCTACAACGGAGATTTTTGCGAGGTCACTATCACCAATCATGTCGATCGCGCCCAGAGATTCTATTACTGGCGTCAACAATTCTTTACAGCGATCCAAGTCAGCACTTGGAATCGTGAAAGTAAAATCCGTCAGCCCATCAAGACCGATGTTTTGCACGATCATGTCAACAATAATATGTGCGTCAGAAACTGGACCGAGAATGCTAAACGCGATTCCTGGCTTGTCCGGGACTCCTCTTATTGTAAGCTTGGCTTCATCCCGGCTAAGCGCGATTCCGGAAATTAGGGGCTGCTCCATCGATGTGTCCTCATAAGTAATCAATGTTCCTATCCCTTCGGTGAATGATGAGAGCACTCGAAGAGGTACGTTATATTTTCCAGCAAACTCAACAGAACGAATTTGCAACACTTTTGCACCGGCTCCTGAGAGCTCAATCATCTCTTCGAAGGTGATTCGATCCAGTCTTTTCGCCTCCGGCACAATCCGCGGATCTGTGGTGTAAACGCCGTCGACGTCCGTGTAAATTCGGCATTCGTCCGCTTTTAGGGCCGCTGCCATTGCCACAGCCGTAGTATCGGAGCCGCCTCGACCAAGGGTCGTGATGTTATTAAGACCGTCAACACCTTGAAATCCTGCAACGACAACTACCCTGCCCTGATCAAGATCCTGATTTACTTTTTCAGCATCAATTTTCTGAATGCGGGCCTTACCATGTATGTTGTCAGTCAGTATTCGAATTTGGCCACCAGTATAAGACCTGGCTGGAACACCAATGGCCTCCAACGCCATCGACAGCAACGCAATAGTGACCTGCTCTCCGGTAGACAGCAAGACATCTTGCTCACGCGACGAAGGCGAATGGCTGATCTCGCTCGCTAACTGCAGAAGACGATTGGTTTCACCACTCATCGCAGAGACTACCACCACCATTCGGTGACCTTCACGAGCGGACTTCGCTACATTGTTTGCGACAGCCTGAATTCTCTCAGCAGAACCAACAGAAGTTCCGCCGTATTTTTCTACAAATAGCGCCAAAGTTAGTGCTCACAAATTTGGATTTTCCAAACCACCAGGGGTTTCTGGCTGCTGGATTTGAAGGTCGGGTATTAGAACTGAAAATACACTTAAATACTATCCTTAACCCATTGATATGTGGCATCAATTAGCCGGTCGATATTTTGAGTCTCTGGCCCACCACCTTGGGCGAGTTCGGCTTTACCACCACCTTTACCGCCTACCTCTGGAGCCAGCGTTGCAATCAGTTGTCCCGCCGCAAGACGGTCACTAAGATCACTGCTTATGCCGGCAATCATCGTGACTTTACCGTCGTTAACACCAGATACCATCACGACGCCAGATCCGAGTTTGTTCTTCCACTGGTCTACAACAATTCGGAGTGTCTTGATATCAGTGTCATCCTGTCTCAATGCCACCACGTTTACCCCAGAAACTTTTGTGATCGCATCTTCACTACTCCCGCCGGTCGCTAACTTCGCCTGTAGCAATTGGATTTGTTTTTGCTGTTCTTTTTGCTGCTCTAACAGCAAAGACAATCTTGCGCTGACTTGATCGGGCGAAGTTTTTAGGGTCAGTGCAGCATTATTCAGCGTGGCTAGCTGCGCATCAACCCATTGTTCTGCTGAGTCTCCCGTCACCGCTTCTATTCTCCGCACGCCGGCGGCGATGCCCGATTCTGTCAAAATTTTAAAAAATCCAATATTACCTGTCTGATCGACGTGTGTACCGCCACATAACTCAAACGAGAACTCACCCATTCGGATAGTTCTTACATTGGAATCATACTTCTCGCCAAAGAGCGCCTCAGCACCTTGTGCCCGCGCCTCATCTAACTCCATCTGTTTTACCATGACACTGGAGTTACGTCTGATTTCCGCGTTGACCAAATGTTCGATCTGCGAAATGTCATCGCCAGAAATAGGCTCATGATGCGAGAAGTCAAACCTTAAGCGACGAGCATCTACCAAAGATCCTTTTTGCTGTACATGCTGCCCTAGAATACTTTTCAGCGCCGCATGTAATAGATGGGTCGCAGAATGATTGTTCGCACTCCCCGAGCGCAAGCAAGCATCAACTTTGGCTTCGACACTCTCGCCAATGTTCAGTGTACCTTGTTTAACCTGGCCAAAATGCCCAATTACCTTGTTCGCTAGATACTGGGTGTCAGAAACTTCAAAATATCCACCCGAGAACCGGATGATTCCCGTGTCGCCGACTTGTCCCCCACTCTCGGCATAGAATGGTGTTGTGGGCATTACTAAAACACCGGATTCTGCTTCGCCCAAGGACCGCACCGGTTGCTCATCTTTAACCAATGCAGAAACTTCAGCCAACCCTTTCAATTCCTGGTAACCGCAAAACACAGTGGGTTCGACTCCTTCCAAACGGATCTTCTCTCCCTGAATAAATTTACTAGCGCGTTGACCTTGCTCCCGCTGGACGGCCATCGCTGCCTCAAAACCAGCTTCATCGATTGATAGCCCCTGCTCGCGCGCCACATCTGCGGTCAGATCCGCCGGAAACCCAAAAGTGTCATACAGTTTGAACACAACCTTGCCATCTATCTGTTTACCCGTCATATCGGCAATTTCGCGATCCAAAATCTTCAGCCCTTGATCAAGAGTTTCATTAAACCTTTCGTTCTCTCTCAAGAGCACTTCGCTGACTTTTTCCGCATTTTCTCGCAATGTCGGATACGCATCTCCCATCTCATCAACAAGCGGTTGAACCAGCTTATGCATAAATGGTTCACGACAACCAAGCTGATAACCGTGTCTAACAGCACGGCGAATAATCCTCCGTAATACATATCCTCTACCCTCGTTAGACGGAACGACGCCATCCAAAATCAAATAGGAGGTAGAACGGATATGATCTGAAATAACACGGAGCGATTTGCTTTCCAGATCAGAAATCCCAATTACTTTAGCCGAAGCCGCAATCAGTCGTTCGAACAAATCTGTTTCATAATTACTGTGAACATGCTGCATCACCGCTGCAATTCGTTCTAACCCCATACCCGTGTCTACGGATGGTTTAGGAAGTGGTGTCAGCGTGCCATCAGCGCTTCGATTAAACTGCATGAATACGAGGTTCCAAATTTCAACATATCGATCACCATCCTCTTCGGGTGTTCCTGGTGGCCCACCTTCGACTTCTGGACCATGGTCATAAAATATTTCTGAACAAGGTCCGCAAGGACCGGTGTCCCCCATCTGCCAGAAGTTGTCCTTCGCTCCTATTCGCGTCACGCGGTCAATTGGCACGCCTATTTCATTTACCCAAATAGACTCAGCTTCGTCATCTTCTTCGAAAACCGTAACCCATAGCTTATCTGCAGGCAGCCCAAACTCCTCTGTCAGAAGCTCCCAGGCAAATCGAATGGCATCTTCTTTAAAATAGTCGCCAAAACTGAAATTTCCCAACATCTCGAAAAATGTGTGGTGCCGAGCGGTATATCCGACATTTTCCAAGTCATTGTGCTTTCCTCCTGCCCGCACACAGCGCTGAGAAGTGACCGCTCGCACATAGTCGCGTTTTTCTTCCCCAAGAAACAAATCCTTAAATTGCACCATACCCGCGTTGGTAAACAACAAAGTAGGGTCATTGCCGGGGACCAGAGAGCTACTATCCACAATGGTGTGCCCTTTGGACTCAAAATATTTCAGAAACCTCTGACGGATTTCATTGATGTTCATAGCTGAAGGAATCGAACGACGGGCAGTGGATCATAGCGGAGTCTCTTAGTAAATCAAGCCACCACTCACCCGGTTCGTGGACTCAATGAAAACGAAACACCTGATCCAATTTCAACTTCTGAAGGTGAGTTCGCACGAGCCTTCATGTACACCCAAGCTCGAAGAACCCTGCGCTAGTCGTCGTATCCAGGTATATCTTGTGAAGAGAAGCCCCGCTGTTGCAAAAAGCGCGCTTGTTTTGCCCAGGTTTTGTAGTCCTTAGGTGATTCTAAACCAAACTTTTTTTGCCTAACTTCTTCCGCTGACGCGGACCACTTTCCATCATATTCAGACATCACTTCCTCCATGATTACAGGATCAATCTGATGCTGCTTCAGTTCCTGCTTTAAAACTGCAGGCCCCTTCCCTGCATTGAAACGCACGCGAGCAAGGTGTTCTGCATAACGCAAATCAGATTGTGCGTTTCGTTCCTTCAGAACCTTCAAGGCCTCATCAATCTGATCGGACTCGTCCCACCTTCGGAGCTTCTGCCGCAATTCATGCTCACTATGCTCGCGTCGCATTAAATATCGATATGCATGATCCAGCAATGCAAGAAATTGTTTCTTGGACACTTGCTGTGATAACTCCGACTCTAGTGGCGAAACGATTTCTGGGTTTTTATGACTTTCAAAATGACACTTGTTCGAACTCATAGTGCTAATTTTGTGGTGTCAAATCTGCGAAATTTCCTGGAATGAACCATTAGTCTATCACTCTCAATGCGCTTCAACAGTGCTTTATTCAGGAGAGGAATGCTGTGATTTTGGTCAACCAATCGAGCTCGTTTTAACGGACCAACAAGAGAAGCTTCTCCATCAGTCCGTCAAAACGAATTTGCAGACAGTTTCTAGATTTCTACCGACGCGTCTGCAGCCAGGTCTTCATCCGCATCCACATCCCCCGACGCTTCGGTTGGAATCAAACCTTTTTTCTCACGAATAATTCGCTCGATTTCTTCGGCCATTTGCATATTCTCCTTGAGAAACGCTCTGACATTATCGCGGCCCTGACCAATACGATCCTTTCCATAGCTATACCAGGCACCCGACTTTTCAATGATGCCCACTTCTACACCGAGGTCGATCAGCTCACCCAGCTTGGAAATACCCTCGTTATATAAGATGTCAAATTCAGTCTGTTTGAACGGTGGCGCAACCTTGTTCTTGATCACCTTTACCCTCGTTTGGTTACCCAAAATCTCATCCCCTTTCTTGATCGCGCCAATGCGACGAATATCTAGGCGAACAGAGGAATAGAATTTCAGTGCATTACCACCCGTTGTCGTCTCGGGATTACCAAACATCACACCAATCTTCAGTCTGATTTGGTTGATGAAGATCACCATAGTGTTTGACTTTTTAATATTGGCGGTCAGCTTTCGCAGCGCTTGCGACATTAATCGCGCTTGCAGACCAACGTGATGGTCCCCCATTTCTCCTTCGATCTCGGCTTTGGGGGTTAGCGCAGCAACGGAATCAACTATGACCACATCGACTGCTGCAGAACGTACCAGCATGTCTGCTATCTCTAAGGCTTGCTCGCCAGTGTCAGGCTGAGAAACCAGCAACTCGTCGATATTGACACCAAGTTTCTCTGCATAGGTGGGATCTAACGCATGTTCAGCATCGATAAACGCAGCGGTGCCGCCGAGCTTTTGCGCTTCAGCGATAACGGATAACGTCATTGTCGTTTTACCCGAAGACTCCGGCCCATAAATTTCGATCACCCTTCCTCTGGGCAACCCGCCGATGCCGAGAGCGATATCCAACCCAATTGAACCTGTTGAATACGCCTGTACGTTATGTGCAACGCTGTTGTCGCCGAGTCGCATCACAGAGCCTTTACCAAACTGTCGATCAATCTGGCCTAGTGCGGCATCAAGGGCTTTTCTTTTGTTGTCATCCATTATTGTTTGCTCGTTTCGTAAATAAATTTGTCGTAAATAAAGTTGAAGTACTACAGCGGGTTGATGGCGAAATATCACTATCCATAGCTTCTTCGATCCAACATCAACACCAGAAAACAAGTTGCAATAAAGCATCTCGCAACTTGTTCTCATTTTTGAGAACATATCAGTATCACAGCGATTGTTCAACCCCGAAATTATCCCACAAAGCGTTAGGGAACGGCACCACAATTCGGCAATAAACCCAATAAAATCAGTGAGATAGAAACTTAACCATCACTTCTAATGTGGCGTTTTGGAATACCTTCTAATACATTGATTCCTATAAGTTGGTACGCCTTCATGGGCGCAGAGGCCTTGCAAACATGGCCATCCTGCGGCATTCCCAAAATAATTCTTGGAAATGTTGATTAATCCCGAAGTGAAATTCAGCGGTCACCACGCACTGTGAGGGCGCCCGCTTTATTCGGACATGTGATCCGAATATGTCTCGTGTTTAGAGCTTTCCCGGACGTTTCAAATGCAATAAAGCAGACGGCACGCCGTTTACCATCTCCATCACGGCCGCTGTGGCTGTTGGCATGAACTTGCCGTCAGGGAAGCTGGGAGTTTCAGGAAAACAATGCAGCAACAACAATTCCAGGCCGGGGTTATGACCCACCAACATGATAGAACGATGGTCATCTAATCCAGATTCAATACTCTGAAGTAGGTCTTGAAGCGACGCATGATAAAGAGAGGGAACAAACGCTAACTCAATGTCGCTCCATTGGCACCTCTCCGATACCAGTGCGATTGTTTCCCGGGTGCGTTCAGCAGGTGAACACAAGATAATGTCAGGCCGAATCTCGTTTTCAGTAAACCAGTCTCCCATCGCTGGTGCAGCTAACCGCCCTCTTCGATTTAAAGGGCGATCAAAATCTCTCTGTACACCGCTGTGCCAGTCCGATTTTGCATGTCGAAGTAAAACAAGTTGTTGTGTCGCCATTGGCTATCCCGATCAGTACAATACGCGCTCATTTTACTCCCCGCTGTTTCACGCATGGCAAAAAAAAATAAGGCGCCGAAGCCCGGCACTATCGCTTATACCGCCGACCGGCACGAATACTATGAAAAAGCAGTGCAATGCGTGGAATCAGAGGTCGATATGGTGGACGAAACCTATGAAGCGTTGCGAGGTAAAAAAGCCCGTTTTTTACGCGAAGATTTTTGTGGTACCGGAAACACCAGCTGTGAGTGGGTAAAACGTCGAAAAAATAACACCGCGATTGGTCTCGACCTGGACCAGGAAGTGCTGAATTGGGGAATCAAAAATAAAATCAGTGCACTCAACCCTGAGCAGCAAGATCGCATCGACCTCATTAATCAGGACGTCATGAATGCTGAGGTTGATCCCGCTGATGTGATTCTCGCGATGAACTTCAGCTACCAGCTATTCAAAACCCGTGACGCCTTGCGCGCCTACTTCGCACAAGCCCGTGAAGGATTAAAAGATGATGGTATATTTTTTATCGACGCTTACGGTGGCCATGAATCCTGGCGCCAAATCAGGGAGAAAACGAAGTTTGACGACTTTGATTACTTTTGGCACCAGAAACGCTACAACCCAATCACTGCGGAAATGCTGTGCCATATCCATTTTCGGTTCAAAGATAAGTCCTGGCTACATAAAGCGTTTACCTACGACTGGCGGATGTGGACGCTACCAGAGCTCCAAGAGTTGTTGGTGGAAGCGGGATTTAGCAAAGTGCAGGTATATTGGGAAGGAACCGATGAGGAAACCGGTGAAGGCAATGGCGATTATTACCCGACAGATCTCGGCGACGACGACCCAAGCTGGATCGTTTACATTGTGTGCGAAAAATAGAGGGTAAAATTCATGTGCTGATTTGCCGCTGCCCGGTTGCAGGCAGCGGCTTTTGTTGACTGATTAAGCCCGGGATCGCTCCGCTTTCGGATCCCATACCGGATCATTGATGACCACGGCCTCCCGCATTTGCCCCAGAAGCTCTACCGCCAACTTGGTGCCTTCTGCCGCAAACTCTGCATCGACGTAAGCAAATCCAAGACTTTTGCCGGTGGTGTGTCCAAAACCGCCGGAAGTCGTGATACCGATGGGTTTGCCATCCACGAATACCGTCTCATTGCCTGCGATGTCATTGTCTCCCAGTTCCACATCCAAATAGACGATCTTGAGTTCTGGCTGTCCCTGGCGGATTTTGTCTAATGCACTTTTACCAATGAAGTTCTCTTTGTGATCATTCACAAAACGGCCGACATCTGCCTCCACAGGAGAAATTTCATTGGTGAG
>JAHQWE010000088.1 GCA_019633985.1 Acidiferrobacterales bacterium | reverse complement strand
CGTTTTGTCTCAGGCGCATCGCGGCAACACGCAAACCATACTGCATACGATCGATTGTCGCCCCAAGGTAGCCAATCTCGTCTTGCCGGGACAAGTCGATTTGCTGCTTGAAATCACCTTTCGAAATTTGCTCGGCATTGTCGGTGAGCTTTCGCAGCGGCTTAACCACAAGGGTGCTCAAAGCAAAGCTGGTGACTATCGTCAAGGCGAGGCCAAGAATCAAACCGACCAGCGCGATAAGCTTTGCGATTGTTGCTAACTCATCATAGACTTTGGACTTTGAGATAAATACATTGATATCGCCTACCTTTTTCTCGCCGTTGAAAATAGGGCGCTTACCGGCAAAGGTATCGTTCCCACCGAACAGACTGGTAGCGTTTACAATCCCTGAAGGCGTGCGCTCCTTTGCAGCAAAAATACTTTTTCCATCTTCGTCGACCACTACTATTTTGACAATTTTAGATTCTCCCATTTCGGCTTCTAAAAGCGAGCCAACCTGTTCGTAGTTCACGTCCCACATCGGGGTGACCAGGTGTTGAGAGAGTCTGTTAGCGGTGACCTGTGCGAGCGTGCTGAGCTCATCTGCTTTTACCTGATCGAAATAGCGATAGGCCAGGAAACCTGAAACGCCAACGACCAATGAACTGGCGAGAAGAATGATCAATGTCATTCTGAATCGAATAGAATTAATCCACGTTATTTTGCGATTATTTCCTTTTACATGCTTTTCTGCGTAACTCATTTTGTACCTCTGGCTGTTGCGCGATCATATTCGCGCTATATCTTTCGTTATGTTGATTAGTGCTGAGGTCAACCCGCGCGGTGACCTTCTACCCCTGGAAATCCATAGTACGTTTGTGCAGCTGAATCGAGCCTGTACCAGAATAATAATGCATGCAGTTCGGCGGTTAATTCGCGCAGTTGAGCGAAAAATGGGGGTTTTGCCCCTTTGTGGTGCGTATCGCGGAGCCCTTAGGCTCTAAATGCATGGTTATCTAGATGCGGTATCTGGAAGATAAACCCATGCTAATAGCACTGGAGGAACTCAGGACCGTCTTCGGAGTCTTGCAGATTGGGCGTTTGCTGGTAGAGCGATATCACCGGGTTAGTCGGGTCAAAGATTGTGACTCCATCTGGGTCGTCACTGAACTGAAGGCCAGGTATGGTGCGTGGAATACGGGTCGAAGGTGGGAAATTCGATGTGAGAATTGTAATTGGCGGTGAGCCGGGATCTTCTGAGGGGAAGGGCATCAGTCCGGGCTCGTTTGATGGCATGCCTGGATCCACTGTTGTCGCTGGTTGTTCGGGGTTAACTGGTGTCACTGGAATGGACGCATCGAATAAATAAGCCAGAAAAAAGTTGTTATCGAATTGGCCAGAAGAGGGGAGGATATTTGCGGGCAAATCGGCAGGTTGGTTTACGTTGAGGGCTTCAGCACTTGGATTCACAGTCAGGCTTTGCGCTGTGAATACGTCGAAGCTATCTTCGGCTCCGTCTACATCGGGGGGAGTGTAGCCAAGAAATTCGACGTCAACGGTCGGATTATCCAGCGTGGCGTTTCCAGTGACATTCACAACATCAAATTCACCCGAGTTGGTGCCATCCAGTTGAACCGCGATAGTAGAGCTATTGCTGACTGATAAATCGCCATTGAAGATGAGCGTTCCGGGCGAAAAACCCGCTGCAATTGTCGCCCCGTCCACCTCCGTAATCCCAGAGATCGTGCCACCACTATTAATACCACTATCGTTGGTGCCTCCGGCTATCGTGCCGCCGGTGAATTCAAACATGCCCGGATCAAGAACCGGCGGTGGAGAGGTGAATACAGGTAACACCTGTGCAACGAGGTTACCGCCGCTCAGCGTCGTACTTCCCGCTGTTTGCGAGAACCCACCGAGAAAACCTTCTCCCGGTGTGAAGTTCTCTTGCTGGATAAACAGAAGATCGCCTGCCTCAACAATCACTTCTCCGGCATTATTAAAATCGATCGGTGCGCCCGTACTATCGAACACGGTTTCCTGACAATCTGGTTCACAGGCATTGGTTTTTCTGAACGTACCGGTGTTATTGAATGTGCCGGAAAACGCATCGGCTCCTGTGAAGGCTGAGTCGTTACCGTTCGCATTGAAAGTTCCAGCGTTATTGATGGTTCCCTGCAACCCGATATCACCACTATCCCAGTTCACGGTGGAACCAGCGCCAACATTCCAGTTGCCGCGAGACAGTGAGACCGCGCTGAGTGAGTCGATTGTCACCGTGCCCGAGGTATTGAGAGAGCCACCTCCTGGGGTGATGGTTCCGCTATTCCAGACCAGATTATTGGTGAATATATCGAGATCACTGCCGATAGCCCCTCCATTCAATGTCAAGGTGTCGGCTATTTGAATTTCCCCTACGGAAATTGCAGGAAAGACACGGCTGAATGCGGATATTCTGGATCGGCCGTTGCCAATGCTTCTCAAAACCAGATTTTCTGCTTCAATGCGATTAGCTCCAGCGGTCCCGTTTCTGGAGCGCAGCGTGACATCAGAGTTTTGGTCATTGCTGATGAATTCGATTTGGTTGGCAATGTCAATTTGGAAACCCCCGTCTGTATCAATATTAACGGTTTCTTCATCGGTATCGCTTCCCCCGCGAATAGTCAGATTTTCTCCGGTTATTGAAAGCTCGCCTCGGGTTTCTATATCCAGACGGGATCCTTTTCCGGTCGCATCAATATTGACGTCGCCTCCATTGGCGTTGTCAGAATTTGCAATCAGTGTGAGTGAAGCGAGCTCGGTCGAGCCGGTGCCAATGATCGAATTACGAATATTAATATCATTGTGTGCGCTGAGCGTCAGGCCGCCCACTGTGCCATTCGAGAATTGACTTGTGTTCAGGTCTGCGAGCAAGTTGATATCACCTGTCCCGTTACCAAGCGCGCTGGTTACAACCTGTACATTGGCGCCGCTCCCTAAAGCGATTGCCAGCTCGGATACGGAAAGAGTGGAGGTGAAATTATCTCCTGTGGTCGTGAACTCAGTGCCGGCCATTCCCATGCTGGGAGTGATGTTCGTATTGCTCGTGTCATCCGTAATGTTGATCGTGCTTGGATCGATCAGCCAGTTACCACTAACCCCATTTGCCGCAGAGACATCAGGCGCTTTTCTAACACGTAATTTATCTCTACCAGACGTTTCGACAAAACCGCCGGCACCGCCGTTATCGCCACCACGTGCACTGATCTCGCCATCAATATTAGCCACTGATTCCGCGTACACAATCACTCGGCCACCGTCGCTAGTCTCTAGCCCGTCAGCGTGAATAGACGCACTTTCCGCGATATAAACCGCGTCAGAATTTGGAATCTCCGGGTTGAGGCCTTGTTGATCTCCACCAATCAAGATTTCACCTCCACCGCTTGCACTGCTGGCGTCAATCAGTACGTCATCATAGATTGCGACTTGGTCGCCAAGCAATTGGACGTCTCCGGCTTGTTCGCCAGAAGAGATAATGCTTTCGTTGATTTGCAATAACCCTGTGTCGCCCGCGTTTAGATCAATATCGCCCCCGCTGGTGTTGACGGTGGCGTCAATAGAAATTCCATTTTCATTCAATCCAATGGTGTTGGTCGGTTGAGAGATCACTGTGTTGACTGTTTCTTGTTCTAACTCCTCTTCATTTGGCGTAATTGAATCCGACTCTGTCGTCATTTCATCGTCGCTTGGATCGACTTCGGAGTCAGTTTCTTCTGCTTCTTCTTGCGCCACGGGTAGGCTCTCCGTTTCTGCTTCGATGTCCTCCTCAGTGTCTTCTGCGGCTTGTGGAAGTAACGACGGAACGATATTGGCACTGTAACTTCCACCATTTGTATCGATCGATGCATTCACCGCGATATCGCGACCAGCTTTCAATGAAAGGTTCAATTTTCCGCTTGTGGATTCAATCGGTGCGTTCACATCGATACGATTATGCGCAACTAGTCCGAGCGCAGCGTCGGGACCCTCGGTTTTTCTGATCGGCGCATTCACCGAAATATTTCCCTCGCCAGACCCGGTTTCAGCGGTTTTGACCTGAACATTGCTGCCGCCATTCAAAGCGGCTGAAATGGAATCCGCATGTGCGCTACCGATCACGATATCCTCTGGATCCAGCAACCAGGTGCCCGGACTTCCGTTCACAGCGCTGACGTCAGCAGGTTGTCCAAACTGCAAATTACCCCGACTGGATGTCTCAACAAGTCCGCCATTACCGGCTACACTGCCGCCGCGAGCCGTGAGCCGACCCTGGGAATTGGTCGCTTGTTCGGACCAGACAATGATCTCCCCACCATTGCCTTGTTCCAGTGCGTCGGCATGAATAACACTGTTTACATCGATATCGGTGCGTGTGGCTCTCTGAAGATCTCCCGTTCCCTGAAAATCTCCGCCAATGAGCACCCGACCCCCATTGGTTCCAGTCGTATCGATTTGTGCAGAAGTCAGCTGAATATGGTCTCCCAGCACCGTAACGTCCCCACCGGGAACGCCGTTACCCGTTGCGGTAATAGTGCCTCCGACCTCAGTACTTGCGTCTGCCTGCAGGACGATTTGGCCACGGGCATTCGTTGACACGCGATTAGCGGAGATGTTTCCGCTGGACATCACTTGATTAGCAAAGACACCGATCGCGCCGTTACTTGCAGTGAGGCTACCGATATTCAAGGCTTTGTTACCAGGCGCACTCACCCGAAATGAGATATTGGCATCGCTCAACGACGTAAGCGTAACCTCCTGCCCGGCAGCAAGGATAATTTCTCCATCGACGACGGTGATATCACCGCTATTTTCAACCGTCGGTGCGATTAAGATGACTTCGCCACCAGGACCTGCGGTAATACTGCCGTTGTTGATCACCGAACCGCCGCTGCCTTTAAATTCGTAACGTCCGTTTTGGAAGTCTTCGTTGGAGATGTCTAACGAGGACCCAATGAAACCCGCGGTGTCGATGCGCGCGCCATTTCCAATGATGATGCCATTTGGATTTACCAAAAATACTTTACCATTTGAAAGTAGCTCACCGAATATGTTGGAGGCTCCGCTCCCGGTCACTCTATTTAAAACTGCTGACTGGTCGCTTTGTTGCAAAAATCGGGTGATTTCGTTTCTATCAATAGAAAATCCCTTCCAGTCGATGATCGTACCGGGACTGTTAGTGATACTGAGCTGATTCCCCAACTGGTCGAAATTAGCACTTCCTGCAATCACTACTGGACTATCAGGATTAGAAAACGCGCCAGCCGAGAATACACAAGCCGAAAGCAGGATAGTGATCGCCAGCTTTCTGCTTTTGGCGCGGCTGTGGCGGTGAATTGTCTGTCGTATTGGTTTTGATCGGGTAAACATATTAAGCCTCCGGTATTTCACAACGTTGGCGCTCTTCGTCAATGTTCTTCAATATATTGTAGAGAGTTACGGTTTCACCAGGGTTATCGCTTAAGTAACTGTCGTTGCTTAGGAAGTTAGGTAACGTGCCAAGACACAGCATTTCACGCTCTTCTGCAAATACAGCTTCAACTGCTTCGAGTTCAATTTCCTCGTCATCGGTGCGGACGTAAATCTTGCCCTCCAGGACCGCAACGTAGAGGCCGCGTTTGATTTCTCCGGCGGGTTTGCATTCGATAAAGGAGTTTCTGGCAGAGTTGTTGCTCTGATCGAGTTTCTTGAGTTTTTTTCGTTTGGTGGGGTCGCCACCTGTCGGCCCGGCGTTTTTCTGCGGTAGCTGACCCATCGAGAGTTCTTCCGCGCTACAGTCTTCGGCACAAAGTCGTACGATGAAGTCGGTGCCTCGAATACCGACGGTTGCAATACTGGTCTCCACCTTGAATTCTTCGGGCCGTTTTTTCCCGATATCTCCAGAGATGGCACGCAATCCGCCCTTAATCAAATCAAATAGCGCCTCTTCTTTGCCACTTTCCTGAGTAAATTTTTCCAGCGTGATTTCGCTGGACGGGCGAAGGGATAATTTGCTCTGGTCAGTCATTTTTAGAACAACAAAACTGTCACTAGCGGTGGATACTGTTTCACCTAAAAATACTTCGGAGCCTTTTGATAGGGTGCGCAGCCCACTATTGTTTATGCTGGCGGTCACCACCCCCTTGGCGATCAGCACGTTGCCGATTGCTGTGTTTGCGAACGCCTGTGGTGGGACGAGCAGGAGAAATACCAGGACACATAAGAGCTTTTTCATCACTTTATTCTCCCAGTAGTTTGTAGATAACATTAATATGGAAACGATTGTCGCCATCCTGGGTTAGAGTGGGTTCCGCATCGAAACCACTTAAAACTTGCCCAAAATCCAGCCGCGTTACCAGCCGATTTCCCCACTGCCATTTCGCACTCAAGCCAGCGCTGGTGAGTCTGCGGTCTGGTTGCTCGCCTTCTTGCGCATTCAGGCGATCTCCAAAACCGTGGTCAACGAAACCGCCAATTTGGAAGTCACCAGAAAAAGCCGGCGCCCAGACTTCCAGCTTCAGGTTGGCACCGCGATCCACGCCGGCTTCCCGTTCTTCGAATCCGCGGGGTCCAAATGCGCCACCTAATCCGAGTTGTTCTCCACTGATCATTGGCTCATCAGCATATTGAATATTTGCGCTGATTCCCAGTCGCCAGCTTTTGGGCAAATTAAACTCTTGGTTATAACTCAGTCGAATCGCATCCCAATCTTGTTGCGCGCCTAGGCGGCTAGCAGTATAAGCATCCTGCGTATTGAAACTGCCGCCGTCGAGGTTTAGGGCATAAGCCACATTAAAGCGGCCGTTGGAGCTCAACTCCTCCCACTCGATTTGCCAAGTGACGGTCAGAGGTCTGCTGGCGACATCGACACCGATTTCGGTGCCAATAAAGTCGATATCATTGTCGAACAATTTGTCGGTAACATCGACATAGGCTCTTTGTCGAAACTGATCAAGTTTGTTCAATATCTGGGAATAGCGAATTCCCGAGACTTCGCCACCGCCGCTGACGTCAAAAAATTCCGCCACTCGGCCATTGTCGACATCAGAGTCAACGTAGTACAAGCTTAAGGTGCCCGTTGTGGGATAAATCGGAATTTCATAATTGATGCCGTACTGACTGACCTGATCCGGTTTCTCGGGAGAGGTGGTATAGGTAGCGGTGAGGTTGTGATCACGATCAAACAAGTTTCGATGCTGATAGCCGAGCCCAATTCGACTTCGGCTGGTTTGCGGGTTTCCGGTATTGTTTATCCAGCTGTAAAGTTGTTGCGGTTTTCGGTCACGAACCTCTATTCTGGCGTCGAGGGTATCGGCGGCAGAACCCCGGCCAAAAGTGAGACGGGTTCGTTTAGCTGTGTTGAAATTGGCAACGGCGAGTGCTCTGGAAAGCGCCCTCGTATTTGGCGTTTCCCCCTCGATCAGTTGAGGAAGACTTCGTCTCAGATTTTGGTCGCTAAAGTGTTTGTTTCCGCTTGTGGTAACCGATCCGATTACCAGACTGCGAATTTCCAGCGTAACCAAACCTCCTTCCAGTACCTGCGGCGGTAACGTGACCCGATGAAAATCGTATCCGCGGTCATTGAGAGCGGTTTCAAGCGTGGCTGCAGCTTCACGCAGTCGTTCAATGCCTGACTGCTGTCCGGTATAGGGTGCGAGGATAGATCGGGTGAGATTGGAATCTAATGGGTTATCACCGATCAATTCGAATTGATCAATCTGGAAAGAGACCTGAGCGTGAGCCGGCACAAGCGTGCAAAGCAACAGCGCAAGCCCGTATATGAAAGCCGGCCCATCACTTTTCAACGCAAAAAATCGCCGATACGTCTCGCCAACAGGTTGTTGAACGCCCGAGTACAAACCCATGTCCTAATTTCTCCAAAACAACTATTTTTATTCTGATGCAGAGCAATCTAGTACTTTAGTCGGCTGGATGCTCCTACAACAATAGTAACTTATCTCAGCGTGCGATAAATGGCAGTTTTTAACATTTCTCCTATTTTTCAAAATGTTAGATTTGATGGTGTACCTTTAGTCGGCGAAAACCTGCCTTTGGTATCTCGCTTTTGATACTCTTCAGGCCCGATCGCATGAAAAGTGAAGAATGAATACGCCTGCCACACCAGCTCAAGAAGTTTCCGTCAACATTGCTGATCATGTCAGCGTCATCCGCTTTGAGCGCGAGCATAAAAAAAATGCGTTTACCGGGCAAATGTACGATTGTATGTCTGAGGCATTACAGTCCGGTGACCAGGATGAGGAGGTACGTTGCCATCTGTTTCTCGGCAGTGATGGTGTGTTTAGCGCGGGTAATGATATCCAGGATTTTATTGATCACGGTTTGCAGCAAGGTGGTCTGGGTAAGGAAGTGTTGCAATTTTTGCGCACGCTCGTGACAACCGAGAAACCACTGGTCGCTGGGGTTGACGGTTTAGCAATCGGTATTGGTGCTACCATGCTGATGCATTGTGATTTGGTCTACGCGAGCGACCGTAGTTTTTTCCAGACGCCGTTTGTCGATTTGGGGCTGGTTCCAGAAGCCGCGTCCAGTCTGCTTGCCCCAAGGTTACTAGGACATCAGAAAGCCTTTTCCTTGTTAGCACTCGGGGAGCGATTGACGGCTGAAGAAGCGGAACGTTGCGGAATGGTTAACAAAGTGACGAACTCAGAGGACTTGGAAAATATAGCCCAGGCAGCGGCACAAAATTTGGGGAGAAAACCAATGAGCGCCTTGCAAACCACCCGAAAACTTATTCGAGGCGATCGCGCTTCGATCTTAGAAAGGATTGATCAAGAAGCTGAACATTTTTCCACGCATTTGGCTACTAAGGAAGCGCAGAATGCCTTTGCGCGATTTATGAATAAACCCTGATGGATCACAGGGTATTTAGATTTTTAAATCACTGATATTCTTTTGGCTCTCATCGCGTTTTCGCAAAACATTTTTTGTTGACCGTTTCTAGGTTTAGAATCGCGCCGCTGCCTCTTGATTCTGGTCTTCCCACCGCCACGTTCTTGAGTATCCGCCCAATTAAACGCGTAATTACCCTGTAATTTATAGTGAATACTGCTCATACTGAATTTGACATTGCACTGGTCAGAAATGATTTTCCGATTCTGGATACAGAAGTAAACGGTCGCCCACTGATCTATCTCGACAACGGGGCAACAGCGCAAAAACCACAATCTGTGATTGACGTGATAGATCGCTATTACAGCGAGCAAAATGCAAATATCCATAGAGGTGTACACCAGTTAAGCCAGCTTGCGACGCAAGCCTATGAGAATGCCCGGGAAACCATCCAACATTTTTTGGGCGCAAGGCACAGTTATGAAGTACTTTTTACCAAGGGTACGACGGATGGTATCAATCTAGTAGCTTCGTCATGGGGAAGACAGAATCTCAATCCTGGTGATGAGGTAATCATTTCGACCATGGAACACCATTCGAATATTGTTCCCTGGCAAATGATCTGCGAAGAGAAGGGCGCAATATTAAAAGTCATCCCTATCCACGATAGCGGAGAACTGGATATGGCGGCATTTGACTCGCTCTTATCCGATCGAACTAAGATGGTTGCGACAGTGCATGTTTCGAACTCACTGGGTACTATCAATCCGGTCGATGAAATTATCTGTAAGGCTCATTCTGCCGGGGCATTGGTGTTGCTTGATGGTGCCCAGTCGGTACCTCACATGAGGGTGAACGTGACAGCACTGGATGTCGATTTCTACACGTTTTCCGGTCATAAGATTTTCGGCCCTACCGGAGTAGGTGTACTGTACGGCAAGGAAGACTTGCTCAATGCTATGCCTCCATATCAGGGAGGAGGGGACATGATCGAAAAGGTCACGTTTGAAAAAACAACCTACAACACCCTGCCGCATAAATTTGAAGCAGGGACTCCCAATATTGTCGGTGGTATAGGTTTGGCTGCAGCGATTGACTACGTGAGTCAATTTGATCCTTCGTCACTCGCTGCCCATGAACAAGACTTGCTTGATTATGCGACGGCGACGTTATCAGAAGTGCCGGGGGTAAGAATCATCGGTACAGCTGAGAAGAAAGCGAGCGTGATCTCTTTCGTTGTCGATGGATTACATCCTTTCGATGTAGGTACTCTGCTGGATCAACAGGGTATCGCGGTACGCACCGGTCATCACTGCACCCAACCGCTGATGGATCGATACGGCATTCCGGGCACGATTCGTGCTTCCTTTGCCATCTACAACAATCGTTCCGATGTGGATGTATTCGTTGCAGCGCTTGGAAAAGCAGTTGATATGCTCGCTTGATTCACGGAGGCTATGATGAGTATCAATGAAAAACAAGATGAGATCGTCGAAGAATTCGAGCTATTCGATCAATGGATGGACAAATACGAGTACATCATTGATCTCGGGAAGAAGCTGCCTTTAATTGATGAGGAATTTAAAAAGGAGGAGAACCTGATTCCCGGATGTCAAAGCCAGGTCTGGCTCCACGCTAGGCTGGAGGACGACACAGTGACTTTTTCAGCCGATAGCGACGCTATCATCACTAAGGGAATTATCGCTTTGTTGATTCGTGTTTTGTCGGGAGAGTCGCCGCAAGCGATTGCAAGCGGTGACCTTTATTTTATCGATCGTATTGGTCTGAAAGAGCACTTATCACCCACCAGGTCGAATGGACTAGTGAGTATGGTCAACAAATTAAAGTCAATCGGTTTGGAGCTTAGCCGAGCACAATAGCTTGTTCTAAGAAAATCTGGTTTGCGTAGCGGGGAAAGCTCCTGGCAACTAATTTTTTGACTTTCGCATCAATCCCACTATTGGTTCTAGTGCACCTGCCAGAGTGACCAGAATGACTCCAACTAACTGTGGCTTTCCGAATGGCTCACCAGCCCAAATCGCTGCGGTGATCGCGGCAACGCTGATTTCCGTCATAAAAAGTAGGCCGACAATCCCCGGGTTGAGTTTGGTTGGCCCATAAATTGTTGCGATCGCTGCCGGTACGATCACGATGACTGAAAAGGGAATTAACCAGACAAGCTCAGACGGTAATGCTTGCCATTGCGGGACGGGTTCGTAGCCACTGCGTGTCGCGGCCATTGCAAATATCAGGGCCCAGATGCAGGCCCAGGATACAAATCCGGCTGAATAGTCTAATGGGTTCTCATCTTCGTCGGTTAGCAGCAACAGGGACAAACCCGCCCACATTAATCCGGCAGACAGCGCCATCCAGTCTCCAATGTTCTGCGGCAGCGGAATGTCTCCCGACTCGCCGAATATGACCCACAATCCAGCCACCCCTAGCGCCATGGAACTCCAGCGGAGGAAAGTGATTTTTTCACCGATAAATATTCGTGCTAACAAAAACCCCCAGACAGGCATCATATAGAACAAAACGATCACCGACACCACAGAGGTATAGACAAATGCGGAGGTGTAAAGAACATATCCCAGCCCGGTTCCAAAGCAAATGAAATGAAATCGTGCACGTTTCCCGAACAAGAACTTACGCCAGTTCAATGCCCAGACCGGGGCGATAAAAACTGAAGAAAGTAAGTGAAAAATAAATACTGCCCAGACTCCAGAGAATCCGGCGCTATCGAGGGCTCGTAATGGAATCCAGTAAATTCCAAAAACCAGACCAGAGTAAACCGCGCAGAGCTTCGCCAGAGATTGCTCTGAAATTTGATTGAAGAATCGGATCAACGGTATCTGCGAATGAGAAATATTGACTATCGGTTGGCTAGCCTGCCAATAGCAGCACAAATTTTGGAAAAGCTCCGAGAGGCTTTGGCGCTCATTCTACGAGCGCGCAAATAGCCATGGATCAGTCCGGCCTCGACATGATTTTCAGCATATACACCCGCTTCATCCAGTCGGGAAACAAATTCTCCTGAGTCATCCTTAAGAGGGTCAAACTCTGCGGCAAATGCAATACATGGCGGCATGTTCGAATATTCTTGCAGCGCGAGTGGATAATAAGTGTGATCGCAGAGACTTTGATTCGAATGGGTACGCAAATCACGATAGCTGTTGAGATCTTTTCTGGTTAACCCAGGTGCGTCCGCGTTTTGGTTATATGATTCAAGATCCAGCATATCTCCGCCGAGCCAGGGGTAAATAAGAACCTGCCCAAGCGGTTTGATCGTGTTATTTCGAGTGGCAGCGCAGACGGCCGCGGCCAGTGTTCCCCCGGCTGAATCTCCCGCTACAATGGTTCTATCGTTGCTAAGTAGCTGGAACGCTGCTAAGGCATCGTCAAAAGCAGCAGGATGGCAAAATTCTGGAGACAAGCGATAGTCGACTGCGGTGACTTGGCAGCCACTTTCTGACGCCAGATCGGCGCAAATGGAATCATGACTCTCCAGGTTGCCCACGACGAATCCTCCGCCATGGTAATAAATCACCCTGGCTTTACTTGTATCATTACAATGGGTATCGGCCGGAGTGTAGTGCCTTACCGGTATTTTTCTACCGTTGGATTCCAGTGCCTCGTTAGAAACCGAAATATCATCTGGTAGCGGAAAGGTAAACAGTGCGCAAAGAGCCGTATAAAACTTACGGTTTTCTTCGACACTTAACTGACCGCTCTCCTGCGGATAAACGCTCGCACATCGCGATAAGAAAGACTGCATTTCATCATCCAATGGATAACGGGCTTCGTACTCTGAATTCATAATCTCTAACTGCCACCCCTTCTTAGTTTTGCCTGGGGAATATTTCCGAAGCTTGAACGACCGTATTGGTGCAGAGCGTTGGATCGGATCGAATTTGGATCATGCGATAAACTTGCTGGTTACACAATGTCTGATTGCAAAGCTAAACAGAGCATACGTGGGCGTAAAAGACTGACTTGTCCAGACTTGCGGGGGCTGGCTATAATGAAATCCAGAACATCCTAACAATACAACTCTGATCTATGCTCGATCACGCTAGTCATATTAAGTCTATGAAGCTCTACACACATATAGAGCGGATACATAATGAGCTGGCTGAATTGGGGAAATCGACATCTGATCCATTAAACGCTGATGAAATTAGTGGCTTTGATCAATTGCACTATCACGGTACCAAGGCAGTAGATGAAGCGATGGCGATGATGAGTACAGATCAACATACGCGAGTTCTTGAGATTGGTAGCGGCTTTGGTGGTCCTGCGAGGCATATTGCAAGCAGTTCCGGTGCACACGTGACTGCGTTGGAACTGCAACCGGACCAAAATGCGCTTGCGGCTGAACTCACAGAAAGATGTGGACTATCGAATCTGGTTGAACATGTCTGCGGAGATTTTCTGACATACCCTTGGGATGCACAGCAATTTGATACCATCGTCAGCTGGCTCGCCATTTTTCATATCTCTGATCGTCATGAGTTGCTGCAAATTTCATCGATGTTGTTACCTCAGGGCGGTCTTTTTTTTACGGAAGATATGTACTGTAGGGCAGCGATGTCTGATGCCGAGGCTCGGGAATTGAAAGAAGGAATGTATACAGGTTACATGCCGGATCTGGAAACATATAAAAAAGACTTTGTCGACGCAGGGTTTGAGATTCTCCGATGCGATGAAATGTCAAACGATTGGACCGAGTTCACCACTGATCGATTAATTGATTATCGAAACGGAAAAGAGCGTCATGTCAGAGTACACGATGAATCGACCTATTTGGCGATGGAGGAATTTTATGATCTGGTTAATCGCCACTTTCGATCAGGTAAGCTAGGCGGCGTCAGACTAATGGCTCGCAAAATATAACGAAATTACAGAGAAAACTGCTATGAAACAGAAGAAAGAATCAAGCTCAACGGATGTAACCGGTGTAAGCAGTTCGAGACGCCGCACGCTAAAAACCATTGGAACCGGGATCGCCGCTGCAACCGCGCCGGTTTGGTTTCCAAGGGCCTATGCCGCGAGCGAGCCGATCAAAATTGGAGCGCAGCTCCATCGAACTGGTATTGGCGCTTCCTATGGCCGGTGGTACGAGCGTACTGCCACTGCCGCGGTAAACTTGATTAATGAGCAGGGCGGCATTAACGGGCGTCCTGTCGAGCTCATCGTCGAGGATGACGGTACCGATCCGAAACGCGGAACCGAAGTGTTGGAGAAGTTTGCGACGCAGCACAAAGTGGATGTGGCGTATGGAACGCTGTTTTCTCACGTCGTGATCGGGTCTTCTCCCCGCGCCGGCGAGCTGAAACTGCCGTATGTCGTTTGTTCTGAAGGACACCACGTTGCTTCAGGAAAATTAAATCGTTACGTGTTTCAACCGGGTATTACCGACGTGCGTTCCCAGGTAATCTCAATGGCGCCGTGGATCTCACAGAATCTGGGTAAAAAGGTGACAATGATGTTCCCAGATTTTGCTTTTGGACATGATCACAGAGATTATTTCTCGCAAGCGATCGCTGAGCAGGGTGGTGAAGTGCTGGAATTGATTGCGGTGCCCCCGACAGAAACTTCCTTTACCCGCTACTTCCCGCGAATCCCTCGCGACACAGAGGTGCTCTACCACGTAATGGTTGGGCCTGGCGTTTTAACCTTTGTGAAAGAGATGGGGCAGCACTTCGGCAAGAAGCGCCCGGAAATTTTTGGATTTATCGACTCTCTGGAAGCGGTTGATTTGGCAACACCGCAGTTGGAGTTTTTGGAAGGAACCTATTTTTGGGAAGGGAATCCTCGCTATGCGCAGGCTGATCAATCTGATTTTGATAAGCAGTACCGCGCTGCGGTAGGAGTTGACGGCAAGGGTGCCAGCCTAGCTGATCCTAAAGATGTCAGTACTTATTCTCATATGTTCGCCTGTTGGGAGAGTTTGTTTATCATTAAAGAAGCGATGGAACTCGCGGGATACCGCAGCGTAGCGGATAAAAACGCGTTTATCGAAGCGATGGAATCCCTACAAAAATTTGACGAAGGCTTAGCGCACCCCCAGGGAAATAAAATCTTCAATCCTAAGTTGCATCAATCCTTTGGTCATCAGCACATATCGAAGGTAGGCGCCGATGGTTCGATGGAGGTAGTGCACAAAACCTCTATCGAGGATGGTCTCTACGAATCGGATGTTGACTACACGCAGATGGCACTTTAACCCAGGTACGCTCTGAAGCCAGCGCAGCTTTCTCACGCGGGCAGCGCTGGCCACGTGTAACCAACTAGTCGAATCGATACCCAGATCACCGGAGTAATTCATCATGGACTTCGGTCCTTTTCTTTTTTTAGCCACCCTTGAAGGATTAGTTCAAGCCGCGGTACTTTGTTTGACTGCACTTGGTCTGTCGCTGGTGTTCGGTGTCATGCGTGTGGTTAATGTTGCACATGGCGAGTTTTATATGCTCGGCGCTGTGCTCGCATACTGGATAACCAGCTGGATTTCAGGGAATCCGGCAATGGGATTCGCTGTCGCTTTGCTACTCGCTCCCCTGTTCGTCGGTGTGGTTGCTTATTTGAGTGAAAAAATCATATTGCGCCGCCTGGGTTATGATCCGGAAGCGACCATTGTTGCGACGATTGGTATTTTGTACATTTTGCAACAAACCGCGCTATTGACGTTCGGGCCCGATGCTAGACCGGTTGAGC
Organism: Acidiferrobacterales bacterium; assembly: GCA_019633985.1. GTDB lineage: Bacteria > Pseudomonadota > Gammaproteobacteria > Arenicellales > Poriferihabitantaceae > VYFG01. Next base: position 74,802 of record JAHQWE010000088.1, on the reverse strand, counting down.
CACCGCTGTATTTTCGCGTTGAGTTTCCCTGGTTTGGGTACTCTGGATACAAGCTAATTGTGATTGCAGCGGCTGTCATCCTGTTGTTGCTAGCCTGGTTTGTGATTACACGAACGCGGCTTGGCTTAATCATGCGGGCAACACAGTTTGATCGCGAAACTGCGCAGAACTATGGGATTGCGGTAGACCGCGTTTATGCGATGGTGTTTGCTGCGGGTGCGGCATTTGCTGCTATTGCAGCGGTTCTGATTGTGCCGATTCAACAGGCACACTATTTGATGGGCGGTGATCCCCTGCTGCTTGCGTTTATCGTAGTCATTATTGGTGGTCTTGGTAGCATACGAGGTACGCTATTGGCCGCGTTGTTGATTGGACTCAGTGACGGAATCTTTTCAGTCTTTTTCTCTCCGACCCTCGCGAAAATGGTCTCCACGACGCTGGTTGCTCTCGTACTTGTCTTTAAACCAGAAGGCCTGTTTGGGCATCGCAGTCGGCTCTGATGGATAGTAAAAATTCTCAAATTCTCTCGCTTGGCATACACGCGGCAGTGGTGATTTCTTTCTATGCTTTGCAGTACGTATTGCCGGAATATCATCTGTTGGCGTTAACCCGCATTATGTTACTGGCGATCTTCGCGTTGGGATTTAACCTTCTTTTTGGTTATACCGGGTTGCTAAGTCTGGGGCATGCGATGTTTTTCGCAGCGGGTATGTATGGCGCAGGATTGACCGTTTACCATTTTGGTTGGTCCGTTCCGGGTGCATTTTTATTTGGTGTCGTCTGCGGTGCGATATTGGGATTCGTCATTGGGATGATTGCGCTGCGAACAACTGGAGTGGCATTTATGATTGTCACTCTGATGTTTGCTAAGGTGAGTTATCTGGTTATCGTCTATTTCACCACTTATACCCGAGGCGATGAGGGATTGGTGATGCCGGCAGAATTTCGCGGATTCGAGCTGCTAGGCATGTCGATTTCCTTAACCGATTCAGTTACTAGATACAATCTGGCACTGCTGTTGTTAACCTTGACGATGTTGATAGTTTTTCTACTGGTTCGTGGGCGCTTTGGACGCGCGCTTGTGGCAATTCGAGAAAATGAGTCAAGGACAAGAATGCTGGGCTATAACACCTTTGCCATTAAGTTAAAGGTGCTCACCGCCTCCGCAGCATTGTCTGCAATGGCTGGATCAGCCTATGCTTTGATGTTCGCCTATATTGGCTCTTCATTCGCAACGATACAATATTCTATCGATCCGCTTCTATACACGTTGCTTGGCGGCGCGGGTACCGTGCTTGGGCCGGTATTTGGTACGTTTTCAATGTTTTACTTGATTGATATCGCGAGCGAGTACACTTCGGCTTATTTGCTGGTGACCGGCATCGTACTGGTATTGCTCATCCTGTATTTCCCTAAAGGCGTGTTCGGTGCGATCCGTCAAAAATACTGCCGGTGGTTACCGTGACCACGTTGTTGACAACAAGGCAATTAGTAAAGCGATTTGGCGGCCTGAATGCGGTGGCCGGAGTCGATTTTACTTTGGAGAAAGGTGAAATCCATGCGTTGATTGGGCCCAATGGGGCAGGAAAAACGACTTTTGTTAGCCTTTTGTGCGGAAGGTTAGAAGCGACAGAGGGAAGTATTTTCTTTAAGGGCAAAGAAATCACAGAGATGCCTGCATGGAAAAGGGTTCGGGCGGGAATCGCATATACCTTTCAGATCACCAGTATCTACTCTAATCTGACAGTGTTCCAAAATGCCGCGATTGCAGCGCAACACGCAAATAAACCCGCCGACGATGCGGAGCAAAGAGCGAAAACAGCGCTGGAGAAAGTGGGGTTGGCCGCGTATGCCAGTCACGAAGCCGGATCATTGGCATACGGACACCAGAGAGTGTTGGAAGTGGCGATGGGAATCGCACTGGAGCCTGAATTGCTCATACTGGATGAGCCAACCCAGGGGTTATCAGATCTCGAGATCGAGCAATTTTGTGGGTTAATCAGAGAGATTAATCAGCAAACAACGGTGCTGCTCATCGAGCACAACATGCAGGTGGTGATGTCCCTTGCACGTCAAATCTCCGTAATGGATCAAGGGCTATTGTTGGCGCAGGGTACTCCAGACGAAATTCAGGCAAACGCGGCCGTTCAGTCGGCATATCTCGGCACTATCGATGAAGAAAATGTTGCTTGAACTCGATCAGGTCGATTGTTTCTATTCGGATTTACAAGTGGTGCGGAGTGCTTCACTGCAATTGCAATCGGGGGAAGTCTTATGTCTGTTGGGGCGAAACGGGGCGGGTAAAACCACATTATTAAAATCGATAGTCGGTCTGGTAAAAAAACAGGGAGTGATCAAATTTTGCGGCAACGAAATTGGCGATTTCCCTGCCCACGAAATTCCCAAATTAGGTGTTGGCTACGTTCCACAAGGTCGGCGCTTATTTTCTGAACTGACGGTACGTGAGAATCTGCTTATTGGACAAATGACCCGTAACAACAATAACGATGTGTTTGAGAATGTGTTTAAGCTATTTCCGGTTTTACAAGAGCGTCTTGAACAGGAGTCTGGAACACTGAGTGGCGGCGAACAACAAATGTTGGCAATGGCGAGGGCGATGTGTATTGAACCCGCCGTGCTGATGTTGGACGAGCCCACCGAAGGATTAATGCCACAAATGATTGCTAATATCCGCCAAGCGATTTCTACCCTCAAGTCACAAGGAGTCGGTATATTACTTGTGGAACAACGGGTTGAAGCGGTTCTCTCTATTGCCGATCGCGTGGCTTTTATCGAAAATGGTTTGATAAAAGAAACTTTTGATGTTGCCGAGTTAAGTACGGATAAATCGTTGCTACAAAAGTATATTGGAATTTAATGCACTCCAATCAGATATGAGTAAGATAGTGCGATATGCTGAAGTAAGAGAACTGGTGTGATTGGCTCAATCAATCTATTAATCAATTAATCAATCAAGTGATAGTGTCTTGTATTTCGATTCCGGCATTGGTCATGTTCTCGATCTGAGCCGCAAGTGAGCCTGCAAGATCGATGGCACGACATGCAGGTAAAACCACCTTTGCTTTGTATCCCAACTTTGCGGCATCGAGTGCCGACCAGGCGACGCAATAATCGGTCGCCAAACCACATAGTATCAGCGCTTTGATGCCTCGTTCCTGAAGATAGCCGTGGAGTCCGGTAGGGGTTGTCTGGTCATTTTCGAAGAACGCAGAATAGCTGTCGATCTGACTTCGAAAACCCTTTCTAACCACCATCTGGGCCGCGTGGGAGTTCAGATCCTTATGGAATTCCGCTCCCTTATCTGCTGCGACACAATGATCTGGCCACAAAGTTTGCTCGCCATACTCAAGAGTGATCATCTCGAATGGTGCAGCATTATTGTGGTTACTTGCAAAGCTAATGTGATCTGACGGATGCCAGTCCTGCGTTAAAACAATGTTTTCGAAACGGTCGATCATAGTATTGATGGGTTCGACCACCTGGTCACCGTGTTCTACCGCCAGCGCGCCACCCGGGCAAAAATCGTTTTGGACATCAATGACCAACAGTGCTGTTTCTTTCATTTTCAGCAATATGATTCTTAAGAGGAGTTCACTTTAACAGATGTTTATGGCAAAACAGATACTGGAAAGCAAGCATCAATATAGTGACCCGTAAGCATCAACAGTCAGAGTGTGAGTTGTGCAAAAGAAATCGCGATTTGACTTTTCATCATCTGATTCCGCGCAAGCTGCACAGAAGGGCGAGTTTTCGCAAACGCTATACTAGAGATACACTGAATCTCGGTATCTATATTTGTCTATTGTGTCACAGGGGGTTGCATCGTTTATATGATGAGATGACACTCGCGAAGCACTACAACGATAAGGGTAAGATACTAGCTGACCCATTGCTTTCGAAACACATCGACTGGTCTTCGAAACAAAAAGTAGCTCGTTATGACAATAAACCTGATTAGAACATGTTAAACCAAACAGGCGCAGCACTAAGACAAAAAGCGAAGGAATTTCACCTACACCGGATTGTGCGATGTGCATCTCCAATCACCTGGTTTTTGATCTTTGGCTTATGGTATTTTCAACCAACGTATGCGTTTACGCTTTCGCCGGAAGAGCACCGGGTGATCGCGCAGGCACAAACTGCCTGTCAAAAAATTCTTTCCGACAGTGAGTTACCCAAGCCAGAACCCATCTTGTTTCGTCAGCAGAAAGTTGGAGAGCGGTATCAATTTCAGTTTGAAGACCGATTTGCTGTCCGCCTAGACCACGTGCGTCCCAGCGGTCAGCAGGAACGATTTGTCGCCGAAATCTCAGCACCAACTACTGCACTTCGACTGGCGCCCGTTATATTTCTGGGTATGGATCCAACTTGCGCGTTACAACAGGGGCGCTATCTCGAGTATCAGGGAGATATCGCTGTAACCCTGGATATATTCAGTGCAGATTTTCAATCTTTGCGCTCTGAGCCGCTCAATCCGCCTCTGCCAATACTTACGGGGGCGTCTGCAACGCAATCGGTGCTTGTGGCGTTGGTAGATTCCGGTGTGAATTATCAATTACCACAAATACAGCTCGGGCTTGCTCGGGACCAGTTCGGTAACATGCTTGGTTATGATTTTTGGGATTTGGATTCTCAGTTTTTTGATTCACAGGCTCCGGGTTCGCCATTTTTTGTTCAGCGCCATGGTACGCGAACTGCTTCCATATTGATGGAAGAATCCCCCGCCGCTAGAGTGGTGTCCTATCGTTACCCGAGGCCGGATATGACGCGAATGAAAGCCCTGGTGACCCACGCAGATAGTCTCGGTGTGCGTATTATCGGAATGCCACTAGGAAGTCGGAAGGAATCGGATTGGTTGGCGTTTGAGCAGGCAGCGAAAGCAAATCCGCATATTTTGTTTGTGGTATCGGCGGGAAATAACGGTGTCGATATCGATAGTCAACCCATCTATCCGGCTTCTCTGGATATCGACAATATGGTCGTAGTGACCTCTGCCGACGACTTTATCCGACCCGCTGAACGCACCAATTGGGGTAAACGATCTGTCGATTTTTCTGTTCCTGCTGAATCGGTTCAGGCTATTGATTTTAGCGGCGACTTTCGGGAAGTCTCCGGATCAAGCTATGCCGTGTCGCGTGTCGCGGCGTTGGCGGCAAATATTTTATCCGAAGACGCTTTGTTGTCAGCAAAAGAGCTGATAGAGCGTATAAAGAGCTTTGCATTGCCTGCAGGAAATCAACAATATATCAGCACTGGCTATATACCCGATCCACGTGCGTTCACCGCTGAAGTCTCATTTAAATTTGTGGAAAGTACGAGTGAGGAAATGAGCGCTGAGAGCGACGGTGTTGATGTGCGTATTTTGCTTCTGGATGAGAGATGGAACGTAGAAGAGGTACAGCTGGCGATCTCTGCTGCCGCCAAAGTGCTGTCAACTTGCAAGATTGCAATACAGAGCCGAGAGACATTTAAGATGAAATCCGACGCCTATCTCAAAGATCTCTCAGTCGGAACTGCGCATACCGTACTGAGCGCATTCCATAAACTGAGACCTGTGGATGGAACAGCGGATGCCATCACTCTGGTTTTTGCGAGAGACAGCAGAATGCACATTCAGTATGAGGCGGAGGCATTCGGTGAGGGTAATACTCGCAGCAGACCCTGGTTAAAAAATTCACTTTGGGTTGCTCTTGGAGCGAGGGATCTCGATGTCACAATCGCGCACGAACTCTTTCATATACTGTCCAACGACGGCCGCCACGTTGCGGATTCAAACAACTTGATGTCTGCTGAGACGTCGGGGAACAATGTCGAACTTACCGACCTTCAGTGTCAGTCAGCGCGTCAGTATTTCGGTTAGACGGTTCAGATGCCTCCATATTGCTGGGTCTCTTTCAACCATATGGAGATGAAAGCTGTCAGTTTTCTCTTTCCTGATTTTCTTCAGTCATTTTGGTGAGATCTGCAATGCACTGTATCAAGTCGTCTCGATTGAACGGTTTACTGATGTGGGTAGTAAACCCTGAACGCAGACATCGATCAATATCGGAGGAGAGAACGCTTGCCGAGAGCGCAACGATAGGGAAATTTTTTTGTTGCCCTTCTTTCTGAGTAGCTCGAATTTGGCTTACCGCCTCGTAACCATCCATCTCAGGCATATGGATATCCAGAAAAACGATATCGAATTCCATCTCGTCAAATGTTCTCACCGCCTCTTTGCCATTTTCAGCAACTGAAATCTGGTGATCAAATTCCCGAAGGTTTTCTTTAAAAATCATCGCCATGATGGGGTCGTCTTCGGCAATCAGAATTTTGAGATTATTCCTTGTCCTGCATTCCTCCTTGTGCATTTTCAGGGCTGCACGATCAACAGGATCTTCACTCTGAAAGGCGATCGAAAAAGTGAATTTGCTACCGCCTCCCAGCTGACTCTCTAGCGAAAGCTCTCCACCCATGCGTTCGACCAACTGTTTACAAATCGCAAGGCCGAGTCCTGTGCCTCCGTATTTTCTGGCGGTGGAGTCATCCGCCTGTGTAAACGGCTCGAACAGCTTTTTCTGTTTCTTCTCTGGAATTCCCACTCCCGAGTCGGAGACCACAAATTCAAGTGTATTGGGTTGATCCGTTGGTTTGATTTGTATCAGTATTTGTCCTGCTTCAGTGAACTTTGCGGCATTATCAACCAGGTTTCGTAATACCTGCTCGACCCGAAATTTGTCGCCTATCTGTTCCCTTTCGATTGTTCGATCAACTTCGAGTTCTACCTTTATGTCCTTGTTTTTTACAATTTGCTCGTAGGCAAATCGAATGCTTTCAGCCATTTCCGCCACATCAAACTTAACGTAAGAAAGTGGCATCTTTTCAGATTCAATTTTCGAAACATCCAGAATCCGGTTGATCAGGCTTAACAGGCTTTCGCTAGAGTCCTTGATTGTCCGTAAAAATTTGGCGTTTTGCACGTCACGCACAGAATCGAGCAACAGATCGGTCATGCCGGTGATAATCGCGATGGGTGATCGGATTTCGTGGCTCATGTTGGCGAGAAAATTGGTTTTTGCCTGGTTGGCTGATTCAGCGAGGCCTTTCATTTCTTCGGCCGTTCTTAGCGCATAGGTAAGCTCAGTAATGTCCTTCATTCCGCCGCGATATCCAGTCAAAACGCCGTGCCGGTTTCTCATAGGCTTGGCGTCAATTTGTAAATACTTACTCACGTTGTGCCCCGCGCTGAGTTGGAGCGTGATGCCTTTTACAGGACGACCGGACGCAAATGCTTCTTCGAATAGCTGTTCTTCCTGCTTTGTCGCTTTGCTGTTGAAAAGGGAGGGGTGCAATGCCTGTCCCAGTGTCGTTGCTGCGCTTAAACCAGTGAGGTTCTCAAATTTTTCAGAGAGATATGTGGTTTTTAGATCCTTGTCCGTCTCCCAGAGGAAATCGGAAGTAATATTCGCAAACTCTCGGAATCGGTATTCGCTGTGTTGCAGTTTTTCCGTAATGGCGAACTGACGCCAAATCAGGATAACTAACCACCCGGTTAGCAACACAAAGGCAATCAAACCAAAAGTGGCGATATCGCGGAAGCGATTGATGTTTTCTGATTGCTCAGACATCTTGTTTTCAGCCAATAGATTAGCTGCTGTATCAAGCTTCTTTGATCTGACAAGTGCTTCCTTTGATCTTGTTTCAAGTAATGTCAACACCAGGTTAGAAGTTGCTGGGAGGTCGTGCACGCCATCAGTCATCCAACGCCGAATATCAAAAAGCGCGGGATATATCACAGCGTGGAAAGCGGTTGCACCAAGCTGGTTTTCGAAACGGTATGTGTCGCGTATAAACTTAAGCTCATCTTCTGTTGAGGCTAAGCTCAACATTGTATTTCGATGTAATTCGGCGTTTTCAGGCGCTGCCTTCAAGTCAGAAATGGAGTTGACTAAATCCCCCAGCTTATCTGTGAGTCCCGTGAGAGCGGTTTTTTCCTTGACGATCTGAAAGGGTAGTGCCGACTCGATATCCCGCAATGTCGTCTGCACATAGTAAACACCGAATAAAACCGCGAAGAGAATCAGTGCTATGACAATAGTGGCAAAGTATCTATTTTTTGAAAGGGTCACGAGTTACATCCTAGATACGTAAGGCTACGGATTTATTGGCACGCCGAGCTCACTGTAAAGTCGCAATGCTCCAGGGTGGAAAGGTACGGATACGCCTTTATTCATATTTGTAAATCGAATCTCCTTGCCTTTCTGGTGACCCGCAGAAAGTATTTTTCGGGTCTTTGCGCTCCAGAGTTCTTTGGTCAACTTGTACACGATGTTTTCTTCCAGCATGGAAGTCACCAGTAGTAATGCGCCAACGCCGATGGTGGCGGTCTCACCGATATTGCTATAGGTTCCGGCCGGAATCAGATTTTCTGAGAAAAACTGGTTATTCGATAACAATCCAGCCTTCTCTGGCCCATCTATAGGCACCAGTGTGATTTTTCCTGTTTCAGCCAGTTCCGCAATGATAGATACGGGAAAACCACCAACGATAAAAAAGGCGTCCAATCGACCTTCAAGTAGTTTGGATTTAGCAATTTCGGCTTTAATATATTCTGCTTTCAGGTCGGCAGGTTGAAGCCCATAGGCATTCAGCAACAGGGTGGCATCAACTAGAGTACCGGAACCAGGCTCATCTAACGACACGCGCTTATTTCTCAAGTCTCGTACTGTTTGAATGTTGGCGTCCTTACGCGCAACTAGATGAAAGCTTTCGGTATATAAGCTACCAACAGCTCTAAGTTGTTTGGCAGGTTTGTCGCCTTGTAATACGCCGGTGCCGGTAAAAGCCCAGTGTGCGATATCGGACTGTACTAAACCGGCTTCCAGACTGCCGCTCTGAATATCCATCGCATTTGCGATGGAACCGTTTGATGTTTGATGCACTGCGAGAATAGGTGGTTGGTCGCATGGTGAGGTCTGACAAGTCTTGAACGCGCTGGTGTCACTTACGGCGCTCGCTATCAAACTTCCAATGGGATAGTACGTACCCTTGGGGCCGCCGGTTCCGATACGAATGAGGCCTGAGTCTGTGATATTCGTTGCAAGGATAACAGGTGATGTTAATAGCCCCATGAGGCAGAAGAGAGTAAGCAACCATTTTGTTCCGCGGAGAACGTAGAGGGCAGAGTGGGAGCAGCGTGACATGCCGGTGAATGCAAGTGCGTTATTCACTGAGACTCAGGCAACGTTTTGCTTCTTCTGAAAGTGCCGAGAAGTTAGAGTTTATTTCTGCCAAATTATCATCGGTAATTAACTGATGATTCATTGTGCGTATTTCTCTGAGCACCAGATTAAGGCTCTTTGCGGTTTCAGATAGGGCAGGAAAACCTACAGATCCTGCTGTGCCCACCAGTTGATGGGTAAGACTGTAAAGGGTTTCAAAGTTCTCCTCCGGTTTTGGTGAGGTCGACCAGGTCAAATCAGACATTGCAGTTTCCAGCAGGCGTACTCGTTCAGGAAGGCTTCTGAGAAACCGGTGGCGAATCTCGAGCAATTCATCTGAAAAGTTTTGGTGATCCATTGTTAATTCAATTGCAATCTAGAAAGTAGTTCCGATTTCTTGGTTCGACTTATCGGAATCTTGCTGCCATCAGAGAGCGTGGCTTCCTTGCTACTCACGTTTTCAATCGCTCCGATACGAACAATGTTCTTTCTATGAGCCCGAAAAAAACACTGTTCCCCTAACATGGATTCCATGGCGTTTAGGGAACTGGAAACCAGATGCACTTTGTCGGTAGTTCTGATATGAACATAGTCGCCGTCCGCGTCTACGGAGAGAATATCCTTACAAGCGATTTTCTGAAACTTATTGTTAACTTTGATAAAAATTTCCTGTTGCTCAGAAGCGAGGCTCCGTTGGTTGTGCATTTCGATAGCCCGAAAAACTGCTTGCGAAAACCGGTCTTCATCGATGGGTTTGATCAAGTAGTCGGTTACTTGATGACTAAAAGCCTCTACTGCGAATTGTTCATGGGAAGTCACAAAAATGACCTGCGCTCCCTTGTTCAGGTCTTTCACCAGTTCCATGCCGCTCAGCCCGGGCATTTCGATATCAAGAAAAACCAGGTCAATGGCCAGACTTTTCATGGCCTCTAGGGAGTCCAATCCGTTCGTATAACTGCCAACGAGCTCCAGTGCCGGTTGCTTCGATACGTAATACCCCATTAATTCAAGAAAAATTGGGTCATCATCTATGACCATGCATTTCATTGCACTGGATACTTTTGAACCTTCATTTTAGACCCCTGCTTTGTAGCGTGAAATCAGACGAATTGATTTACTTAATGATAATAACAGGCAGTTCAGAACCCGTGACATGCCTGTTCAGAGCGATAATGGCGCACTGAAACTTAATCAACCCTGAGAACTAAATGAACCAGGGTTAAATACAGCGATTTTTGCTGAAAATTGGCTGTTTTGCAGAACCAGATGGCCTCTATAACGGGTTTCATGGCGAGAAAAACGCCAATTTCGTTCAGCGAATTTTCATAGTTTTGCCGTTCAGCGGCCGAATTTTACTACTCACAGAAAAAATTTGAATGATCGATTTCATTAAGATTTACTCCACCCCGTACCAAATTTCAACGCCGACTTCGATTAACCAGAACAACCGATATCGAAGCGTATTCTAAAAAACACTGGGGTAAATAGATGTTAACTGAATCAGCGCAATTTTCCGAGGCTCACCTTGATGCTGCCAATCTTCCTGTGGGTGGAGTGCCGACGGCAGGACTATCTCCTTCGGAGGTTTATTCTCTAGAACAGAATGACCCTGAACTACCTGCGAAAATTCGAGCAAATTTTAAGGCTGTACAACACAGTAAGAAAGCGCTGTTTTCCCAGCTGAACTCGCCCTGGAGCGAGACCACAGATGAGTTGTTCGCCTCGTTTGAGAAAAGCGTGCGTCACCATCTGCGTGTGATAAGCGAAAAGATGTACGTTCCCGTCAGAAGGAGTTTGCGAATAGAACGATCTGGAAGCTACGAGCGGTTTAAGATTTTTGAAGAGAGAGCCAGGAAGACCAACGAGCTTATCGCCGTGTTTCTACGTAAATACCATCAGTCAAATGAATTTTTTGACGCTGAATTTGTGAATGATGTGAGAACGGATATGGAGCGAGTGGTTAAAGTACTGACCGAACAACTCAATCGTGAGCGAGCTTACTTGTTCCCCCTATACGACACAAAGAACTAGTTTTGAACGGAAAATAAGGACAAGAGATTCCCTCACAGTCTCTATGCCAAGGACGGTCAAGGATGACCCAACTGAGTTTCGGCGCTTTTATTTGGGTATAGCGTCGAAAACCATGTTCTCAGTATTCAGCGCAACGAAGTGGCGACTCTTGGCTCTGGCAATCAGCGTCACACCCAATTCTTTAGCGAGTTCATAACCCATATTGGTAGTGCCATTACGCGAAACCAAAACCGGGATCCCCATTAGTGCTGCTTTCATCACAATCTCAGACGTCAGTCGGCCTGTGGTGTAGAAAATTTTGTCATTGCCATTAATATCGTTTAGCCACATTTCTCCAGAAATGGAATCCATGGCGTTATGACGGCCGACGTCCTCGACAAAAGTTAAAACCTCTCCATCCTTGCAAAGCCCACAACCGTGCACGGAACCCGCCGCTCTATAGGTGCGATTAAAGTCCTTGATTTTGCCAAGCACCGCATAGATATCCGATTGTCGAATGGTAATGTCGGGGAGTCGATGGTCGTACAGCTTGTCGAGTGTGCAGCTGAGAATCGTTCCCTGCCCGCATCCGGTAGTGACGGTACGTTTGCTGGTATCGACCCCGGTTATTCCCTCACCGCTGACTGTTTCCACCTCGGCAAGTTCTCTGTCCCAGTCGACAGCAATGGATCGAATTTCCCCCGGGGAATCGAACAACGTCTGGTTTCTCAGGTAACCTAGAACTAGCAGCTCGGGTTTGGCACCAAGTGTCATTAGTGTTACCAGCTCTTGTCCGTCCACTTTGATTGTCAGAGGTACTTCTCCGACAATATTGATATCGCTTTGCTTACCGTATTGGTCCAGCGCCTCTGCAACATGAATAGTTTCCAGTCCATTGTCTGTCATCAACAGCTGATGCTCGGGTTTAGGCTGATGTAAGGAGGTTACTGATCCCATAGACTGCTGCGGATATTAGAAATTCGAAGTTGACGCAATATTAACCAACTATTGGTGTGAGGGATATGCCATACCGGTTGTATTTCGCTGCTGAATCCCTCTATCCTTGTCGATCAAGTTAAATTTACTAATCGACCGTACCATGAACGAAGAAGCCCTCAACATGCAAATTCGCAAGTTCCTCAAGAAAACGGGTATCACTTCGCAACGCTGTATTGAACAGTCAGTGCGCGATGGTTTAGAGGATGGATCGATCAAACTGGGAGAAGAGATCGAGGCCACCATGCATCTTTCCATTCGTCAATTGGGTCTCGATGTTGATATTGTTGAAAAACTGAAAATTGAGGCGGATGAGTAGGAGAGACCATATCGGGATAACTTCTTTGGCCCAAGAATGCGATGACTGAAATCTCTACGCAGATTATTGAGACGGACTCGCGCATCAAAATACCTGTCGCAGTTGTGTTGCGCCGAGAAATCGATCGGACCAAAAAGTGGGGATACCCGACCTGGAATATCGAAAAGGTGCTCACTGGTAATGCGATAGATGAAGCTGATGGCTATCCGGAAGAGTCTGATACCAGTGACTCGATCACCAGTTTTCACGGCGGCTTGTTGCTGGAACTGTACAAAGACGGTAGTGAAGGGTATTGGTATAACCTGCTTTCTGAGGAACCCTACTTATTCGTGGTCTGTGAGGGTGAGCAAGACGCGAAACAAATTGAGCCAGTGTTTATTACGGCCAACCAGGACGAAGCCACAGGACACCTGGAATCAGATGACATTGTTTTATCTGTAGCAATGCCTGAACCAATTAGAGACTTACTGGAACGATATGTAGTGGATCACTATGAACCGGCGATTAAGAAGAAGAGAAAACGGCGTGACTGGCTGGACGATTCTCTGTATGTCAATAAGCCAAATGAGATTTCCGGCAATTCTGAAACCAAATCAGCTGTGCAAGAACCGGTGAGTAAACCATGATTGCGAAGGAAGCAATGTGTATACCGTTTTATCCTTTTCGGCTCAACACGGTAATCCGTAGTGTTTTGAGCCTTCGTCGCTGTTGGGTCGGCGCTACTCGGTCAGCAATATCCCGGCGGGTGATCGATCACTTGGTACCAAAGATATGTCTTTAAATAGAAAATAGGAAAAACGCAGTTGAGTATCAAAGATCAATCACACGAAAACGAAGGTTTTGTTTCCCGGTGGTCGCGTCGAAAATTGGAGGAAGACAAACCTGATGAGGGTGCCGAGGGGAACATCGAGAGCGAGAGCCTCCCGAAAATCCCTTTGAATACGGTGATGCCGGGCGCTACTACAGGCCGAATGTCGACGACAGTGGAAGCTGACAGACTTAAAGAAGAGCTCGCCCACTCCGAAGAGCGGGAGCCCATTTTGACTGATGCGGATATGCCGGAGATTGATACCCTCAATGAGGGTAGTGACTTCACCGGGTTTATGTCTCCTGGTGTCAGCGACAAATTACGCAAATTAGCGCTGAGAAAGCTGTTTGCCGGCGCCGGCTTCAATATTCGAGACGGACTAGATGACTATGATGAAGACTTCACCAATTTTGCACCCTTGGGAGATATTGTTACCTGCGATATGAAACATCGTGCCGAAGTGGAAGAGGAAAAGCGCCTAAAAGCGCTTGCAGAATCAGAGGCAGCAGATGAGTCCGTTGAGCATCATGATGAGGAGGCTTTAAAACAAGAGACTCTAGCAGCAGAAGAAGAGTCTGGAGAGGCTTTGGATCAAGACGTTACTACCGATGTTGATGAACAAGACCAATCCCCAACCGAGTCGCCGCTCAGCGACGATCAGATCGCGGCTGAAACTGATAATGAACCGGATTCATCGCCACATTCCTGAACCACTGATCAAGCGCTTACTTCCTCAGAAAATTAATGGGATTGACCTTCAAACAATATGAGTTATGTCAAACTATCTGGACACTATCGCGTTAACGTTAACCGCAAGTTCTGAATCTGGAACCGCTCGTGAGCAAGTGCTCAGCGCGATTCCCTGGCAACCGACCCCAACAACCAATGTGTCTTACACCGCTGCCAATCGTGTTTTGATTATTGGTGATGGAGAAGAGGTCGAAAAAATAGAATCGACCTTGCCCGCTCCAGTTGAATGTTTTTCGATGGACCCAGCCGAAGATCGCTTTTCTGGCGCAAAACTGGAAGGGTATCTGGGTCGCTTTTCTTTGCATTTACCTACCGGAAGCCATTCCCAAGCGGAGTCTGATCAGACCAATATCGGTGTGATGCTCGGGGTTGCTAACGGCTTATTTGATCAGGTTATTGACCTCGGTGAGTCAGCCATGATCGGCGCTGCGATCAAGCCGCCGGGTTATTACTTTCCTGGCGGCGATACCGAAAAGCTGGATGCGGCCCTGGCACAGATTCCCGAGCTGATCGGGGAATTCGAAAAGCCCAAGTTTTTTGACTACAACCCAGACATCTGCGCGCATGGTCGCAGTGGTTTGCAAGGATGTCGACGCTGTATTGAGGCATGCCCAACCGATGCAATTATTTCCATCGGCGAGCAAATTGAAGTCAACCCGCATCTTTGCCAGGGCGGCGGGAGTTGCACTGCCAGTTGTCCTTCTGGGGCAATCAGCTACCGCTATCCGCAGGCGGAAGAGCAAATCGAGTTTTTGCGTCAGATGACCCGCGATTTTCGCGAACGCCGGGAGTCTCGCGGTATTTCACTATTGATCTATGACATTGAGCATGGAGAGAAAATTATCCGTGGAGGTGAGGGCTTACCCGAGCATGTTTTGCCACTGGAAGTGGAGGAAATTGGCTCGGTGGGACTCGACCTTATGAGCGCGGCACTGGCATATGGTGCAAACCGCCTTCATATACTGGTGCCCGAAACGGTGAGCGAACAGATTGCCGCAAGTGTAGGGCGGGATGCGACATTGCTCCACGACCTGCTCCGGACATTGAATCTGGATGGCTATGAACTCAATATCATTTCCGACGTCGTCGAGCTTTCCAGCGATAAAGAAGATGAAAGCCGATTGGAAACTGTTGCCACTTACGCTGGTATTGGCAGTAAGAGAGCGCTGATCCGTAATGCCCTTGAATTCCTTTATGCACAATCTGTTGCCAAACCCGAATATGCTAAATTGCCAGAGAACAGTATATTTGGCGAGGTTTCCCTCGACTACGATGCCTGCACCCTCTGCATGGCATGTGTTTCAGTTTGTCCAGCCAGCGCTTTGGAAGCGGGAGGGGAGTCCCCTGCGCTCAAGTTTATCGAAGCCAATTGTCTGCAGTGTGGACTGTGTGCGACTGCATGTCCGGAGAGTGCACTCACTTTGGCACCGCGCTTTTTATTTGATGGTATTGCCGCAAAGAAAGTACGGGCTCTCAAAGAGGAAGAACCATTTCGCTGCATCCAGTGTAATAAACCTTTCGCGACCAATGCCATGATTGATCGGATGACCGAGAAATTGAGCGGGCACTGGATGTTTGAAAAACCGGAAGCGTTGAATCGATTGAGAATGTGTGAAGATTGTCGTGTGGCAGATATGTTCAACGAATCTGCCTGAAGTGATTAAAGCGATCTAAAGTGCACCTGACGCCCTAGGAAGCAGGATAATTTTCTTAAATTTACGTTTTATTAGGATATTTTCCTCCCATTATATGCTCTTTTCTGCCTTAAGGCGTTTAAGCAGTCGCAAGATACTGATTTTATGGAGGAATAAGCTG
Organism: Acidiferrobacterales bacterium; assembly: GCA_019633985.1. Taxonomy (GTDB): domain Bacteria; phylum Pseudomonadota; class Gammaproteobacteria; order Arenicellales; family Poriferihabitantaceae; genus VYFG01. The sequence continues at coordinate 58,883 of JAHQWE010000088.1, read as the reverse complement.
ATTTAATCCGCTTGGAGCACGGCGAGTGTAAGGCGTGCAACGTGCGGGTAAGTAAGACCGGCTTGAATCGTAACAAAGGTCTGGTTAGAGTAGCCGGCTAATACTAAAAAAAACGTTCGTTGATCGTAAATCGAGGAACGTAATACCAACCGCAAAATTAACTTGCGGCGGACAACCACCTCTGGAGAGAGCAATTGCGGGAAACAGTGTCGCTATCGGCGGATGAGCAAAATCTGTCGGGCGGTGAACAAGTGCAAACACTGATACGTGACGAGGATCAGGCTCGTTCCCGTACCTACACGATATTAGCTTCTCTGCTGAGCGACGTTCCGTCGAAAGAGCTGATCGAATACATCTCAAGTATCGAGTCACTCGATGAAGAAGACCTCCCCCAAGACAGTGCAGACAATGTGGGTGATGCCTGGCGACGGCTTAAAGCTGCTGCTAGAACATCCAGTTTGACTGAACTGGACGACGAATATCACGCTTTGTTTGTTGGCCTCGGTCGAGGCGAAGTCGTCCCCTACGCATCCTGGCACCTCACTGGGTTTTTGATGGACAAACCTTTGGGAGAGCTGCGGGCTGATTTGAAAGCTTTGGGATTTGAATCGGACCCTGAGCGAAAGGAGCCGGAAGACCATATCGCAGCGATCTGTGAAACCATGTCTATCTTGATTACCGCAGATGATATCGAGAGCTACCAGCAGCGGCGTTTTTATCTACAGCATATCTACTCTTGGGCGGGTAAGTTTTTCAGCGAACTCGAAAATGCAAAAAATGCTGATTTTTATCGTGCGGTGGGCATACTGGGTCAGCGCTTCATCGCTTTGGAGAACCAATATTTAAACATCCAGGATCATTAGATAGCAGCGCGAATGATGAGCCGGGATAACAGAACCAACAGTGAATCCATTAACTAAATAATTGAACGTTTGAATTTCAGAAAAATGAGGTAGGAACCATGAAAGACACCGACATAAAGAAAGAGAAACCCCAAACAGCGCGGAGAGAATTCCTCAAAGGCGCTGCGGTTGCTTCTGCAGCAGCGGGGGCTGGTGTACTCGCGACTGACGCCATTGCGGATGAAACGACCAGTGAAACCAAAAAGAGCCAAAGTCTCGGATACCAGGAGACCAAACATGTGCGCGAGTATTATCGTTTGGCCCGTTTTTAGAACCCGGTTCCAATTTTTAAAACAGTATTTTTGAAAAACTGATGAACCAGTGAATGGTTCAGGAGAAAGTAGAATGAAACTTATTAGAAAGCAGCCAGGAGTCGAGGTAAAAGCGCCTGCAGGAATCGGTCAATCGGTTGACCGACGAACCTTCTTAAAGCGCTCCGGTCTGGCGGTAGGAACTGGCGCTGCAGCAACCCTGCTAGCCCCGGGCCGAGTGAAGAAAGCCCATGCGGCGAGTGCCGATGCGGGCGGTGACATCACCATTAAACGTAGTGTCTGCACCCACTGTTCTGTTGGTTGTGGAGTAAGAGCAGAAGTGCAAAATGGTGTTTGGACCGGTCAGGAGCCGGATTTTGATTCGCCTTTCAACCTCGGCGCCCACTGCGCCAAAGGTGCATCGGTGCGTGAACATGGTCACGGTGAAAAACGCCTTAAAACACCGATGAAGTTGGTTGGGGGCAAGTGGAAGAAGATGTCATGGGACGATGCGATCAACGAAATCGGTGATGGCATGATGAAAATCCGGGAAGAGTCTGGTCCGGATTCCGTTTATTGGCTCGGTTCTGCGAAGCACAACAACGAACAGTCGTATATGTTCCGCAAGTTTGCCGCGATGTGGGGAACCAACAACGTTGACCACCAGGCACGAATTTGTCACTCCACCACAGTAGCCGGGGTAGCGAACACCTGGGGCTACGGTGCGATGACCAACTCCTACAACGACATGCATAACAGTAAATGTATGTTGTTTATCGGGTCCAACCCTGCTGAAGCGCATCCGGTTTCTCTGCAGCACATTTTTCGTGCTAAAGAAAACGGCTCCAAAATGGTGGTTATCGACCCTCGCTACACCCGAACAGCAGCCCATGCTGATCACTTCGTGCAAATTCGTCCGGGAACGGATGTCGCGATAATCTGGGGCATGATGTGGCACATCTTTGAAAACGGCTGGGAAGATAAGGAATACATCCGACAGCGTGTTTACGGAATGGATGAAGTTCAGGCAGAAGTTGCCAAGTGGACACCAGAAGAAACAGAGCGCGTCACTGGGGTGCCAGAAGACGTGGTAAAGACCGCCGCAGAAATGATGGCGAAAAATAGTCCGGCAACTTTTGTGTGGTGTATGGGGGGTACCCAACACACAATTGGTAACAATAACACCCGTGCCTACTGCGCCTTCCAGCTGGCGTTGGGCAATATCGGTAAAGAAGGCGGCGGCGCCAATATTTTCCGCGGCCACGACAATGTACAAGGCGCGACTGACTTCTGCGTTCTGTCTCACTCGCTACCGGGTTACTACGGTTTAAGTGCAGGATCTTGGAAGCATTGGTCGAAAGTCTGGGGCCTTGACTTTGAGTGGGTCAAAGGTCAGTTCAGTTCAGAAGAAGTTGAAGGGGATAAAGGCAAACCAGTGCATCCGATGCACTACCGGGGCATTCCCGTTTCTCGATGGGTCGACGGTGTTTTGGAAGAAAGCATTGGCCAGAAAGACAACATTCGCTGCATGGTTTACAACGGACATGCGGTGAACAGTCAGGCTCGTGGCCCAGAGATGAAAAAGGCGATGTCTAAGCTCGATATGATGGTCATCATTGACCCGTATCCAACCCATGCGGCGGTACTGAACGATCGCACAGACGGTGTTTGGTTGCTACCTGCTACTACCCAGTTTGAAACTTATGGGTCAGTAACGGCATCCAACCGCTCTCTGCAGTGGCGTGAGAAAGTCATCGAGCCGCTATTTGACTCCAAGCCTGACCATGAAATCATGTACCTGTTTGCCAAAAAATTTGGCTTCGCAGAGCAGTTCTGCAAAAACATTCAGGTCAATGGTGATGAGCCGCTAATTGAAGACATCACTCGTGAATTCAATAAGGGTATGTGGACCATCGGCTACACCGGTCAAAGTCCAGAGCGCTTGAAAAAGCATATGGAAAACAAACACACTTTCAACACCACAACCTTGAAAGCCGAAGGCGGTCCCTGTGATGGGGAGTACTATGGTATGCCCTGGCCTTGCTGGGGAACGGCTGAGATGGGTCATCCGGGTACACCAGTACTCTACGATCCTAGCAAGCCAGTGGCGGAAGGCGGCTTGAACTTCCGAGCCCGGTTTGGTGTTGAGCATGAAGGCAACAATATCCTTGCTGAGGATTCCTGGCCTAAAGGCAACGAAATTCAGGACGGACACCCGGAATTTTCAGCAGATTTGTTGAAGAGCCTCGGGTGGTGGGAAGATCTGACACCAGAAGAGCAAGCAGCGGCGGAAGGCAAAAACTGGAAGACCGACTTGTCTGGTGGCATTCAAAGAGTTGCTATTAAACATGGTTGTGCGCCGTTTGGAAACGCGAAAGCGAGAGCGATTGTTTGGACTTTCCCAGATCGGGTACCGGTGCATCGGGAACCTCTGTACGCGCCAGATCGTGAGTTGGTTGAAAAATACCCCACTTACGAAGATCGCAAGCGGTTTTATCGGTTGCCTACGCGATATGCATCAATCCAGGCTGAGGATCACTCAAAAGAATTCCCAATTATTTTCTCCAGCTTCAGACTGGTCGAATATGAGGGAGGTGGAGATGAGTCACGTTCTAACCCTTGGCTGGCGGAGCTACAGCAGGAAATGTTCGTAGAGATCAATCCCAAAGATGCTAATGACAATGGCGTTAAGGATGGGAACATGGTCTGGATAGAGACTCCCGAGGGCGCGAAGATCAAGGTTAAGGCCATGGTCACCAAACGCGTAGCACCAGGGGTCGCTTCCGCGCCATTCCATTTTGGCGGGCACTATCAGGGTGAAGATTTGCACGATAAGTATCCCGAGGGAACTGCGCCGTATGTAAGGGGTGAAGCAGTGAACACTGCTTTTACCTACGGCTACGATTCCGTAACCCAGATGCAGGAGACTAAGGTGTCTCTCTGTAAAATCTCAGTCGCATAAGCTGGAGGATTAAAACGATGGCAAGAATGAAATTTTTGTGCGATGCAGAGCGTTGTATTGAATGTAACGGCTGTGTGACTGCATGCAAGAATGAGCATGAAGTACCGTGGGGCGTGAACCGTCGCCGGGTTATCACGCTAGGTGATGGCGAAGCAGGCGAGAAATCGATTTCGGTTGCTTGTATGCACTGTACCGATGCACCATGTTCCGCGGTGTGCCCGGTAGATTGCTTTTACACCACTGATGATGGCGTTGTGCTGCACGATAAAGATCTTTGTATTGGTTGTGGTTACTGTTTCTACGCATGCCCCTTTGGTGCGCCGCAGTATCCGCAAGAAGAGGCTTTTGGTGTCCGTGGCAAGATGGATAAATGTACATTCTGCGCTGGCGGTCCAGCCGATGACAATTCTGCAGCCGAAAAAGAGAAGTACGGTCGAAACAGAATGGCAGAAGGTAAGCTACCACTTTGTGCGGAGATGTGTTCTACCAAAGCACTGATTGCGGGAGACGGTGACATGGTCGCTGATATCTATCGTGAACGTATCCTCAAAAGAGGCGGACGCCCTCAAACCTGGGGTTGGGAAACTGCTTACAGCAGTTAATCGCTGAAAGGGGTTTGCTTGAACCGGAGGGGAAGTCATCGCTTCTCCTCCGGAAGCGGTCAAAAGCAGAAACCACAATGCTGCGACCGAGACCCTGATCCAATATTTGGTTATGAGTGAGACAAATTAAAACAATGATTAAAAAAATAGCCAGGCTGATTGTTTTGATTTCTTTCAGTGCGGTGTTAACCGGCTGCTGGGAATCCTCTGACGTTACCTTTCATGAACCTGGAAAATATTTTGGCGCAAGTGATTCCCTAAAAACCGATGCGGAAGCGTTGCAGACCCGCCTTGAGGGTCAGCGCGATCGCTGATTTTCTTGGCTGTGAGACTCTCCTAGTCTGCAAACTGGTTTTTGGGAACAAACAAAACAAGATGAGTGATTCATCTATTCATCTTGCAACTTAATAGGGCGACAAAACTATGAAACAAAAAACTAAAAGCAAAACCACCATGGACAAAGCACCTGTGAAGAAAGCTCGCAATCGTTGGAAATCAATGTTGTGGTCATTCGTCTTCATTGTGATGAGTGCGACGATTTTGCCAACCGCTTCTTACCTTTTTAGCGCAGATGATGCTTATGCGCAGGTTAACAACGATAATAATCAACGCGCTAATTTTTGGCGTGCGGTTCGTGAGGGAAAACCTGGATACAGTTCAGTATCTGGTCCAGAAGCAGGCGTGTTCATTAACAATGGCGGCCAAAACTGGCGTCAATTGCGCAATGGAGTGATCGCCAACTATGGCGGCTGGGCGATTGTTTTGGGGCTGGGAGCGATCGTTCTCTTTTTCTTGTTACGTGGAAGGATAAAGGTAGAGGAAGAAAGCTCTGGCTTAACCGTACCGAGATGGAAAACCTGGGAAAGGGTGATGCACTGGTACACAGCCATTTTGTTCGTATTGCTGACTATCTCAGGCCTTAGTCTTTTATTTGGCAGAGCGGTACTGATCCCGCTTCTCGGAGCGAAAGGTTTTGGGATGTGGGCAAATCTATCTATCACGGTACATAATTACGTAGGACCGTTTTTCGCGCTTGGTGTTTTTGCCATGCTTTTGGTTTGGGTTAAGAACAATATTCCCAACGGAACCGATATGAAATGGTTTGCCAAGGGCGGTGGTCTGATCGGCAATGCGCACCCGAGTGCGGGAAAGCTCAATGGTGGCGAAAAACTATGGTATTGGATTGTGATTTTTGTCGGCCTTATTGCAGTTTGTGGGTCGGGTCTGGTACTCATTGGTTGGGCAGCACAATATGGTGTGGTTGATGGTGGAAGAGCGACGATGCAGTTCGCCCATCAAATTCACGCAATTGCGGCGATTATTTGGATTGTAGGCTTCTTCGGCCATGCGTATATCGGTACTCTAGGTACCGAAGGTGCATTGGAAGGAATGACAAGTGGTCGAGTGAGTGCAGAATGGGCGAAGCAACACCATGATCTCTGGTACGAAGAAGTGAAGGATCAGGCTGGCAGACAAGAAACAGAAATTTCTGGAGCTACAGCGACCTCAACCTGATTTCAATCACTCGCTGTGAAAAAGCCCTTGCATTAGCAGGGGCTTTTTATTTTGAATGGGGCAAGGCACTTCACATTGATGTTCTTAATTAATTTCTAATTTCCCGTGGATCGTTTCCCCTCCTCGATAATTAAAAGTATGCGCAGCAGTCGTGCGATGACGACCTGCCTGCCAATTGAAATGGACGACACAGTTTGGCAGTCTGCAGTGTTCTTTGAATTAGGTGGCAAAGAATGTGAGCAGGATAGGAAGGTTCTGCTGCACACACAGCAGCCGTTACCCATCGCATTGGAAGCAGATTTAATCGAGCAAGATACCGCCGCTGTGGTGATGCTACGATTTGAGGTAATGACCGGGCTTGCTACACCCCTGGCGGGGGAGGTATTGATCCTGCCTGGTATTGGCAACGTTCAATTTGAAACGCTGAACTATCTGGCGAACCAATCCCATCTCCCTTTCTACTTCGCTGACGGCGCATACCACGTTATTCATAGTCAACAGGTGGTGCTACGGGATCAGGAACGCGAGGGTTATCGCTCCATTCTCGATGACGCGGTGAGTCATGATGCCATGATTCGATTATCTGGGCGTTACGATGCAATGGCCGCGCTTAAGGCAGTCACTGGAAATTATGCATCGCATATTTCCGGTGAGGAGAAGCTTGATAAACAATGAAATTATTCTTCGGATTTTTACTCTGTGTGCTGAGCTTTTCCGCACTTTCCAGTGAGCAGGAAATGATTCGTGCTATTTCGAATGGTGATCTCGATGGAATTGCCAGCCTGTCTGGGAACATCGACAATATTGATGTGGCCGATCACACTGGTAAAAACGCTCTTATGGTAGCCGCAAAGGCTGGCAAGGCTTCCCTTGTGGAGCAACTCTTAAATAAAGGGGCAGACCCTTCGTTCAAGAATAAGAATGGTGGTACACCAATTATGTTTGCGGCCATTAGCGGTGACCTCGATACGATCGAGCTGTTTTTAATGCGAAAGGTGGATATCAACCTTCGTGGCAGCAATGGCTGGGGTGCGCTGATGATCGCCGCCGCCAAAGGGCATGTTGATGCGACATCGCGCTTGATCGACGCCGGTGCATCAGTGGATACTCGTGACGTTTATCAATGGACACCGTTGCACAGGGCGGCGTATCAAAACAAAACCGGGGTAGTAGATAAGCTAGTAAACACAGATGGAGTGGATGTAAATGCTTTAGACGATCAAGGTGCGACGGCGCTGCATCACGCGGCTTCGCAGGGTTGGCTGGAAGTCGCGCGGATTTTGATTACAGGCGGCGCTGATATCAATCTCAAAGATGCGGATGGGAGAACACCTCTCAATTACGCTGCTGAGAGAGGACATGGAAGCGTGGCAAGGTTATTGCACGCATCCGAGGATTAACGGAACGATGCTACTCGAAGAATCTCTATCGCTACCGGCGGCATACGTCCTCAGAGAGGTAGGGGAGGTAGAATGCTTAAGAAGTACTTCGGCTGCTATCGCAGACACCGGTGTGGAAGAAGGCACACTATTGGTTGCATCGAATCTTTCAGCGGCCGAGGGCTATCAGCACAAACAATGGCAGGGCTTTTCAGAAAACCTGCATTTCTCACTCATACTGCAACCGGAATTCCCCGCTGAGCGATTCCACGAAATCTTGATACTCGGGGTGGTCAGTCTGGGAGCAAGTCTGGCTACCCATGTAGCACCAATGACTTCACTGACGTATCGCTGGCCGAACGACGTATATATCGCAGGTCAAAAGGTTGCCAGTGTGTGGCTTGATAAGGGTAAATCTGCCGAAGGACCATGGTTGACCCTCACAGTGTCCGTGAACTTAATGCATGCACCGGGAGATGATGACGGCGATTTCTCACTCGCGACCATGAGTGTGAGAGAAGCTGAAGGCAATAGTGATATCACTCGCGAGCTGCTGCTTGAAACCTGGGCAAGGCAATTCATCACCGAAATTAACAACTGGGACGAACGTGGATTCGATCATATTCTGGCATTTTGGAAGACCAGATCAGAGAAAAAAGAGTTGAGCAATATATTGCTATTGGATGGCTCTGAGATATCTGGTTCCCAAACAGGGGTTTATGAAGACGCCGCATGTATGATTAAAATGGACACAGGAGAGTCAGTTGATCTCTCACTCCCGCAGTACCTCCATTGGATATAGAGAAGATGGAAAAATTAAATTCAACGCGCAGGACATTTGTAAAAACCTGCGTAACCGCGGCCTCCGCTGTCGCGGCTAATCCTCGCTTGTTGGCCTCCAGTGCACCGGTGAGAAGTTATCATCGATCATTGATTGTCGATGAGAATGGGGAGCCCATTGGGAGTAACGCTCTCAAGGCAGATAAACCTTTTATCTTTCACTATCCTTTTGTGACGACTCCGTGCTTTTTGGTTAATCTCGGAAAGCCGCTGATAGCCGGGAGGACTTTGCAATCTGCAACACAGGGCAGTTATACCTGGCAAGGCGGGGCAGGGCCAGAAAACCAAATCGTCGCGTTCTCAGCAATTTGCACCCATAAGCTGAGCTATCCGACTAAAACAATGAGTTTTCTTAATTACCGTTCTGAAAAGGTCCGGTTTGTCAGTCACAACCAGGGAACACTGGAGCAGCGACAGTTAATCTACTGCTGTTCTGAACGCAGCGCATATGATCCAGCGAATGGCGCTGAAGTTCTTGGCGGTCCTGCCACTCAACCACTTGCCGCTGTGGAGCTTGAATACGAGTCTTCAACGGACAGATATTATGCGACGGGAACACGGGGCGGTGAACTATACGACTCTTTTTTTGAAAAATTTGGTTTCCGACTAGCGTTAGATCACAAAGTCGTTGATGTTCGGGCTTCCGTAAGTGATCAGACATTGGCGGTGCCTCATGATTTATATTCCAGCAATACTGTTTCTTGTTAAAAACAATCTCTTAAAAAACCCGTTCGTCATCGATCTCCAACGATGAATTGATTTTTATTTGTCTATTCGCGGCCGAAATTAGCCAGCTGAATGAATCGATTCGAGGTAATCTAAGATTTTCGTGATGGGTTGTTAGCCCTTAAACTCATCAAGACGAGTGACAAATTGAAAGAAAACATCTACCAATTGTGATTGTCTCTGACCGATTGGAGCCACCACGCCATTCTGAGTTGCTGGCCTCTGCGATGTCACTTTGCATCAGATATTGAGTGCTGACCGATAACAATGATACTGCACTGTGATTTCCGCAAATGGTTTGTTTTATGTTGCCTTTGCGACTCCGACCTCCAACTCTCAATAACGTTTCCAATTTAGACAACATGAAGCCAACACCAAGCCTGGGAATGACTGAATGGTTAATGCTGTTCGCTTTGGGAATCATTTGGGGTGGTTCATTTTTCCTTGCGAAGGTAGCTGTTTCAGAAGTCCCACCTTTGACTTTAGTGTTTTACCGTGTGAGCGTTGCCGCACTGATTCTGATCACTTACTTAAAAATGACGGGAAGAAATTTCCCAATTGGCTGGAAAATTTGGAGTGCGTTTCTAGTGATGGGGTTGATCAACAACGTCATCCCGTTCAGTTTGCTGTTTTGGGGGCAGATACATATTGCCAGCGGTCTCGCGTCCATACTGAACGCCACTACACCCATATTTACCGTATTGGTGGCCCATCTTTTTACTTCGGACGAAAAGATTAACTGGCATCGTCTACTCGGTATCTTTCTGGGCTTTTTTGGAGTAGCGGTAATGCTCGGTTCGGGACTATCTGGCGATGTTTCCAATCCACCGCTACCAATGATTGCTTGCCTAGGTGCAGCTGTTTCATACGCATTCGCGGGAGTGTTTGGAAGACGGTTTGCGCGGATGGGAGTCGGGCCCGTTCGAGTTGCGATGGGGCAATTGTCCGGATCCAGTCTCATTATGTTACCTGCCGTTTTGTTGCTTGATCCGACAATCCAGCCACAGACATATTCCTCGCCAGTCCTATGGTCAGTGCTGGGATTAGCAGTGGTTTGTACCGCACTCGCCTACATTTTATTCTTTCGCATACTGTCGACGGGTGGAGCAACGAATCTCTCATTGGTGACGTTGATTGTGCCTGCCAGCGCGATTATTTTAGGCACGATTTTTTTACAGGAAGCATTGGGATTGTACGAATTCCTCGGACTGGGGTTCATTGCAATGGGGCTGGTGGCAACGGATGGTAGGTTGCTAAAGCGATTTTCCCGCTCGCGAACTTAGGCGCACGGGTGCACGAATTAGAAGGTCTGCGATCGAAGAGGTTCGAACTGGCGCAAGAGTAGGGCAAGGAAACGCGACTCTATCTCACCGCTGCGACCGTGGCTTTGGAATTTATCTGCTATCTGCAGGATTGGTGGAATGTGAAACCAGCTCGAGGGTCTCTTCTATTTTCAGGCGTTTCGCCATTTGGTTGTATTCATCCACAATACCCTGGCAGTCGTTTACCAGTTTGCTCATATATCCGGCTGGATCGCGCAGTTCCCAGTGTTCCGGTGCAATGATGAGCCTACCTTCGCGTTGCTCCGCTTTCAGATAACCAGGCGAGCACCAGATTTCTTCTCCATCATCGGTGATATGGAAAAACCAGAGGCCTTTTTCCTCTGCTTCCTGATACATCGGCTCCAGGCTGGTGGCAATCACGTGTTCCAATATGTGCAGATTCGACATAGAAACTCTCCTTTATGCTTTGCTGGTACGACACTATAACAAAAGTGGTGAATGATCGCGAAAAGCCAGTGTTTCCCGGAAAATGATAGATCAATACTGGGATTCTGTTATTCAATCGCGGTAGACGCTGTATACGATTGCAGGAATTGTATAATTCTCCAATTTACTTGGTGGATTGAGTTTTGAATAAAGTCGCATATATCGCCCATGGTGGCGGACCACTGCCACTATTGGGTGATCAGGGACATGTCGAAATGGTGGCAGCCCTGAAACGTCTGGCGAAGACCATCGGCAAACCTGATGCGATTGTCGTAGTTAGTGCTCATTGGGAACTGCAAGTACCTACTGTAACCAATGCTGCCGCACCTTCACTACTGTATGACTATTATGGTTTCCCAGCTGAAGCTTATGAGATTCAATATCCCGCGCTGGGAGCGCCACAATTGGCAAACGACATATTTTCCGTATTGACCCAGGCTGGATTGAATCCGGCACTGGACGACGACAGGGATTTTGATCATGGCTTGTTTGTGCCACTGAAATTGATGTACCCGGCGGCGGATATTCCCTGTGTGCAGCTGTCACTGCTGAAGTCTCTCAGTTCTGAATCGCACCTCAAGATGGGGGAGGCGTTGTCCCATCTCGACGATCGAAACTTGTTGATACTGGGTTCGGGTTTGTCTTTTCATAACCTCAAAGGCTTTGGTGTCAATGAGCAATCGGTCGAAGAGAATTTGCAGTTTGAAGAGTGGATAAATCATACTGTGACCAGTCCCGATATGGGGGAAGTAGAGAGAGCGAGTCGACTAATCGATTGGGAATCTGCACCTGGGGCGCGGTTTTGCCATCCCAGAGAGGAGCATCTGTTGCCACTGCATGTTTGTTATGGCGCGGCAGGTAGATCAGCGACCGAAGCGGATCAATTCGAAATAATGGGAAGAAAAGTTAGCAATTTTCTTTGGCAATGAAGCGGTTTTTTGCGGTAAAAGCAGACATATTGCCAGGACAAACGCTTCTTGAGTCGTACCGTACTCTGCCAGGGGCGTATACCGATTGTTTTTCCATAGTCATTGACAGACAGGCCTCGCATCCTGAGTTTGTCATCGCCTTTTACACTTCCTTTCTTTTTAAAATCGAAAGAGTCATTTTGAAAATAGGGATCGATAAACCATCCAGTGATTCACAAGCCAAGGAACTGGCTGAAGGCCATCTGGATCACTTTTCCGCCTGGACGGTGGAACAACGCGAGAGCAATCAATTGCTTATGTGTGATTGCATAAAACGGACGCGATCCTGGTTGATGGTCGAACCAGATCTAGCGAATAACACCAGTCGTACCAAACTCTATTTTGGTACAGCCATTGTCCCGACTGAAGAGCTTGAGAACGGACAAAGACAAATTGGCAAAGTTTATCAACGACTGCTTGGGTTTCATAAACTGTACTCCAGACTATTGCTGGCGGCTGCGGTTGCAAAGTTGTGAGGGCTCTTCGTTCCATCTGAGTCGTCTTTGAAATGCATTAAATTTAAAAACTGAGAACTATGACCCCAGAAGAGTTTCGTGTCGCAGGGCATGCCCTCATCGATTGGATCAGTGATTACCGGCAGCGAATTGATCAGCTGCCCGTCCGTGCCCAGGTCGCCCCTGGAGAGGTGAGGCAAGCGCTATCAGTAATACCGCCATCACGCCCCGATTCTCTTGAAGCAGTTATGGCAGACCTGGAATCGATTGTTGTGCCTGGAATCACACAGGTTCAGCACCCGATGCACTATGGCTGGTTTCCGTCCAACGCTTCTTTGGCTTCGGTTTTGGGAGATATTGCCAGTTCAGGGTTGGGCACATTGGGTATATCCTGGGAAAGCTGTCCGGCACTCACCGAAGTGGAGGAAGTGGTATGTGACTGGCTGAGGCAGTTAACCGGATTATCAGAACAGTGGGAAGGAACGATTCACGATACCGCTTCTACGGCGTGTCTTACCGGGTTGATTCTGGCAAGAGAAAAGGCGACCCAATATTCAGAAACCAAAGGCGGTCTTCAAAGCGAAGAGAAGCCGCTGGTGATCTATACAACCGAGGAAGCACATTCCTCGATTACAAAAGCTGCGCTACTCGCTGGTTACGGAAAGGATAACCTGCGAATGGTCGCAATGAATCCGCTTGATCGCAGCATGAATCCAGAGGCCCTTGCTGAAGAAATTGCAATTGATCGAAGAGCCGGCAATAGGCCTGCCGCGGTGATTGCGTCTGTTGGTTCTACGGGGGTTACCGCAGTCGATCCCGTTGAAGCACTCGCTCGGATTGCCGATAAAGAAAACCTGTGGCTGCACGTTGATGCGGCAATGGCAGGCTCTGCCATGCTGCTGCCAGAGTGCAGAGGGTTATGGCAGGGTGTGGAAATGGCAGATTCTATTTCCTGGAACCCCCACAAGTGGATGGGAACGATACTGGATTGTTCGCTCTTTTACGTAAAGGATCCACAGCATTTGATTCGCGTAATGTCGACCAATCCCAGCTATTTGCGATCCACGGTGGATGGCGAAGTTACGCAGTATCGAGACTGGGGTATTCCATTGGGTAGAAGATTTCGCGCCTTGAAACTCTGGTTTCACCTGCGGCTGGACGGCATCGATGCGATACGGGAACGCTTGAGACGAGACCTTGAAAACGCAAAGTGGTTCGCAACAAAAGTGGAAAGTGCCGATCACTGGAACGTAGTGTCACCAGTGAATTTGCAAACCGTTTGTATTCGACACACCCCGCCCGGGCTGGAAGGAGATGCCCTCGATCAACACACGCTCAATTGGGTTAATCGCATTAATCAATCCGGCGAGGCGTTTATGTCTCCCTCGATACTCGATGGCCGCTGGATGGTGCGGGTTTCGATTGGTGTGGAATCCACGGAACGGGCGCATATCGAACGACTTTGGCGGATTCTTCAAAGCAGCGCCGAGGCAGCTGCTGATGAACAGAAAGCTATCTAAGAATGCGTTGTAGGATGAAATAAATCTACCTTGGGTTGAGTACTGAGGTCGACCAGGCAGTGTAATCGGATCCAGAGCGACACCACTTGTGGTTGTCTGGGTGATCAGGCATGTAGTCCCACTCGGGCGGTTTACCCTTTAGATGGCTTTGTCGAATCAGCAGTCGTCGAGCAATGCTTTGATCAATCTCTTTTTGCAGAGACTGCGATTGCCAATTGTCAGCAACATGGGTTTTAAGCCGCGCAACCACGTCGGGGTATTGCTGGGCGACGTTGTTGCACTCATCAGCATCCACCGACAGGTCATACAGCATATCCGGTTGCATCTCGCTGCAAATTAACTTGTATTGGTGTTGCCGAACCATAAAAACCGGCATATCTATTCCGTCACTCATGCTTTCGCCCAGGACCACGTTTTCATCGGTGGGTTGAAGAAGGCTTTGACCATCCAGGGAATCCACCAATGTGTCGACATCGGCAAGCTGCAGGAGCGTAGGAAGTAAATCGACGTGGGAAACGGGGGCATCCCAAACACCGGAGTTCAGATCGCCGTATGCGGAAATGACCAGTGGAATCTTGGCAGACCATTCAAAATGGTGGCGCTTGTACCACATGCCGCGTTCCCCCAGCATCTCACCATGATCGCTGGTAACAATAATGACCGTGTTGTCTCTTTGACCAATTTGCTCCAGAGTCTGGATCAGTTTTCCCAATTGATCATCGAAATAGCTGACTGAGCCCAAATAACCGCGACGTGCGCGCAATATATCGGCTTCGCTAAATTCTCGGTTGAGTCCCGCGCGATCGTTGATAAAAAGGGATAAAGCATCCAGTTCATCGATTGGAATCCGGCCGACCCTTGGAAGAGAAACGTCATTTTCCGTATAACGATTCCAGTGCTCTTCTCGACAATAGTAGGGATCATGTGGGTGGGTGAGAGACACATGAAGCAACCAGGGTTGTGCAGTGGAATTGCTTCCCAATTGCGTAAGCTTATCCACTGCACACTGCATTACCAGATCATCGTATTCAAGCTGTACAGACTGATCGCAAATCCCGGACAAGGTAACGCCTCTATCATCGGATTTATGTTTTGGATCACGACTCTGCTTATTTTCAGTCCAGTAAAAATCCGATGGATAAATATCGGTGGTTAATCGCCCTTCGAAGCCATGCAATTGATCTGCCCCGACAAAATGCATTTTCCCACTTAAGCAGGTGTGATATCCGGCCGCCTGTAAATAGTGGGCATAAGTGGGTATCTCGCTATTCAACGCGCAGGCATTATCATAGACGGCAGATCGAGAGGAGAGTCTGCCGGTCAACATCGCCACCCGAGACGGCGCACACAGCGGGAAATTACAATAGGCATTGCGAAACGTCATTGACGATTGCATCAAGCTGTCCAGATGTGGAGTATCGGCAACCGCGTTACCGCTAACACCAAGCACCATAGCTGACAATTGATCTGCCTGGACGATAAGAAAGTTTGGTCGTGTCATTGCAATAGGCTATAGATAAGAACTCATTGCATTCTACAATCTTTAAGACATACAAGATCGTCAATGGCTCGACCATGAGCAATCGCTACAAGTTTCTTGTTTAACCATGACATCGCCCTTGGATAGGGATGTTCGTTTATGATCCACGTTTAGAATTTCGAGAACCCTTCCCATGTACTATGAATACGCCGCCCTTGGGGCCGCATTCTCTTGGGTTTTCGCTTCACTATTAGCGGCTGACGCTTCCAGGGAGCTGGGCGGGCTGGCGTTTAATCGTCTACGTGTGGTTGCGGCATTTTTGATGCTGTTAATCATTACCGCCGTGTCGGGTGATCTGCAGTCGGTTCCCCTACATTGGTATCCGATATTAGCGGTCTCCGGAGTGGCAGGTTTGGCTATCGGTGATAGTGCGTTATTTGCCGCTTTTAAAAGATTGGGCCCGAGACGAGCCCAGGTCCTCTATGCCTGCAACGCGCCAATGGCCGTTATTTTGGGCATTTTATTTCTCTCAGAAGCGCCAAACTGCGGGCAGTTTCTCGGAATTGCCGCTGTTTTTTCCGGCGTTGTGATTGCCATTATCTGGGGCAAGCGAAAGTCGCAGATTCACCGGTGGGAGCAGGTCCAGGGTCTGGTTTGGATTGGCATAGCGCTTGGGCTCTTGTCTGGCCTGGGGCAGGCGGTGGGTTCGCTCATTGTCAAACCGGCGCTCGAGGCGGGTGTTGACCCCGTTGCTGCGTCGACAGTGAGACTGGGCGCGGCTGCACTGGTTTTGTTAGTGATGCGCGGTGTGGGATTATCCGAACCAGCGGCAGTGCCCATTACATTGCGTCACGTCACGCTTGCATCAGCAAATGCTTTTGTCGCGGTAGTGGTCGGGGTCTCCCTACTGCTCTGGGCGTTTGCCAATGGTGATGTCGGCATAGCCTCGGTACTATCTGCCACCACCCCCGTGATGATCTTACCTGTGCTTTGGTTAAGAACCCGCGAGCGTCCCGCCCTGGGTGCATGGATAGGCGCTTCCATTGCTGTGTGCGGCACTGCGGCGATTATTTTGTACTGATTGCAGGCAGTGATCGATCAACTGGATATCGAACGCTAATCCGCTTATGACAAATCCAATGCGTGCTGGGATAGCGCTGCAAAAGGAATTATCTCCAACGCCCGTTGATGGGTAGAGCGCATAATGACTTTCGGTGCGACCCCGGCGTCGTATGCCTCCTTCCATCTGCTGGCACACAAACACCATCGATCACCGCCTTTCAAACCCGGAAAATTATAGGCAGGTATCGGTGTGGTCAGGTCGTTTCCTCGTTCCTTGGAAAAGGAAAGAAATTCGTCAGTCAACTCCACGCAAACGGTATGTGAGCCGACGTCTTGCGGCCCGGTCTCACAGCAGCCATTTCGAGTGAAGCCTGTTACCGGATCTTCAGAGCAGGAAGCAAGTGGCTCGTCGAGGACGCTTTGTTGATCTTTTGGCCAATCCATCGGGTCTATCCTTTCTCAAAGAGTGCACGAATCTGTTCGACTCGCTTTCTATTCGCACCCAGGTCAGATCTGCCGACCCGAGACGCGGATCGGATGTGCATCACGTTTTCTTCGGGTTCTATCAGAATTTCGACATCGTCGACGAAACGGAATATCAAGCTGGTAAATTCGGCATGTATGTATCGATTGGTAGCGGTTACGACCCTGGTCCTCGTCATCCCCTTTATCACCTCTTGTATTCGATTGAGGGCAGCCACACTGTCTCCTTCGTAAGAAATAGGCGAGATAAATTCCTTGGAATCCGGATAGGCACTACACACGCAATTCGGCGTGCCCGGGCAGGGTGAAAGTGATTGAATATTCTGCGCTGTTTGATTCATTTCTTTTCCAGTACTGACATTAGCCGGGAACTGACACGATACCAGAAGTAAGCTCATTGTGAGAATGAGCCATAGACACATGGTCCGGGAGTAACGCTGCGTATTCATCTTGCTAAACGGCATCAGGTAGGATCATAGCCAGTTTTTGATGTTCCACAGACGAGACCATACCTTCAGGAGTGTAGTTTGTCTCTTTCACTTCGATGTTCTCATGGTTGAACAATAAAATAGTGGTAGTTCGGGTGCCATATTCCGCCCCTTCGATAAATATAGACGAGAGCATCTGCTCTTTCTCTACACTAATTCCGGTTTTCGGCAGCTGATCAATGGGAGCTCTGGTTTGATCTTGCATCATAGCCGTCAGCATATCGGGGTCAAGATCGCCCCGACGTGAAATCAGGTCTGCCACCTGTTTGACTCCCTGGGACATTTTGGGCCAATGGTCGTCTATCGGCCCATTGCTGACGCTGTGGAAACCAGGGTCAAGGCGTCGTCTCGTACCTAACGAATAGTCCCATGCCTGGAGACTCTGTTGATTGCCATAGATCAAATTGAACGGATTGTATTTCTTAAAGTTAGTGTCCAGAAAACAATCAAATTTCGTATTGTTACCTTGTTCGCTCTCACTCTGTTCGCAAGGGGACAAGGCGTTTACCACCAGTTCTCCCCGGCTCAAAGCGTTTGGATTGCTGTCTTCGGCTGTCCTGAAATTGGTCACAGCAGCAAATTGTCCAGAGCGATTGACGCCTAACCAGGTTCCCCCTGCTTCCAGATCCCGCCCCGCCCACAATCCACTGCTGTCCGGCCATTCACGAAAGGATTGACTCGGTCTGCCATGAAACTCGTCTCTGTTTGCGGTAATAATCAGAGGATATTTAGGGTGCTGACGGATGGCGATGAATAAAATACACATGATTGCGGGTCAAGAGGATGGTCGGCAAGGCAACCTGGAGTACACTCTGGCGCCAGTCTATCGTTGATGAAAATAGTGGAAATAGGTCGGTTTAACTCGCTGGAAGTTCTTAAAAAAGTCGATTTCGGTATCTATTTGGATGGCGGAGACGGCGTCGAAATTTTGATGCCCAGACGCTATGTACCAGAAGGTATTGAGGTTGGGCAAATGATCGATGCCTTTATCTATCGCGACTCTGAAGATCGCCTCATTGCCACCACTATAAAGCCGCTGATTCAGGTTGGAGAGTGTGCGTTCCTGAAAGTTCAGGCAGTAAATCATATCGGGGCGTTTATGGATTGGGGGTTGCCGAAAGATCTCCTCGTGCCGTTTAACCAAATGGCGACGCCGCTGAAGGAAGGTGATTCATGTGTGGTCACCGCCTATGTCGATAAACGCACAGGAAGAATCGCCGCATCCTCCAGGCTGAGCCTATTTTTAAAGGAAACAGGAACCGGATTTCATATTGGCCAACAGGTGGCATTGCAGGTGGTGTCGCGATCTGATCTAGGCGTGAAAGCGGTTGTGAACGGCACGCATCTCGGGTTGATATTTCATGCTGAAATCCGACAAACCCTTGCGATTGGTCAAAAGCTGAATGGATATATCAAGCGTGTTCGTACCGACGATCAACGAATTGATTTGGCGCTGGACGCGAATAGAGCTCTGACGCGAAACGATCTGCATGAGGAGATTATAGATTTTCTGGTGGCAAACGATGGGGTGATGGCCATCACCGATAAGAGCAGCCCAGACATGATTATGGATCAATTTGGGGTCAGCAAGGCGGCATTTAAAAGAGCCCTCGGAGCGCTTTATAAAGAGAAACGGGTCAGCCTGTCGCCAGAGCAGGTAAAGCTGCTGAAAGCCCGCAAGTCTGCGGAAGCGAGTCAATCAACCAAAAAACCGCGACACGCGCCTGACAAAAAGAAAACCACTGATAAAGGTAGAAAACCTCAAGTAGAAGCATCAGAAAAGAAACGAGAACAGAAAAACGCGACTGCGACAAAACCGCCTAAAGGAAAATCCGCCAAACCAAAAGTGAATAAACCGCGGAAACAAGAAACACCCAAATTGGAAGAGCAGGAGGTCATCGACCCCGGTTCGCCTTGGGCTGCGGCGATGAAAAAATCGAGAGCAAAAAAGGATTCGTAAGGTGGGGCAGATTCAGTGGTATCCCGGGCATATGCACAAAGCGCAACGCGAGATTCGCGAGATGCTTTCCCAGGTCGATATGTTTATCGAACTACTGGATGCGCGACTGCCCTACAGCAGTGCAAACCCACTATTGGCGGAAATCAGAGGAGATAAACCCTGTATTCGAGTCATGACGAAAAAAGACCTGGCTGATCCCGCACGAACACTGCAGTGGTTGGAATGGTACCAGGGTAATGACACAAGGGAGATGATAGCAGTGGCCTCCCAGGATCGTCAGCAGATCCGAAGCCTTACGCAAAAATGCCGTACCTTGTTTCCCACAAGGGAGAATGCGATCACAGTCATGATCGTTGGCATTCCCAATGTGGGTAAATCTACGGTAATTAACGTTCTCGCTAACCGCGCGGTAGCGAAAACCGGAAACGAGCCCGCTGTGACGAAGATGCAGCAGAAAATCAAATTGGATCACAATGTAGTTTTGCTCGATACCCCTGGGGTGTTATGGCCCAATGTAGAAAATCCGCAGAGTGGATTCCGACTCGCGGCCAGTGGTGCAATCAGGCAGACTGCGATTTCGTTTGAAGACGTCGCTTGGTCTTTTGCAGAGTTTGCGCTGCAGCACTATCCAGGATTATTGCGACAGCGATATGGTTTTAGTGAGGAGGGGGCCGACGCCGGGGCATTGCTTTCCTGCATTGGCAAGCTAAGAGGTTGTCTCAAGTCCGGTGGCTTGATCGATCAGGAGCGGGTTGCCCGCATATTGTTGGGTGACTTCCGCGATGGAACCCTTGGCCCGATGACTCTTGAAACGCCCGAAATGATGCGGGAAGAAGTGTTGGAAGTGGAGCGATTGCGCGAAGAAAAAGCGCGGCGCAAAGCGGAACGAAAAAACAATTGGAAAAAGGGTAAGAAAGAGCGATAGGGTTCTTATAGTGCTACTGCATATCCTACGTCCAAGGGTCTGGCGCTATTAAAAACAGAATGCAGAAGGAGTCAGCCTTCCACCGTTGCCCTTACTGCGCCAAACGCACAAAGCACTGCGCCAATGATGTAAATGGTCAGCCCTGCCAGCGTGGCAGGGCTGTAATCGATTCTTCCTTCGATCAACTGTAACGAGAAAATAACAAATGGCCCCAACGCTGTAAGCGCACTGATTGTGATCGCTGGGAGCATGGAAACGGCTTTTTGCAAGAAATAAAGGGGAGGAATCGTCAATAGAAATCCGATGCCTGCATAAGCAACTATCGTGTGATTGTCCAAATCAGACGGGGTTCCGCTGCTCCCAAGAGCGATGGAACCGGTGACCAAAACATATAGCGGCAGTCGCAGACCAAGCACTGTGGCGGGCCCGACACCCGCAGCGTTCAGCCTTTGTGAGTAAACCAGAATTAAAGTAAAAAACACGCCGTCTATCATCGCCAGCAAAATACCGACGATCGCGGTAGATTGACTACCGCGGACAAAACCTGACCATCCCAATATGGTGATCACGGCCAGAAAAATAATACTGCATAGTATAAACAGTGTACCGCTACTCTCCAGCCGGTTTCGCATATCTTCACCTTCTCTCAAACCCATTCGATAGAGCAGGTAGGCGGTGATAGGCATGGTTCCAGCTGATATCGTATAGGTAATGGCGGGCTCCAATAGTTGTACGGATAGCAGATAAGCTGTGAACGTGACCACTGCTCCGAGGTTGACCGCAAGCAAGGCAAAGGGTGTTCGTAAAGCCTGACGGATTTCACCCGGGCGAAAGAGAAAGGCCCAGCCAACAAATACGAAAACGGTAAAGCCGAACACTAGAAACCCAAACAGGAACGAATCTACCTTTTGAAACAAGTTGCCAAAGAAAACAAACTGGGTGGAT
Organism: Acidiferrobacterales bacterium; assembly: GCA_019633985.1. GTDB lineage: Bacteria > Pseudomonadota > Gammaproteobacteria > Arenicellales > Poriferihabitantaceae > VYFG01. Next base: position 37,651 of record JAHQWE010000088.1, on the reverse strand, counting down.
TCGAGAACAACGAAAATTACGGTGAAGATGAGGCCTAGAGTTGTTTTGGTCATTATGATTGGTGACTCGTATTGAAGTATGAACCTGTTTCACGACCTCAGGTAAACCCCTCCACGGGCGTCATGCTGGATTAGGGCACTAAGGTAGACTACCAGCTGTTAGGATGTCATTCCTCTGTTGAACACGAATAAGTAGGCTGTTTACCTTGTCCGGACCTATTATTTCCATCATCCTGCCTTTGTTTGGCATTCTGATCACCGGATATCTGTCGGCGCGATTCGGCATCTTTAAAAAGGGGAGCAGTGCGATATTCAGTCAATTTGTGTTCACTGTTGCACTCCCCGCTTTGGCATTACTAAAGCTATCTGAAGTGACAGTCTCTGAGTTTTTTGACTGGCCGTTCTTTGGCAGTTTAGGTGGGGGCATGTTGATTACTTACGGCATGGCTTTTCTCGTTGCCCGTAAATACTTTAGCGATACATGGACCGAAAACGGTTTGCATGCGTTGACCGCAATGTATTCGAGTACTGGGTACATTGGGTTGCCACTCATTTTGCTTGTGTATGGTGACCCGGGTTTACTGCCGGCAATTGCGGGTGCAGTCATCACTGGCGCGGTGTTTTTGCCCATCGCGATTATCATTGCCGAGCTGGATTCAGCCAAGGAATCGAAAAATAACCTGGGGCTGACCCTGGTGAAGGTGTTTGCCAGTCCAGTACTGCTTGCCACCTGCATTGGACTGTTGATGTCAGCGCTGAATCTCGCGTTTCCGGCGCCCGTAAAAACCACTCTCGCATTCTTTGGAGATGCCTATATTCCTTGCGCCTTATTCGCTGCCGGCTTGTTTATCGCGGAGTGTTCTATCAAGGGTGTGAAGCTCGAGATTGGCTGGTTGGTTTTTCTGAAACTACTGGCTCATCCGTTGATTACCTGGTTTCTGGCATTTCACATCTTTGAGTTAAATCCAATGCTTGCCAGTATCGTAGTGATTCAGGCGGCGCTTCCCTGCGGGGTGCCGGTTTTTGCACTGGCGCAAAAACACAATGTCTTTGTGGTGCGATCTAGCGCTGTCATTGTCATTTCGACCGCTTTATCTGTTGTGAGCCTTTCTGTCCTGCTGATTTTATTAAACGCCTGATCTCTTGGATCAAGGTCCAGTAAAAATCAGGCTGCATCGCGTTCGCAGCCTGATTGGAGGTCAAGTCTGCACTGGTGCTGGTAGATCACAGTGGAAATCTCTTCAATGCCTCGCAATCGTTTAATATCCACAAAGAGCTGATTGGCGCCCGCATACTGTTTCCGAAGATAACCGAGCCATTGCTTGGTTCTGTTGCCCGCATATTTCGGGTTATGGCTATCGCTCTCTCGATAAAATTGCTCTACCAGTATCAACACTTGTTGCCAGCTCATGGGCGAGTAAGTATGGTTTTTAGAAGAGAGCGCTTGTTGAATTTGGTGTGCAAGATCAGGTTGCGCTAACCCGCCTCTACCCAGCATCAAGGAGCGACACCGGCTTTGACTCAGTGCGTTGCGGGCATCGGACACCGTCCAGATTTCGCCATTCACAATCAATTCGGTTTTTTTTGGATGCGCTAACTCACCTATAAAATGCCAGTAAGCTGGAGGTTTATAACCATCGGTCCGAGTTCGAGCGTGAATACAAAGTTCATTAGCACCGGCATCTGCGATGCGTTCGACAATCTCGGAAAGGTAATTGGCATGATCAAATCCCAATCGAATTTTGGCGCACACCGGGATTGCTGGATCAATTTCCTGCCTCACCGCATCGACTATTTCCCCCACTTTCGATGGCTCCTTCAAGAGCGCCGAACCGCCATTGTGTCGATTCACAATTTTCGCCGGGCATCCGAAGTTAAGGTCAACACCAAGCGCCCCTGCACGCACACCGATCGCCGCACTTTTTGCCATTCGCCCATGATCGCTTCCCAGTAGCTGGATGTAGACAGGGGTTCCAGACTTGGTTCGCCCGCCCTCCATAAGCTCAGGGCAAAGGCGATGGAATACCTTGGTCGGTACGACCGAATTCGTTACCCTGATAAACTCAGTCACACATCGGTTGTAACCGCCAATAGCGCTGAGCATTCGGCGCATACTTGCGTCGATTACGCCTTCCATCGGTGCCAGGGAGATAGTCATATCTCGATTGTATCGCTTTGAACAATGAATTGACGACAAGAATAGGTAAGACGGTGGTAGTCTATCGTCCCCTGATTTCTCCAGAAAATAATGCCTGTCTCTCTTTCCCCCGCCGAAGCCAGAAAACTGGTGTTGAATGCTCAGCGAATTCTGCAGGTGAATAAGAAGGGGCGGGCGATCGATGCAACCATGGATGCGTGTTGTCATCTGGGATACATACAAATCGACACGATCTCGGTAGTCGCACGGGCGCACCACCATACACTGTGGACGCGCAATCCCAGGTATCGAACCACACATTTGGACCAATTGCTTGCCGATCGAAAAATTTTTGAATACTGGTCTCATGCGGCGGCGTATCTGCCCATGGATGATTACCGATTTGCGCTGCCGCGAATGCAGCTCGAACGACAGGGTAAAGGGCATTGGCATAAGAAAAATGCCAGTCTGATGAATCAGGTTTTAAAACGTATCACCGAGGAAGGGCCGCTCAGTGCACGCGATTTTGAAGACCCGGGTGGTGGCAAACGAGCGGTGTGGGAATGGAAACCAGCGAAATATGCGTTGGAGCAGCTGTTTATGGAAGGCGTGATTATGACGTCTTCGAGGCAAGGTTTTCAGAAGGTTTATGATCTCGCTGAGAGAGTGCTGCCCGCCGAAGTGGATAAAAGTGTACCGAGCGTGAACGACTATGCGCGACATGTGATTAAAAGATATCTTCGAGCCAACGGCCTCGGCAAGGTTGTAGAGTTTTCGCACTTAAGAAAGGGCTTTAAAGCTGATATTGCAACTGCAGCTGCGGAGATGCTTGAGTCAGGAGAATTGTGTGAAATTCAATCCTGCGGAGAGCAATGGCTCGCAATGGATAATGCGCTCGATCATTTAAACCAGCCGCTCTCCCGCGCCAGGGTGCGGATTATCTCGCCGTTTGATAACTTTATTATTCTTCGAAAGAGAATCCGATCACTATTTCAATTTAATTATCAGATTGAATGTTATCTGCCGGCTGAGAAACGACTATTTGGCTATTTTAGTTTGCCGATTATCTGGCAGGGAAATCTGGTCGCTCGGTTGGACGCAAAGGCGCATCGCAAGGACGGTATTCTGGAAGTGAAACATCTCGCTATAGAAGGTAGTTTGAAAAAGTCAGCGGAGTTTTTAACCGCGCTCGCTCCCGAATTGTGGAGATTCGCCCACTTTAATGAATGTGATGACATTACTGTTGACCGTGTTTCTGTGTCGCAAGGGCACGACAAAGCCATTCGGCAGTTGTTCAAAGAAAATATTAAAAAGTCAGTACCAGCGAATGTTTGTAGGTGATAAAGCCAAGGGATATCTGATCACCATGCTTGGGGTGATTGCGATCAGCCCGGATGGGCTTCTAACACGCTTTATTTCAGCGGATTCCATGACCATCACATTTTGGCGAGGTCTCTTATTCGGATTAACGGTGCTGATGTTTGTTGTCCTTCGATATCGTTCAAGGACCCTCGCTGTATTTGCACGCTTCACATTACCGGATGCCGGAATTGTGGCCTGCTATTGCGTTGGAAACATTCTGTTTATTTATTCCATCACCCACACTACGGTAGCCAATACGCTATTTATGCTGAGCACCACACCGATTTGGGCTGCGTTGGTTTCCCTTCTATTTCTTCGGGAGAAAATGCCTCGCCGAACCATCGTGGCGATACTTGCAGTGGTGGTGGGTATTGTTGTCATCACCCAAGGCAGTGAACCCGGATCGGGTGATTGGTTGGGTATTCTTGCCGGTTTGCTCGCAGCGGCAACACTGGCAACGCAATTTTCGTTAATCCGACTGTCCTCTACCAAAGATATCTTGCCTTCACTGGGCTTGGGTGGTGTTTTCACTGCGTTGGTGATGGCGCCATTAGTAGCCCCTGCGGAGACTTCCAATCTGGATTTAACTTATCTCATCATCATGGGGGTACTCATGCTGCCATTGGCGAATGCACTGATGTTTGTGGGCCCCAAGTATCTGCCCGCTCCTGAAGTCGGCCTGATGATGTTGCTGGAAACGATTCTGGGGCCTATCTGGGTTTGGCTGGTGTTGAGCGAAAATCCCGGATGGTATTCGATTATTGGTGGCGCAATTGTACTGATGACATTGATCATCAATACCTGGCTTGCGCTTCGAGAGGAGTATGGGATACGGTCTTTCGAACATGTATCGCGGGCAGGTATTGCGCCTAAACAATTTGAAAACACAAGCTGAATTAACAGGCGCAAGGCGTGGGCAAATGATCGCTCCGGAGGATTTGTCAGTGCTAACTCGCCGTTCTGATCAAAAGGGTTTGTCTCGTATAGGGCAACATTTTGTCGCTCTTATTTTACTTTGCTGGTTGATGCTGGTGACGCCCGGTGCATATGCGCTGATACCCGGCTTGCTATACAGTATCTTTTTCATCTTCAGCTTTTGCCCATTGCATGAATCAATCCACGGGAGTTTGTTTGCGACTCGTTGGTTAAATAAATCAACAAGCTTTATCCTGGGGCTAATGATCGTTTTGCCTCCCCGTTATTTTCACGCATTTCATATGGCACATCACAGGTATACGCAACTACCTGGAAAAGATCCTGAGCTTGTTACGCCGAAGCCCGAGAATGTCCGCGAATATATGTGGATTGTGAGTGGCATCCCCTATTTGATTGCTGAAACCAGGGTGCTCTTTCGAGGGGCCCTTGGGCGCACCGACGACTTTGTGCCTGAGCGCCAAAAACGTGGGGTGATTGCGGAAGCCCGATTGTTCCTGGTTTTCTATCTACTCGCATTTTTTGTTTCAATCGCTATGCAGTCGATGGTGCTTGTCTGGTTTTGGGTGGTTCCTTTGATAGTGGGACAGCCATTTTTGAGAATGTTCTTGATGGCAGAACATACTGGCTGTGATGAGGTGGAAGATATGTTACGAAATACCAGAACCACCTATAGCAACCGGTTCATGACCTGGTTCTGCTGGAATATGAATCACCATACTGCGCATCACGCTTATGCGGGGGTGCCGTTTTTTCGGTTGCACCAGGTGACGAAGAAGTTGTCACCTGAAATCGCTGTCTCTCACCGCGGTTATCTCTCGGTGAATCGCCAAATTGTTTCTCAATTGCGCAAACAGTAATCCGAAAGCTCAGCGACATACCAATTCCGCAGAATGGACATAGATGATTAAATTAGCGCTGTTATTTCGGCGCTGCGGGCGGTACAGTTTATCCTGTTAGTTTAAAGCCCTGCCTGCATCATATGCGTTACCGGTTCAACGCGATGCTCTCTCCTTTCCAGGCGTTAATGAAATATTTGAGCTAGGCTGTATCTTTGAAAATTCTTCTCGATGGTTACTCACTTTCTCTTGTTGATCTGGCGCGTATTGCTGGCTCAGAAGATACCGAGATCATCTTATCGGTAGATGGAAAAGAGAGAATGCAAGAGGGCAGGGAAATTGTGCTGTCTGCACTGGAACGTAGTGAGGTCATTTACGGGCTGACAACCGGGTTGGGTTCCCAGGCCGGAGAAGGATTGTCTGGTGAACAACTATCTCGTTTTTCTGTGCAAACCCTACGGGGTAGAGCACAATCCCTCGGCGAGCCACTTGCAAAACATATTGTGCGAGCGGCGATGGCGGTTCGGATAAATACATTAATGACTGGCGCGGCGGGCGCTTCCCCAGAATTAGCGGATTGCCTTCTTGCCTGTTTAAGAACAGATACGACGCCGATCATCGGTGAGATTGGCTCGATCGGTGTTGCAGATTTGTGTTGGGGAGCGACCCTGGGGCTGGCGCTTACTGGCGAAGGGAAAATGCGAAATAGTTCCGGCGAAATTTGTGATGCAACGGAAGCGTTAGCGTCGGCCAACGTACCACCCTTCAAACCTGGCCCCAAAGACGGCCTGGTCATCGCTAGTCATTCAAGTTTTTCCGGCGCATTGCTCGCTCTGAGTGGAATTTCATGTGGCTACGTGATGGAGGCAGTGCAGGCCGCTACCATCATTACGATGGAGGCGATGCGAGCTAACCTCACGCCCCTAGATCCGATCGCATCTGCGCTTCATCCGCAGCACCTGCAGGCTGAAACGGCTTTACAGTTGTTGGACGGGTTGGCGGGTAGCGCGCTCAAGAACGCCAACCAGGCAAAGCGCTTGCAAGACCCATTATCAATGAGAAATGCAGTGCACGTACATGCCGCTGCATTTTCCGCATTGGAAAACCTGAAGACCGTCGCCACCATCGAGATCAATAGCGTGACGGACAACCCGATTGTTGACTTAGCTGGTTGTAGAGTACTTTCTTGTGGTACGTACTACACTGCGCATCTTGCATTGGTCGCCCAGTCGATGAGTCAGGCACTGGCGCATGTTGCGACTGCACAGCTGGCCCGAATGTCGAAATTACTTAGCGCAAGATTTAGCGGCTTGCCACAATTTCTGGCTTCGGGAGGGGTCGAGTCGAATGGATTTGCACCCGTGTTAAAAATTGCGGAAGCCCTGGTAGCCGGCGTACACCATGATGCAACGCCCGCTACGGTATGGCCAAGTATCAATGCTGAGGGAGTGGAAGATATTCAATCCCATGCGCCACTGGCCATTCGGTCCCTAGGTCGCGTGCTCGATCAGATCAGTCAACTTTGTGCTATGGAACTGATCATGGGAGCGCAGGCAATTGATATGTTAAAGGGGGTGCAGAAAGCGCCACAAGTGTTGCGATGGGTTGAGCAGATCAGACTGGATAGTGCGCCTATTCAGGCTGATCGCTCTATCACGGATGATATCAATTTGATTAGCGATGCGATCCGTCGCGGTAAATTTCGCTGTGAAAAACCATCAGCTAAAAACGTTTCGTGATTTAAATCGTCGCTGCCGGCACATAATCGGTCTACGGAAGCAGTATTCCACCGTCGACATCAATGGTTGCACCGGTCATAAAAGGGTTGTCCAGTGTCAATAAGATAGCCTGTGCCACTTCATCGGCAGTACCGGCGCGCGGGATTAGCTGACCCTTTGTCGCGTTTTCAAAGTGCGTATCTCTCTCTTTGCCTTCGAGAGGGACCATCGGTGTATCGATCAGTCCGGGTGAGACCAGATTAATTCTCCTTGGCGCAATTTCCGGTGCAACAGCGCGGGCAAAACCCTCTACGGCGTTGCCTACGGTGGATATCGCCAGCATTCCGGGGCCACATTTTCTCGCGGGAGAGCCGCTTACCAAAACAATGGCACCGTCCTCTGCGAGATGATGAGTTCCCAGTCGCACTGCATTGGTATACCCCCATAGTTTGGCGAAAGAGCCTTGAAAACCGTCCAGATCCATTTCAAGAAAGGGGCCCTTGGCACGAGCGCCGCCTGTTGCCGCACAAACAAGAAAATCAAATGGTGCATGTTTTTCAAACAAGGCCGTGAGTCCATCGCGATCTAGTACGTCCACCTTCTCGAGGACAATGCCATTTTGATCCCCTTCGAAAGTGCCTCTTCGACTTGCGGCAATCACCGTTGCACCGGCCTCTCTTAGCTGCTGGGTAGCGGCAAGACCAATACCGGATGTGCCGCCCAGCACGATCGCTTTTTTACCTTGGATATTTTTCATGAAATTCGATTTATTTGTGGTGATAACAGATTGTAGGTTGCCACTCAGGCGTATACCAGGGTTTGACCCACACCCAAACGTTTCGCCTTTTCTAGAATCGCGGCGCCGAGTGCAATATCGCTGGTCGATAAACCGCGGTGCCAGAACAAGATGGTTTCCTCGTCGTTTTCTCTTCCGCTTTGGTGGCCCGCAACGATTTCCCCGATCTCAGCATGCACAGTTTCCGCGCTTACTTTGCCTGCATTAATATGTGGTCTTAACGCACCATAAGGCCCGGCGTTCATCTGCCCGCGATCATCCACCACAATTTTGTCCATTCGATCAGTCAGGTCTATTTCCAGAGTGCTCATGGTGCCGTAAGGAATGGCGAGAGCCCCTTTTTTTACCCAGTCTGATTTAAAAAGCGGTTTCGGTTCTGGAAGTCGAGAAGCCTCTACCAGGATGTCCGCGCCGTTCAGACACCGCTCCCAATCTGAACTCGCTTCCACAGCTTTATTCAAATCTTCCGACAATCTGGCAGCAAAGGGCTCCCGACTCTCAGGGCGACGGGAGTGGACTCTGATCTCCTCAAAGTCGAACAGGTGATCCAATAAACGAACATTCCAATAGGCTGTCCCTCTGGCGCCAATATGCCCCAGACGTTTGGGTTTTGATGGAGCAAGATATTTTGCGCCCAGTGCACTCAAGGCGCCGGTGCGCATCTCGGTGATTGCGGTGGCGTCAATAATAGCCACCGGCATACCGGTTTGAGGGTTGAATAAATTCAGCATAGCCATCTCGGATGGCAGGCCTCTTTGATAGTTATTGACGTAATCGCCAACAATTTTTACACCTGCCAGTTCTAGTGGAGCTACATAGCCACGCAGAACATTAAAGTGCCCGTTGAATGCCGGGTCTGGGGTCAGATGCATACGGGGCTCAATGACAGTTTGTTGATTACCCGCAGCAAGCAATCCGGATTCAACCGCGTCCAGAATCTCGTCATTGGTCAGCTCCAGACTGTCAATTTCCGGGCCGTTTAAATAGGTAATGTGGATTTTAGTCATCAGAGTACTTAGTTTAGAGATCGATCGCTGCCAGATTAAGCTGATTCTTTGTCGCACATTCCTTGGCGTCCCGATAACCAGCATCGGCATGACGCATGACGCCGGAAGCTGGGTCATTCCACAGCACTCGCTCAATGCGTCGATCAGCTGCTTCTGTGCCATCACATACGATGACTACACCGGAGTGTTGTGAGTAGCCCATTCCGACGCCGCCGCCATGATGAAGTGATACCCAGGTCGCACCACCTGCTGTGTTGAGCATAGCGTTCAATAATGGCCAATCGGAAACTGCATCCGATCCATCGATCATCGATTCTGTTTCCCGGTTGGGGCTGGCGACAGAGCCGGAGTCAAGATGATCTCGCCCGATGACGACCGGCGCTTTTAATTCGCCATCCCGCACCATTTTGTTAAATGCGAGTCCCAGACGGTGGCGTTGACCGAGGCCAACCCAGCAAATTCGTGCTGGTAAACCTTGAAAAGTAATTTTCTTTTGGGCCATATCCAGCCAGTTGTGCAGATGTGGGTCATCAGGGATCATCTGTTTGACCATCGCATCGGTTTTATAAATGTCTTCGGGGTCACCAGAGAGCGCAACCCATCGAAACGGCCCCACACCTCGGCAAAATAACGGTCGTACATAGGCGGGGACGAACCCTGGGAAATCAAAGGCGTTTTCTACGCCGTCATTCAACGCTTCCTGACGAATATTATTGCCATAATCAACGGTCGGAATTCCCTGATTATGAAATTGCAACATAGCGAGTACGTGCGTGGCCATACTGTGTCTCGCTTCCTCGGCGACTCGCCTCGGGTTTTTCTTTTGTTCCTCATGCCATTGCGAAAGGCTCCATCCTGCGGGAAGGTAGCCGTTCACAGGATCATGGGCAGAGGTCTGGTCGGTAACCAGGTCGGGTTTGATGCCGCGTTCAATCAGCTCGGGTAAGATTTCCGCCCCATTCCCCAACAAGGCAACGGATAACGGTTTTTTGTCCGTGCAGGACTGCTCTATCATCGCCAGAGCTTCATCCAAACTGGCGGCTTTTTGGTCGACATAACGGGTACGCAACCGAAAGTCGATTCGGCTCTCGTCGCATTCAACGCACAACATACTATACCCCGCCATGGTAGCTGCCAGTGGTTGCGCCGCACCCATGCCACCGAGGCCACAGGTCAGTATCCACTTGCCCGAGGTGTCGCCATTAAAGTGTTGACGACCTGCTTCGACAAAGGTTTCGTAGGTGCCCTGGACGATTCCCTGACTCCCAATATAAATCCATGAGCCGGCGGTCATTTGACCGTACATCATCAATCCCTTGCGATCGAGTTCGTTAAAGTGATCCCAATTCGCCCAAGCGGGAACGAGATTGGAATTGGCAATTAGCACACGAGGTGCATCTGCATGAGTTTGAAACACCCCGACTGGCTTACCCGACTGCACTAACAGTGTTTGATCACATTCAAGGGCCCGCAAGCATTCGAGAATCTTGTCAAAACTCTCCCAGTCTCTTGCAGCCCGACCAATACCCCCGTAAACAATCAACTCTGCAGGGTTTTCAGCTACATCGGGATCGAGATTGTTCTGGATCATGCGGAAGGCGGCTTCTGCAAGCCAGCTCTTACAATGCAGGGTATCGCCTTTAGGCGCTCGAACAATTCTGGATGTGTCTATTCTGGTATTTGCCATTTGATTGGAGTATTAAGTTGAAACGTCTTCGGTTCGGTATCTCTCCCGCAGGTCATATCGGCTTCCGGGATAGGTCAACACCACCCGGGTGACAATACGATCGTTTTTCCAGGTACGCCGGGTGAGTTCAATACAAGGTTCTCCTGGCTCAATTGCCAGTATCCTTGAAGTGCTTTTGCTGGCGGGAATTGCACGGACAATATGCTCCATTTCATCCGGTTTAAACTGATTAACCAAAATATCGGTAGCAGTTCTTTGAGAGAAATCCGTGTTCTCAAACTCGGTAAAAAAATCGGGATGGATCAGGCGATCCTCTAGTTGTATCGCCACTTCGTCCTGAAAGTGCACCACTCTTAAATGACACACAGGGCTGTCTGGGGGCGTTGCCATTTCAGTGGCTGCAACCCCCTTGATTTTTACCATCTGTTGCTTCAACACTTTACAGCTGTAGTGACCTTCGGTCGCTCGAACCTCTTCCGCGATATCCTGCAGTCGTATCAGGCTGGCATGTCGTTGCGGCTTTGCGACGAACGTTCCAAGGCCATGTACGCGACTCAATAACCCTTCGTGGGTTAGTTCTCGTAATGCCCGATGCACTGTCATACGGCTGACGCCAAGTCGTGCTACCAGGGTATTTTCCGAAGGCAGTTTTTGCCCTGGAAGCCATTCATCTCGATCAATCTTATTGCGAATATCAGATTTAATTTGCTGATAGAGCGGAAGTTCCGATGCTTTCTGAATCTTGCTCAGCTGAGCGTGTGTTGTTGGATTCATATTTTTATACTGCCTAAAGAGATCGCCAGTGACCTGCTTGCATGACTCTTTCACACGGATTTAATCCTATCTGGTAGCTCAATTCTGCTGGGTGCTGACAATTCCATAAAACCAGATCAGCTTGTTTACCAGGTTCGATAGACCCAACTCTGCTTTGTAAACCCAATGCCCTGGCGGCCTGAATCGTGGTGCCGGCAAGTGCCTCGAGAGGGGTCAGGCCAAATAAAATACACCCTAAGTTCATCGCCGTTAACGGAGAGAACAGGGGGGAACTGCCGGGGTTAGCGTCTGTGGCGATGGCAATTGGTACTTCAGCTGCGCGGAGCGCGTCCATTGGAGGAAGCTGTGTTTCACCCAGCACATAAAACGCGCCGGGCAAAAGCACCGCAACACTACCCCCCTGAGCGATGGTCGATACCGATGATTCAGAGAGATATTCTAGATGGTCAACCGACAACGCACCGCGTTCAGCACTCATCGCAGCAGCACCCATATCACTTAACTGTTCAGCATGGCATTTAATCGGCAGGTTCCACTTGTCTGCCGCGTCAAATACCCGCTCGACCTGCTTCAATGTAAATCCAATGGTTTCGCAGAACGCATCTACCGCATCGGCGAGCCCCGCTTCTACCGCAGCGGGCAGCATTTCTTCGCAAACAAGATCGATATAGGTATCGGCTTTTCCGGCGAATTCAGGGGGCAGGGCGTGGGCAGCCAGAAAAGTGGTTTGGGTATGCACTGCAAGATCGTCTGTCAAATTTCTGGCCGCGCGCAGCATTTTGAGTTCGCTCTCGGTATTCAATCCATAACCTGACTTGATTTCTACCGTGGTTACCCCCTCTCGCAGCAGGCTCCGCAATCTTGGCATTGATGCTTGAACCAGCGATTCTTCTGTCGCGTCACGAGTTGCTCTCACCGTGTTCATAATGCCACCACCGCTCTGAGAAATTTCTGCATAGCTTTTCCCCTGCAGCCTTTGTTCAAACTCTCCAGCGCGGTTGCCTGCATAAACGAGATGAGTATGACAATCAATCAGTCCCGGTGTTAGCAGTTTTTGTTGGCAATCGAAGGTATCGTTTGCCTTGGCCATGATTTTGGATGGCAAGTCGTGTTGGTCACCTACCCATTCGATATGGTTGTCTTTGATGGCCACTGCACCGTTTTGAATCTGACCATAAGAGCGATGGTCCTGGAGACAAACGATATTGGCATTAGTCAGGAGTGTGACAGACATAGGCTATTCGAGAGAAATCTTTACTTGTATATACATGTACATGGAATGTTATACTTCTCTCCCTTTCTTCGCAAGTCAGTTATGTCCTTACGCAACATCTGGTGCCCCTCAATCTTGCTTCCCGACGGTTGGCGGCAGTCGGTCATCATGTCGGTATCGGCAGATGGGGTTATTGAGAATCTCCGTTTGAATTGCTCAGAACAAGAAAGCAAATCCGTTGATGAAAGAATTGCCGGGGCTGTGCTACCGGGCGTTGCAAATCTGCACTCCCATGCACATCAGCGTGCCATGACAGGATTGGCAGAACAGTCTTCCGGGGAGCAGGATAACTTTTGGAGCTGGCGAAAGGTGATGTACCAAATGTTGGAGCGAATTAACCCCGATCAACTCTACCATATCGCCAGAATGCTCTACCTGGAAATGCTGCAGGCTGGCTATACCCACGTAGCAGAATTTCAATACCTGCATCACATGCCAAACGGAAACGCTTATAAAAACCCGGCAGAAATGACACTACAGTGTCTGCGTGCCGCGAGAGATGTTGGAATTGGTTTTACTGCGCTGCCTGTGTTGTATCGTTACGGCGGCTTCGGCGGGCAGCCTTCAACCGAGGGTCAAAAACGTTTTACCAATGATCAAGACGGGTTCTGCCGACTATGGGAGTGTGTCAGAGCCGAATTGATCGAAGAGGAACGAATCGGTGTTGCTCCGCACTCCCTTCGGGCGATTAGTGAGAGTTTGTTGAAAGATGTGTTGAGCGCATTGCCAAATGATATTCCGGTCCATCTGCATATCGCCGAGCAAACTACGGAAGTGGAAGACTGCGTGAAATGGTGTGGGCAGAGACCGATGGAGTGGGTATTGGAAAGATTCTCGGTGAATGCAGACTGGTGCCTTATCCACGCAACGCACTTGGAAGAGAGTGAACTAACCGGGTTTGCCCAATCCGGTGCTACTGCAGGTTTATGTCCCACCACAGAAGCAAATTTAGGCGATGGTATATTTAATGCGCCAATGTTTCTTCAAGCAGGCGGGAGATTTGGAATCGGTAGCGATAGTCAAATTTCTGTTTCTGTGACTGAAGAATTACGATGGCTCGAATACGTGCAACGACTACTAAGACGTCAAAGAAACGTTTTGAATAACTCTGAGAATAATACTGGGAACAATACAGATAGGAATAGAAAACATTGTGGAACGCAATTGTTTCAACAGGCGGTAACGGGTGGTAACAAGGCATGTGGTATAGCGCAAGGTGGTATTTCCGCTGGTGCACAAGCAAATTTTATCGTGTTGGATATGGCCCATCCTAGACTCATGGAGAGAACAAGAAACGAATTGATAGATAGCTGGATTTTTGCTGCCGACAGCAGCGCCATCCGAGCTGTTTATACCAAGGGTTATCGGACGATAGAAAATGGAAAGCATGCTGACGAAATTGAGATTCATCGAAATTTTAAGATTGCCTTGCAACAGCTGGGAGATTCACAATGACGGTATTGTGCTTCACGTCAGCCTCATTGACCTTATTACAACTGGAATCGATTTATCGCGGTAGGATGGGAGTTGAACTGGATGTGTCGGCAAAAAACATCGTTGATCTGGCTGCAAAAGTGGTTGCCGACGCTGCCCAAAGTGATTCGCCAGTGTATGGCGTCAACACGGGGTTTGGAAAGTTGGCCAATACCCGAATTGATGCTAAAGATACCAAACAGCTGCAACGCAATTTAATTTTGTCGCATTGCTGCGGCGTTGGTGAGCCACTACCAGATGATGTCGTCAGATTAATTATGGTTCTCAAGCTCAACTCTTTGGCTAGAGGGGCTTCGGGTGTACGCTGGGTCTTGATCGAGCACTTACAGGCAATGTTCAACGCAGGGATGTATCCTGTTATTCCCTCGCAAGGTTCGGTGGGTGCATCGGGTGATCTGGCACCGTTGGCACATCTAACGGCGGCTATGATGGGAGAGGGAGATGTTCGCGTAAAGGGCGATGTGTTGCCCGCGAAAGCCGCGTTCATCGAGGCAGGTTTGAAACCGCTAGTGCTCGCAGCCAAAGAAGGGTTGGGAATGATCAACGGCACCCAAGTATCCACAGCGCTCGCGTTGGCGGGCTTGTTTAACGCATGGAATCTGGTCACAACTGCATTGGTCACTGGTGCAATGGCAAGTGACGCAATGATGGCATCCACGGCACCGTTTCGAAGTGAAATCCATGCATTGAGGGGACACCCCGGGCAGATCGCTGTTGGAGCTTCTCTCAGGGCGCTACTAGCAGGTTCTGAAATTCGTGAATCACATCGCGAGGATGATACCCGGGTGCAAGATCCTTACTGTATGCGTTGCCAACCCCAGGTAATGGGAGCCTGTGTGGACCTGCTTCGTCATGTAGCACAAGTGTTGGAAATCGAAGCGAATGCTGTCACAGATAATCCTTTGGTCGTTGTGGAAGAAGAAAGTATTTTGTCAGGCGGAAACTTCCACGCAGAACCTGTCGCATTTGCTGCTGACCAGATCGCCCTGGCCATTGCTGAAACGGGGTCGATAACCGAACGCAGAATTGCCACCATGGTGGATCCATCCCTGAACTATGGTTTGCCTGCATTTCTCTCTCCTGCTCCCGGATTGAACTCGGGTTTTATGGTGGCCGAAGTGACGGCAGCTGCTCTCATGGCGGAAAACAAACAGAAAGCAATGCCTTGCTCTGTGGATTCCACCCCAACTAGCGCCAATCAGGAAGACCATGTTTCGATGGCCTGTCATGCAGCACGACGGCTTGGTCCTATGAACCAGAACTTAGCTACGATTATCGGTATTGAGCTGTTGGTTAGTGCTCAGGGCATTGGTTTTCGCGCGCCATTGTCTACCAGTGCGGTGCTCGACCGTACGATTGCCGAACTGAGGGAGAAAGTTCCAGCGCTGAATCAAGATCGTTATATGGCAACAGATATCGCAGCCGCTGCGAATTTAGTAGAAGAGGGCGCGGTATCTGAACATGCTGCAAGTCACTTGCCAAAACTCATGGACTATGTGGCGGAGGAGTAATGGCATGGATGGGGTTGATGGGATGAGAGCTCCCAGCTAATTTATTGCATTAAATCCCTGATTGATAGCTGCCCCGCCTTGG
This sequence comes from Acidiferrobacterales bacterium, assembly GCA_019633985.1. GTDB lineage: Bacteria > Pseudomonadota > Gammaproteobacteria > Arenicellales > Poriferihabitantaceae > VYFG01. The sequence continues at coordinate 22,039 of JAHQWE010000088.1, read as the reverse complement.
CCTGCGTCTCGGCAGTTAAAATTGCATCCGACAAAATGATATCTGCAGCAGTGCTTCCAAATTGTAGCTCGATCAGAATATAAAGATTATCAACGATTGTTCGTAAATCGGAGGCAGGGACTTCGTCAAAGTTAGGTGTGACCGCTCGGCTACTGATCCAGTTCTTTAAAACTCTAACCGAATCGAAAGATATTTTCATGGAGGTCAGGCGGCATTGAAAATCCAACGCAAATTTGTTGGCACGCCCCATGCGGGTATCGTAGCTATCTTTCACTGCATCAAGGAACCGTACAAAGATGTGTTCTTCATTAACACGTGGATCTTCGGTGATCGGTTTTTCTATCAACCCCAGCGAATCATCTCTTTTACCCGTGAAAGATCGGAGCAATAATTGATTAATGTCTTTTCGAGTGGGTTGGTCAACCCGGTAGTTTCTATTTAACTTTTGTGTGACCAGCAGGGTTTCCCTAAACAGAGAATGATTATCGGAGAATTGAGATTGTAGCTCCGCTAATGCGTTGCTCCATTCCCTACAATAGCCAGAGGCGGTGGCAGTATCCAGGCATTGCGCCAGTCGGTCGGGCAGTTTCCGCCGGACCAGTATGACCTTTGCATCAAAATTGGACATTTCGTTCCCCATAACGAAAATTTATTTTAAACTTTTGCCTCACACTAACCCTAAAGCCGATTGCTTGGGTTTGTTATACGAAACAGCATATCGCCCAATATCTGGGGAAACATGTTCCGAGAAGTGCCTCGTCCAATTTTTTTTTGTGATTTCCCTGCTGCATCAGCATGGTTATATACTAACCAATATGTTTGCAGTGTTTTTTTCTAATCCCCAAATCTGTTCGAATAGTTCTTCTCACCTGGAACGGATTCGTATGCACTTTAATAAGATCATAGCGCATACAAAGTACCGAAATCCAGTGGATTTTGGGAATAGAGTTATTGAAGCCGATTTGGAGAGAGTTCTATACGTTGGATTTGCACTTCGGCTAGGAATGAGTGCAGAAAGAACCTCTAATCGCCAGTTATAGAATCTGCTTGAGAGAAAATTGGCGCGATTCAGGTAAAGACTCTACTGCGGTTGCCACTTTCGAAATCTCTTTGTCAGCTTCAGCAGGCCCCCACTCGTCGCAGAAAAACGTATAAATTTGGTCAACAATCAACCGCAGTTCTTCTTCGGCAAAGCTGTCAAATCTGCCCTGAAACGGAGTGATGGTTGCCCAGCGCTTGAGCGCGAGTTTGTTTTTGGAGGTGATAGGTAACTGCCCAAGCGCTTCTACTAACTCGCGTTTCATCGCCCCCTGAACATTAAACCGCTGATCGTAAAGTTGTTCGAGTTCACTGAGTAACGCATCAACTACGATGTGTTTGTCTGAAATTTGCTCGACGTTGTTCAGCTGTGAAAAGCTGCTGATTTGACTATCTGGCTCGGAGTAACCACTTGGTTGATTAATGGAAGGCTGATTTAACGGGCTTTGGTTAGAGTCCAAAAATGCATCGAGAATTTCTCGGCGAATACGGTTGCCGGTAATCGTGTCCACATTAAAGCGGCGATTCAGCTTGATAGTCAGCAATAACGTTTCACGAAAAAATGAGCGCTTGTCCTCACTATGAGAAGCGAGTTGCTTGACACCCGCCTCCCATAGCTTTTCATACGACGCTGAATCACCTGAGTTGATAACACCGAACAAAAGTAAAGGTAACTGGCTTTTGACCTTCTCTATTTCTAGTTCGAACATTTTAGTCGGTCTGAGTTTTACCCGGATTGAGCATTTGGGTTTGAAATTCCGGATAGCCAATTTCGTAGTGTTCTGAATAGTCGAGACCACGCCGTTCGTCGCCCGCATTCACTCGTATTCTGGAAATGGCGTTCAGCGTGCTAAACAAAAGGAATGCACCTATAAACGACCAAAGCATGCACGCGACTGCGCCAGTAAGCTGTATAAGGATGAGCCCCAGATCAAACATATTGTCTGAGTAGAATATCCCGGTAGCAAGTGTGCCCCAGAATCCGGCAAATGCGTGACAGGGAATAGCCCCTACCGCGTCGTCGATACCGAGTTTCTCCAGCAAAGTGATTCCGAATACCGCAACCATGCCGCCAATTGCTCCGGTTATTGCCGCGAAAATAGGAGTCATGGTGGCAGCTCCTGAAGTAATCGCTACCAAGCCACCGATGCTCGCAGCGATGGTGGTGGTTAAAAGAACCGGTTGTCGTGTAAACAGCATCATGAGTACCCCGGCCAATCCTCCAGCTGCTCCACCAATATTGGTGTTGAACAAAATCAACGGAAAAGAAGCGTCTACTCTCCCAGCACTGCCGCCATTAAATCCAAACCAGCCAAACCACAAAAGAAATCCGCTCAGTGCTACCAATGGAAGATTGTGTCCAAGGATATGACGCTTCTCGCCGTCCTTGCTGAATCGTCCAAGTCGTGGGCCGAGGATAATGGCGGCAGCCAAAGCGCTCCATCCCCCAACGCCGTGTACCACCGTGCCGCCGGCGAAATCTATAAATCCAACTTCGTTTAACCAGCCTCCGTCTCCCCAGGCCCAGCTACCAAAAATTGGGTAGATGAATCCGGAAACGAAAACAGAGATGATAATGTATGCCACAAAATTAACACGCTCGGCGAGTGCGCCGCTAATGATTGTTGCAGCTGTTGCGGCGAACATTACCTGGTAAAACAGATTCATCGTTTCGATCGGTTCACCACTGGCAAATAGAAATTTGTTGGTGCCAAAGAAACCGGTCGGGTTACTTCCCCACATCAAACCATAACCAACTGCCCAAAATACCAACATGACAACGCAAACGTCGATATAGTTTTTCATCAAAACGTTAACGGTGTTTTTGGCGCGAACCATGCCGCTTTCCAACAATGCAAACCCACCTTGCATAATAAATACAAGCATGGCAGAGAAGCCGATCAGCAGTAGGTCAAGTTTTTGATCGGTAGTCATTTCTTCAGCCTGGGCATATGCAGCTGGCGATAACAATCCAAATGACAGAATGGCCGTAACGCCAATAAGAAGTAATTTCATTGCAGCGATTCGATTTCTTTTTGATTAAGCACGAACTGATCTGCAGTTGCAGACCCCCTTAGTTTTTTATTGTCACAACGTTTGATGCTCCAATTGCATGAAGCTAAATCTGGGGGCACTGATGACAAAGAAGATCTACGAATCCTTGAGATCGAGTAAGCCCCTCACAGGCGTTGCGACTTTTCTATTTTGATTTCCCATCAGTGTATGTTCTCTTACGCTTAGAGTGCAAGGAAAAACACGTCACCGGAACAAAAATGTGAAAAATGCGAATATACAGGCCTCATTCTGAAGACACGCTGAATGTGTTGAGAAGGAAAAATTGCCTTACGCGAGAAATGAGCGCGGTTCGTATTTAGCGCGAAGCAGCCAAATCATGCAAAAAATGATACAGCGATACACAGAACCTGATCAGAGTGTAGTTAACTGTATTACCTGACCTCAGACAATTTCCGTAGATATTGAAATAATTGTCTGCTTGCCGTGGGTGTTTGATCAAATTCCATTTGTTTGTTTGCTTCACGAATCAACCTCCTGAGTTGCTGTCGATCAGCATTGAATTCGTTTACTAGACGTTCAAGCAAAGATCGGTCTCCGTTGATGAGAGATTCTCTCCAGTTTTCCAGTTGATGGAAATGGGCGTTTGCGGCAGCTGACGGGTGCTTGAAGGCTTCGAAGGTCTGCCTCGCCGATTCGATAGTGATGTAGTCCAGTTCCCGATCCATTTTTTTACTGATAAACCCAATTTGCCGATTTCGAGCAGACTTGGTCATTTTACGTGCGGTACGAATTTCTTCCAAAATCGCTTCGTCGAAACCGATACGGGCAAGTTGGTTTTCCGGGGCTTCTGTCAAATCTGAGACAAAGTCTTGAAGCGCTTTGTGCCTGCGCTTACGCTCAGATTTGCTTATTTCGGTATCAGTATCTTGGACCACACTACTTTGGTATCGGTAGATCAGGAATCTGAACCATATTTGGAAGAGCCTGAGTCAGAGTTTTTTCGACCAGGAAGCTGCGCCAGTACGGCCAGTTTCTCTTCTCTAGTCATAATCATCCATTCTCTGATCTCGTCGGCATTTCGATAGCAGCCGACACAGTATGGTTCACCATCAAATCGACATACCGAGAGACAGGGGGAAGGAACGGTGGTGTCGCGCATTCCTGGCTGTCTTCTGGGTCGTCTGCGATTGCGTTGGCGGCGATCACGATTAGATGAATCGGGATTAGGCATAGAGTTTTGCTGTGGTTAACTACTTGTTACGTTCTTCAACAGGGAGGTAGTAATCATTTGTTTCCCTGATCTCTATTCCCGCATTCGCCACGGTTGCGACTAAAGCTTCTAGATCAACCCCGCTGATTGCATTCAATTTAACAGGGTCTCCGTCACGGAGAATGAGATGATAAACCCGCCGATGATCTGATGGGTTTAACATGGCGCTTCGGTCTATGTATTCAATATTTGTGTAAGAGACATTAAAAGAACGATCAATGGATTCATCAGGTGATCGCCAGGAAATACCGTTGTCATCTGCGCGAATAATCCATTCTCCCATATTGGTTTTTAACTGAGACCATTGATACAGGTAAAAAACGCCGATCGCGGCAATGACAAGGACACCGCCCCAATATACCGCGGGCTTACCCTTGCTGATGGTGTAACCGGCTAGTAGTGCGCTGGCGCCCAGCAGCACTGCTCCCCAAAGCTGTTGTTGCTTTGCTACATCGTCTGCGTGTCCAATAAATTCAAATGCCATAAAGTGATTCCACTCGGAGAAGCTGGGGAACTTCTGCAAAAGTCGTGACCGGTTAGTTTTAGCGAGAATATTCCAATCTCTTTGTTGAAAAACGACGCAATAGCCCTGCCGACGGCGTCCTGCTATTACTTACGCTGTTCGCCTTGACCTTGAATTATTCTCATCTCAACCTGACTCGCCCAGACTTATGCAGAGGCTCCCTAAATTAAACAACCGGATTATTGTCTGCCAAAACTCCGACCGCAACATTATACTTAGCGATTGATTGAATTGCTGGATAAATTATCTCTGCCGCCTTTTGATGAGCAAACAACCTCCCATCAGAATTTTTCATAACATGGCGCGTTCAGGTGGCACCATGGTGAGCAAATGTATCGGTGCTATGTCGGGAGTTCGATTATTTAGTGAGATTCATCCCGACGCCAATCATGTAGATTACATGAATGTAACCAGTCAGGCACATCGTTGGTATCAATTGGCTCGTCAATCCGACGTAGACCGTCGGTCCCCCTTTGTTGAAGGGGTAAAAGCTATTTACGATGTCACTCGAGGAGAAGGCACAGTCATGGTGCTCAGAGACTGGGCGTCGATTGACTTTATCGGCCGAATATTGAAGGACGAGCCCACCTATGAGTTCCATCTCAACAAGGTGCTGGAACCCCATTTTTCGATTCATCGCTGTGCACTGGTCAGACATCCTCTGGATCAATGGCTGAGCACCCGTAGGTTGAAGATCTATGCAGGAAAACTGACGGTCGAAGCGTTTGTTCAAGGATACAGGCGCTATGCAGAAGCAGTTTGTGGTTGTTATGTCCAATATGAACAATTTACCCATGCGCCGGAAGCTACCATGCAAAGGATTTGCGAGTTACTTGAGCTCGACTATGACCCGGGTTTTCTCGACCGATGGCATACGAATACGGCGATTACCGGCGACAATAAAAATAGTTCTAGAGGGACATCTACCGCTGAGGCGCCACGCATTCGACCCTTACCAAGAAGAGAGCAAGACGCGGAGCTAGAGGAGCAACTTCAGGATAACGCAGACTATCAGTTGAGTCTAAAAATACTTGGATATCAGCATTAAATAGCCATTCTCCAATCTATTTTTGATCTCACTGCTGGGGTTAAAGTCTCGAAAATGAAAAAATATCACAGGAGGTTTTTCTTACCCCGAACAAAGAGCTGGTCTAAAAACGACTCGAACCAGCGCCGCTGAATTTCAGTATGTGTATCGGCAAACTTGTCCTGGTCAGCTTTGGATTGCGCGCCATTGATTCCGTACATTGCCCAGTCTGCCTGTTGCCAATCTCGCAGGATCTCCAGGGTCGTTTCGGGATGAAATTGCAATGCGTAGACATTGTCACGGTAGCAAAATGCTTGGTTGGGAAATCGTTCGCTCGTTGCGAGTTTCACCGCACCTGGTGGGATAGAAAACTCTTCGTAATGCGCTTGCACCGCGTGAAAGGATGCAGGTATCCAGTTTTTCCCCGCTACAGTCGGGTTGAGCGGATAAATTCCAAACTCACATTCAGCCGGTGTACGTCTGGAAACGTCTCCTCCCAACGCGTGAGCAATTAGCTGACCGCCCAGACATATTCCAAGCACCGGAATACTCTCCTCGATTGCGTTGAGAATGAGTTCGATCTCTTTTTGCAAAAAGGGAAATTGATCCAATTCTGTTATATTTTGACTGCCGCCGTAAATGACGATACCTGCAAAATCGGTAAGAGAATCAGGAAGTGGTTCGCCTTTAAAAGGCTTTACATCAACCTGATCAAAACCGAGCTTCCCCAGATGTGCCCATGCGGTATCTACCAGCTCAGTTTCATAGTGATGAATAAACAGTATGGAATCTGACATCGCGTTACCGACCTCCTCTGGCGCTCTTAATGGTTTGCCAGGCAGTTTTGATTTCCCGGGTCTTTTCATTTGCCAATTCGATCATTTCTTCTGGTAGACCGCGAGAAACCAGTTTGTCTGGATGATGTTGACTGAGCAATTTTCGGTAGGACTTTTTGACCTCTACTAGCGTCATTTTCTCATTCGCACCCAATACCTTATAGGCATCTTCCAGACTTAGAGTCTCGGGATGTGCCTGTGCTTCCGCGCCCCCGCGCACCAGGTCAATCAGCTGTTCCAGGTCAGCGGTTCGAAAACCGAGAAGAGAGGCAATCTCTTTGAGTATCCGGTTTTCTTTGGGATCAAGTCGCTGGTCAGCAAAAGCGGCCTGCACTTGGATTTCCAAGAACATCCTTAGCAGCGTGGTTCGTCTATGACACTCTTTTCGAAACTGTGCCATGACGCCATCAAAATCGAAATCGGGTTGCTTGCCTTTTGTAAACAGGTTTCTCGCGACTTTCTTCTGCGCTTCCGGTAACTGCATTTCATCCATCAGTGCATTGGCTAGCTGGATTTCTTCGCTGCTGACACGGCCATCAGATTTCGCCACGTATCCCATCACGGAAAAAGTCGCGGTAAAAAATGCTGCCTGGGTGCGTTCCTGATCGCCAGGGAGTGCGCGGGGACGATCTCCAGAGCTATCACCGTCAAAATTGTGTCCGAATGACGCCCCCAGTAACGCTCCCAGCGGGCCGCCAATCAGAAATCCAAGAGCGCCACCAATTAATTTTCCCCACCATGCCATAGAGTATTTGCCTGTAAAAATGATCGATCTCAGCCGAAATCGCAGTGTGTAATCTACCGTTTAGCCAAAGCTTTTCAGTCTTGAACGAATATGATCGTCCGAAATTCTTCGAAATATGCCGATTTTTCGCTGAAATTGTTGAAAAATGGTTTGCGGCACCCATGTTTTGCGACCCCAGATGCGGTATCATCGCGCCCGCTCGAAACCTGGGGACGGAATGTAACCCGCCTGCGCCCGTTTTTGCTATTTCAAAATGGCCGAAAGGAAGTTTCTGAAGGCTGGTGGAGTAGGGAGAACCAATGCGGTTTCTCTGAAACTCCTGCTGTTTTGAGCCCAATCGAATTATCGCGTTTCACTGAATCAATTAACACATCGTCGGATTACCGTCATGACAGACCTATCGACTTATCGAAATATCGGCATTTTTGCTCACGTAGATGCGGGCAAAACCACAACTACTGAGCGCATTCTCAGCCTCACCGGCAAGATTCATAAAATCGGTGAAGTGCATGACGGTGAAGCGACCACAGACTTCATGGATCAGGAGCGCGAGCGTGGTATCACGATCCAGTCAGCAGCAACTAGCTGTGAGTGGGACGGACATCGCCTAAATATTATCGATACGCCGGGGCACGTTGACTTCACGATCGAAGTTTATCGATCTTTAAAGGTGCTCGATGGTGGTGTTGGTGTATTCTGCGGATCCGGAGGTGTGGAACCACAATCTGAGACCAACTGGCGCTACGCTAACGACTCAGAAGTCGCGCGAATTATTTTCGTCAATAAGCTGGACCGCATGGGTGCGGATTTTTATCGCGTAGTGGATCAAGTCGAAAACGTGCTGGCAGCGAACCCGCTGGTCATGGTGCTGCCAATCGGCATCGAAGACGATTTCAAGGGTGTGGTCGATCTGCTGACCCGTAGGGCGTGGATCTGGGACGACTCTGGTAATCCTATGGCTTACCATGAGGAAGATGTGCCCGCCGATATGGTCGACAAAGTCGAAGAGTATCGAGAGAAGCTGATCGAGACTGCGCTCGAACAGGATGACGATGCCATGGAGAAATATCTGGAGGGCGAAGAGCCTGATATAGATACCATCAAGGCGTGTATTCGCAAAGGCACAATCGCACTGGATTTCTTCCCGACTTACTGTGGATCTGCGTTTAAAAACAAAGGTGTGCAACTGGTCTTGAACGCTGTTGTCGATTACCTGCCGAATCCAACCGAAGTGAAGCCGCAGCCTGAAGTGGATCTTGAAGGCAATGAAACCGGCGAGTTTGCGCTGGTAGATACCGACAAGCCATTCCGTGCATTGGCGTTCAAGATTATGGATGATCGATATGGGGCTTTAACCTTTATACGTGTTTATTCGGGCAAGATCGCCAAGGGCGATACCGTCATGAATACGTTTACGGGTAAGAATGAACGTATTGGCCGGATCGTTGAAATGCATGCCGACGATCGTGTGGAGCTGAACTCTGCCCAGGCCGGCGATATTGTCGCGGTGCTCGGCATGAAGAATGTGCAGACCGGGCATACCTTAGCTGATCCGAAAGATCCGGCAACGCTGGAACCGATGGTGTTCCCAGATCCTGTTATCTCCATGGCAGTTGCGCCGAAGGATAAGAGTGCTTCCGAGAAGATGGGTATCGCGATCGGTAAAATGGTGGCCGAAGATCCTTCATTTCGCGTAGAGACGGATGAGGAAAGTGGTGAAACTATTCTAAAGGGAATGGGAGAACTGCATCTGGATATCAAGGTTGACATCCTGCGCCGAACTCATGGTGTGGATGTTACCGTGGGCAAGCCTCAGGTGGCCTATCGTGAAACCATTACCAATCGAGTCGAAGACAGCTATACCCACAAGAAGCAAACGGGTGGTTCTGGTCAATTCGGTAAGATCGACTACGTGATTGAGCCTGGTGAAGCAAATTCCGGCTATCTGTTTGAGTCAAAGGTCACTGGTGGCAATGTTCCTCGCGAATTCTGGCCCGCCATCGATAAAGGCTTTAAAGACATGATGGAGGAGGGTGTGCTCGCCGGCTACCCTTGTCTTGACGTGAAAGTTGTATTGATGGACGGCGCTTTCCACGCGGTGGACTCTTCTGCTGTAGCGTTTGAAATCGCTGCTAAGAGCGCCTATCGGCAGTCGATGCCAAAGGCATCTCCTCAGCTACTGGAACCGATCATGAAGGTGGATGTATTTACACCGGAAGATCACGTAGGAGATGTAATTGGCGATTTGAATCGTCGACGCGGCATGATCAAGTCTCAGGATGCGACCCCAACCGGTTCTCGTATCAAGGCAGATGTGCCATTGTCTGAGATGTTTGGCTACATTGGTGACCTGCGAACAATGACTTCTGGACGGGGTCAGTTCTCCATGGAGTTTGAACAGTATTCTCCTTGTCCGAAGAACATCGCTGATGTGGTGATTGCTGAGGCGGCTGAGAGGAAGGCAGCCAAGTAAGATTGCCTTATCAAGTTTTACGCAGAAACCCGGCTTCGGCCGGGTTTTTTGTGTGCCGCAGATTTGCTTGGCTGCGATATTTTTGTTTTGTTAAAGTTGTTTGTTGCTATTAGCTAGGGGGATTGCTTGCGCTTATGGCGTGATCCGCATGCAATGACCGCAAGCAATGGTCCTTCTTATTGGAGTGAAAATAACAAGAACTCCAGCACTTATTCTACGCCAGAAAATATCTTTTCCGCTTTCTCAAAAGCCTGATGTCCTATCTTGTATCCAATTAACCTCCCAGGAATATCATCAAACGGCGGATGAATCCCGCCGTATATTCTGGATAGCCCACATTCATCCGCTGCATCCTGATAGGTTGCCCATTGCAGCTGAATGGACTGAGAAGGCCCTTTCTCAAACACTAAATATTCGTCTTTTTTCATATTGAATATTCCAATTCCCCCTGGAAAATATTTAGTGCCTGTCAACAATGTCATGACCTCTGCAGCGGCCCGACTGTAGGTGCTGTGCCCGGAAATATAACCGGCGAATGGTGGCGATACAAAGTTCGGGCGTTGGTAAGGCCACCAGTTTTCGCACAAGATCCAACCAACCCCCGCTGCATCGTTGTCCGGATCATCAATAAATTCCGGGCCGCGCCAGGCTTTGAGCGCAATTTTTCCGATGTTCGAGGGGCTCTCAGAGAGCAAATGCGCATGCCTTTGACCTGGCGCACCGGACGCCGAGGTAATGAGTTCAATCGAGCCCGGCTTGAGGGAAATTCCCTCGGTATGGAAGTTCGGGAGAGACGGGTCGCTGGACTGACCCTGGTCACATAAATAACGTATTGCGGAAATGGGTCTCGGTGAGTCATACCAGCCTTTGATACTCCAGGCAGCGATTGCGGAGTCATGCATTGCGCCCCCCATCGCCAGATAGCTTTTGACATCCCATTCCAGGCGATCCAGTAGTGAACCCTTGCCCCCAATTTTTCGCGTCAAACCGGGTTGGTCCGAGACAACATTGAGAATTGTAAACCAGTGGCCCGGCGGCGTTTCAGAACTAGGACCATCGGCCCAAAATTCGGCAAGGACACGATAATAATCTCCAGCACGAACAATCAGCGGCGCATAAGGCTCTCCGGTGATCGGATTCATCTCGTGGCCGCTACCATCATTGGTCCCCAGTGTATTATTCCCCCGGCTCGCCGGACTAATATCAATATATTTTCCATCCGCGGGATCTAGTGTGCCGCTCCACTCGGCGACCTGTTGATATCCACGAACAATCTGCTGTTTTTCCTTTGAACCACCGGATAAGGAGGGCGGGGGACCAGGGTCCATCCAAAGTTTATAAAGCTTATTTTCCCTGTAAACGTTTTTAGCCTGTACTGGTTTCAGCGCAAATGGTGTCACGCTGCCCCATTCGGGGCCAACAAATGCTGGATAACCGTCTTTGCTCAATCCTGATTGCCCCACAAATTCTGGAATATCGAAGGGCTGCCACCGTTCTGGGTTGCGCATATTGGGATTGCCCGGTTGGCGAGGATCCAGCCCAGGATTCACTGGTTCGTAGAATCGGTTGCGGTAATTTTGGATTTCATTGGCATTGTCTTCGAGGCCGAAGCTAATGACGGTATCCGCAATGCGAATCCCGAGCGCTGCGGCACTTGTCCCTTCGCGGGAATCAAATTCTGGGTCATAGCCGAAATCCGTCATCTGGCGGCGCAACGCGGTGTTTGTTTGGGGGTAGTTGGGAGAATTGCGGAATCGCCATTGCAGTAAGCGATAAGCGGCATAGCTCATGGTCTGGTGCCGATCCCTGTCGGGGTTTTCACTTGATCTTTTTTCTTGATGCCATATTTGGGAGGCATTCTGTGAATAGGCCGCCCAGGCATCCCACATCAACACCGATGTATGGAAAAGGTTACGTGCGTGCACGGTGGGTCGCGCTTCGTCAAACCGAATGGCAGCAAGCAATTCCTCATTCCACTCTCTGGCCACTGATTTTGACTCTTGCGCCAGCGCATACTGGTACGAGAAACAGCTGAGTAATAGCAGACCGGTAAAGACAGATTTGTACAATCGTTGGAAGTTTTCCTTTGACAAAGTGATTGATGCTCGGGGAGATATTCTGGACAATTTAACCATTAAATGAGAGTTAGCTGCGGAACTTTAAAACATCACGGCAGTCTCTCCAACTCTGCGTAAATTAAAACGAGACCACCATGATGAAAAACACATTAATGACCTTGGCAACAGTCTTGCTTTTTGCCGCCAGCGCGACTGCATTCTCCTCGGGAACAGAATCTTATGGCACGGCATATAAAACCAAAAAAGTTGATCAGCTCTATGAAAAAGGAAAGGCCAGCTATTACGCCAAGGATACGAACGGGCAACGCTTGCGTTATTGTGTAAAAACGGACGAGAATGTGCAAAAGGTGTCTCGTAAGTCACTGAAAACTTTTGCCGGTACCAGCGAGACTGAACTGACCAACAATCTGGTCAGCTGTGACTCCCCGGACTCGAAGATTACTTCGATCGTCGACAGCGAACAGGTGAGCGCGATGGTTTATTACCTGAACAAACGTTATCGACTCAATTTGTACGGCAGCTAGGCTAGTAGAACCAGTACCGTTAATCAGTTACCCGAAATGGCGGGTAACGCTTGTCCCACAACATTGCGATCACAATGCCGACAACTTGCATTGCGAGGAGAGATGTGGGAACGCGGTGTAACTCATCGCCACCAATGTTAAATCCAGTGTAGTAAGCCAGCAGCACTAGACAGGACCAGATAAAAGGCCAACGGGAAGGCCACAAAACCGCGAACGGTAGCAACCAACAGACGTACCAGGGGTTTAATGCCGGAAGGCACAAAAGGAAAAACGCAAAAATAAAGAGCTGGCCTCGATACAGCACTGCGCTCTTACTTTGTTCGTCTGTCTGTCTCCACATCTCCCACATTTTCCAACAAATGATTGCTGTCAGTGTCGCTAACGCAATCATTTTTATTTGGTCAATTGTCACCACGTGATCCAGAGCTCTATAAACCGGTGCGTTGAACACCCAATGCCTGGCCATCGCGCTCAAGCCTTCTGGAAACCAGATGCTAAGCGAGCCAAAAGATAGGGTGATGACGGTTATGCCAATGGCGAATCCCAGCAACAGACGGCACAGATTTCGAAAGTTGGGATCGAATACAACAAATAGTGGAAGCAATAAGACAGCGAATACCTTCGCCCCAGTTGCGAGAGCAATCGCGATGCCACAGAGAAACCAGCGGCTATTCCGCATCAGCCACAGCGCGAATACGCCGAACATGATGGCGTAGATATCTGGGTGCGCCGTCAGGGAAAATTCCTTGATTAACAAGGGAGACCACGCATAAAGCAGCAGAAAATTCTGTTGAGTAGAACTTCGACAAATTAATGCAAGCAGTAGCAATGTGATCAGATCTGCGAAACCCGCAGCGAACTGGAACGGCCACACATTGCCGGGTGACAATGACCAGGCGGCCGCGAAGACCCATTGCGTTACGGGTCCATAAACCGTCGCAATTTCTGGAAAGTTAATTTGCGAGAGTAAGGTATCCACACTCTCGGGTAGCGTTTCGTCAGAAAACAACGCCGCGGGCGCCAGGCTGTAGGGGTCTCCACTGCTTGCGGTCATGTATCCGTCGAATAAATACCTAAAAAAATCATCTTCAAACAGAGGCCAGCCACACAGCGCGACGGCTCTCAGTAAGATTGCGGTTAGCAATAGATGTCCCCAGGGGATCACGATTTTTTGACGTTGGTAGTGAGTCACTACCATTAATCCAAGTAGAGTTTGTGTCGACGCGGATACCAAAAAGAGAGAAACAGCGTATGGACCGACATGGTAGGACAACCAAACCAATCCACCGCATAGTGCTATACAAGCGAGTGTTGCGATGTAGAAGTATTTTATTGCGGTATTCTCTTCAGCAGCGGTGGTCGGCTGCCGGGTTGGTGAACTTAACTGAGACACTGTAATCGAATAGACATGTTAGGAAATCGCTATATCACTGCCATTGTACCTGCCTTAAATGAGGAGCCGTCGATTGCGAAGGTGATTCGAGACTTGTTGCGCTTGCAAGATTTGGAGTTCGGAGGGCAGCTCATTGATCAGGTTGTTGTATGTGACAATGGTTCAACTGACGCGACTTCAAAAGTTGCAATGTTAAATGGGGCAAAGGTCGTGACTGAAAAAGAGAGAGGGTATGGTGCTGCCTGTCTCGCGGCAATAAAAGTGATGTCAGAGCGCACTGATATTGTGGTGTTTGTCGATGCCGATCAGTCGGTAGCCGTAGAGGAGCTCCCTGCATTGCTCCAGCCCGTGACGCAAGGCGCTGATCTGGTGATTGGGGCAAGAACCAGTGAGTTGTGCCAATCTGGTTCGCTCACTATTCCTCAGCGATTTGGTAACTGGCTCGCCAGTTTTCTCATCAGAAAGCTATGGCAGGTACCAGTCACAGATTTAGGGCCATTCAGAGCGATTACTTCAACTGCTCTCCGAAAACTGCGTATGGAAGATCGACGTTACGGCTGGACAGTAGAGATGCAGGTCAAAGCGATTCAACGAGGGCTCCAAATTATTGAAGTGCCGGTTTCATCATTGCGAAGGGTGGGCAAATCAAAAATCAGTGGAACGGTGAGGGGAGTGGTCGGTGCTGGATACGGGATACTCACAAAAATTTTACAACTCTACCTGCGTCAATTTACTGCAGATGTTTTGACACGCGCTCGCGTATAACAAAACCATGAATCTAATTTTTCGGACGACGTCAATCGTTGTAGCTATTCTCTGTATGGGCTTGGATTGGTTTTCCAGCGGTCCTGCGTCTAAACTGGATCAATACTGGGCTGCAATGGATAACTCCAGTGAGCAAATCATTGACCATCAGCTGTGGCAGCAAACGCTGGATGACTATTTGGTTGAGGATAGTTCAGGGGTCAATTTGGTGGACTATGAGGGATTAAAAGATAGTCCTGAGGAGCTCGATCAATATATCCAATATATGTCCTCCATTGATCCTAGAAAGCTCAATCGAAATGAACAAATGAGTTTTTGGATTAACCTATATAACGCGCTGACCGTACAACTGATTGCAAATAATTACCCCGTCGAATCTATCAGAGAGCTGGGTGATGGACTATTTTCCAGTGGCCCCTGGGATGATGAGCTGATCCGGATCAACGATCGTGACCTGACCCTGAATGATATTGAACATCGAATTTTACGACCCATTTTCGACGACTATCGAATTCATTTTGCCGTAAATTGCGCCAGCATTGGTTGTCCTAATCTGGCGGCTGAGGCTTTTAACGCAGATAACCTGAACGCGCTCCTGGATCAGGGGGCGAGATCATTTCTGAGACACGAGCGAGGGGTCAGCCTCGAGGCCGACGAATTAAGACTCTCCAGCTTGTTTAAGTGGTATCGCGACGATTTTGGCGACAGCGAAGCTGATATGCTGAAAACTCTGGGCAAGTATCTAAAACCCGAACAACAGTCGGTACTACGCAGCTTTAAAGGCGATATTGAATACGAATACGACTGGCTCCTGAATGATTTAGGGTAGCTCTGTGGAAGCGATTGGTTAGCTTGCCGGTGGATGTGCATTTTTGTTCCGCGAAATGCCAGCAATTGTGCACAAGATTGCGGAAAGTTAATGGAATTTCTGATGCGAAAAGTGGTCACTATAGTGGGAAGCAGCTTTCCCTATGTTGAGGCCTCGGTCGGTTCTGCGAATTGTTCACGCCCCGGTCTATTGACTCAACACGTTGCTGCATTCCATCTTCCTCTCGTTGTAGTTTAACCCGCCAAATCGGCGGGTTTTTTTTGCCTACGGTGATGTAGCTTAAGCGTGAACACATAGATACGTGGAGTGAGGTGTTCTCCTTGCATACCAATCAAATTGGATCGATGAGAACAGAAGAGAGCTTACCGTATTAGTGCACGCACTTTACGGAAACGATTGGTTAGATCACACTGAATACGCCTATTGGTTGGGTGCTGCACAGACACTGATAACCGACATATTCAAAGATGGTTAGTCTGGTTTTGCCTTTGAATTTGTTGACTTGCTTCAGATAACTCTCTACTTTCCGCAGAAGATGATATCTCAACCAGATAGATTATTTTTCCTATCTAATCCAGGGTTTAACGCCTTGATCAACTTCTCTTCACTCGCTCAAACGTTTGGCCACTTTCCCAATTGTTAATCCCTGCACGACAATGGAGAAGATAACGATCATGTAAGTGATCACCAAAAAGATATCGCGTTCCACGCCCGCGGGTAAGGAAAGCGCGAGTGCCACCGAAATACCCCCTCGTAAACCGCCCCATGCCAGAATCTTGACAACGTGAGGGCTGAAATCTCTGGAAAATACTTTCCGAAGTATTGTGATTGGTGTACCCACTGCCAGAAATCTGGAAAGTAGAACAAGTGGAATGGCAAGTAATCCGGCGATCAGGTAGGGGCCCTGGAAATCGAGGATAAGCAACTCTAATCCAATGAGCACGAAAAGAATAACGTTCAGAATTTCGTCGAGCAGTTCCCAAAAATTGTCCAGATGTTCCCGGGTTTGGGTAGACATTGCATACTGCCTGCCGCGATTACCAATCAGTAACCCGGCGACTACCACCGCGATCGGGCCCGACAAGTGCAGACTATGTGCCAGCGTATATCCACCGAGAACCAATGCGAGGGTGAGCAATATCTCAACCTGGTAATTATCGACACTCTTTAACAAGTAAAACCCGAGTGCACCGAGAAACAATCCAAACACAATGCCACCGATTGCCTCTTGTACGAAGAGCAATGCCACAGACCCAAAACTAGCCGCTTCGGGATTGGCAACCAGACCTAGTAAAACAACAAATACCACTACCCCTACACCGTCATTGAAAAGTGACTCCCCGGCTATTTTTGTTTCCAGACTGCGTGCAATGCCAGCCTTCTTCAGCGTCGCCATCACCGCAATGGGGTCGGTTGGTGAAATTAACGCACCAAATAACAGGCAATACAAAAAGCTGATTTCGATGCCAAGCACCAACAACAAATAGTAGGTGACAGTTCCAACCAGGCAGGTCGACAGACAAACACCAACTGTGGCGAGTAAGCCAACAGTTACCTTGGTATCCGCCAGATCGTTGGTGCTGACATGCAATGAGCCGGCAAACAAAAGAAAGCTCAACATTCCATCCATGAGGGCCTTATTGAAGTCAATATGTTCCAGCATGCTGGTTGCCTGTGTACGCACATCAACGATGCCGAACACCTCTAAAGCAATCAGTAACATGGAGCAAACCAGTGCAATCAGCATCACTCCGATTGTGGTTGGAAGGCCAATAAACCGAAAATTCAGGTAAGAAAATGCGGCTGAAAGAGACAGTATGATGGCAAGAAGGTTGACCAGATCCATAGTTATCGACTTAGGGTTATATGATGGTGATGTCGTAGCGGATTCTAACCGCTGTGTTGCATTGCCAAAATAGTGCGCAGGTAAATCGCAGCAGCCTGGGTCAACTGAGGAATTTCCACATATTCGTCGAGTGTATGAGCCTGCTTCACTGATCCAGGCCCACAAATCACCGCTGGGGCCATCAGATTCGGTGCATCGGTGCTGCCGGTAAAAACAGGTAATTTTGATGCCACCTGCAGGGTATCCAAATAGGCAGCGGTGATTTTCTGAACAATAGGGGAGTCTGCAGAAGTGTCCAGAGGCTCAGCGTACAGAGTGGGTTCGCTGATTTCGTAGTGGAAGTTGTCGATTTTTGCTGCCAACGGGTCGACACGTTTTCGATATTCGCTTACTACCTGTTGGACGGATTCGCCAGAGAGTAGTCGACGATCAACCTCCAGGGTGCACGAATCAGGCACTGAAGATGCAATATCACCCCCCTTGATGACGCCTGGGCTGAAACTACCATGGCCAAAAGTCGGATGAGCAGGTCTGGCCCGCAGCTCTTCATTGTAGTCGCCCAAGGCTTCCAATATTTTGGACATATGCTGAATAGCATTCACGCCATTTTCCGGAATACTAGAATGGCAGGCTTTTCCATGTGTATGAATGTGCATGCACAACTGTCCTTTGTGGGCTCGACTGACCTCAAGCTCGGTGGGTTCTCCAACAATAGCGAAATCAGGGATGGGACCATTGGCGCGGATTTCTCTTGAACCAATCATTTGATGTTCTTCGTCGGCGATTCCCGCGATCAGCAGATCCCCTTCGAGCTCGATGCCTTCCCTGGAGAGAATCCCTGCGACTTCAAGAAATACCGCGAGACCGGCTTTCATGTCGCAAGATCCGCGGCCGTAGACTCGATCGTTCTTTATTTTAGGGTCGAACGGGTTGTCATAGTCAACAACACCGACGGTATCAAGGTGCCCCGCCATCATGATGCAAGGCCCGTCGCCTTTGCCCTTGATGCGGCCAAAGACATTGGGTCGACCTTCGACCACATCCCGTCTTGACGTGAGCATACCAATCTCCTGCATTTTTTCTTCATAGAAATTGGCGATCTCCAGTTCGCGTGCTTCCTCAGAAACTGGTTGGTCAAACGGATTGACGCTAGGAATCGCAACCAGATCTCGAAGCAGAGTTACTAGACGATCTCTGTCAATGCATTGAATTAACTTAGATGCGGAATATGCGGTCATAAACTTTTCTCAATTACCAGGAGATGCGGGGTTAATGCCGGCTTCTGTGGATACCGCCAGCAGCCCGACAGTTTATACTCCCTAATCGAAATTAATTCAGAAATACTGACGAAATGGCAGCAAAGAAGACACGTTGTGCCTGGTGCGGAGAGGATCCGTTGTATATCGAGTATCACGATGAAGAGTGGGGGGTACCTGAGCACGATGAAACAAAATTGTTTGAGGCATTGTGTCTTGAAGGCGCACAGGCGGGTCTTAGCTGGATCACCATTTTGCGTAAGCGAGAGAACTACCGCAAAGCATTTAGCCAATTTGATGCAGCGAAAATCGCACGGTATTCCGATGCGAAGCTGGAAAAACTACTCAACAACGAAGGCATTATTCGAAATCGGCTCAAGGTTTTTGGTTTTCGCAAAAACGCCCGAGCTTACCTGGCTATGCAGAAAGAGGGGCTGACTTTAAATGGCTATTTCTGGGGTTTTGTTGATCATCAGCCGTTACAAAATAAAGTTAAGTCAATGAAAGATATTCCGGCAAATACACCGTTAGCCGAAACTATCAGCAAGGATTTAAAAAAACGCGGCTTTACTTTTGTAGGGCCGACAATTGTTTATGCATTTATGCAGGCGATTGGCATGGTTAACGATCACGCCAAGGATTGCTTTCGCTACCACGAAGTGCAGTAGCGAAAGCACGTAACAAAAAATCCTTTGATCAGCTAGCAAGAAGCTTATTCACTCGATTGACGTAACCGGCCGGGTCTTTAAGCGATGCACCCTCAGCGAGTGCTGCCTGATCAAACAGAACATTTGCCCAATCCTCGATGGTGTCACTGTCAACGCTCATTTGCTTGACGATGCTGTGATCCGGGTTGAGTTCCAGAATGGGTTTGGTGTCTGGTGCGTCCTGACCCATTGCCTGAAGAATACGCTCCATATTGCCACCAAGGTCAAATTGATCGGCAACTAGACAAGCTGGTGAATCGACCAGACGGTTAGATAAACGCACGTCCTTCACCTTGTTTTCGAGCAAAGACTTAAATTTGTCCACCAAAGGTTGCATTGCTTCTTTTTGTTGTTCTGCTTCCTCCTTGCTCTCCTCACCTTTAAGCTCGTCGATATCGAGATCACCTTTGGCAATCGATTGCAGAGATTTTTCTTCATAGGTTGTCAGGTGGCTAACTACCCATTCGTCTACAGGATCTGAGAGCAGAAGAACCTCGATTTCATTCTTGCGAAATACCTCAAGGTGAGGTGAAGAACTTGCGGCCTGATGGGAGTCTGCAGTGACATAGTAAATCGCTTTCTGTTTTTCTGGCATTCGAGCGATGTAGTCGTCCAGAGATACGGTTTGCGCTTCATCGCCGGTGTGGGTTGAAGCGAAGCGAACCAGTTTAGATACAGCGTCTTTGTTATCCGCATCCTCTACCAAGCCCTCCTTCAGTACCTTGCCATATTCTTTCCACAGCGATGCGTACTTCTCTGTGTCTTTAGTCGCAATGCGCTTGAGCTCTCCTAGCACTTTCTTGACCGAAGCGGCACGAATTTTGTCGATTTCCTTGTTTTGCTGCAAAAATTCTCGAGATACATTTAATGGTAGGTCCGCCGAATCCACCAGTCCGCGTACGAAGCGGAGATAGTTGGGCATGAGCTGTTTGGCATCATCTGAGATAAAAATCCGCCGAACATATAGTTTGATGCCGTGGCGCTGTTCCCTGTCCCACAGGTCGTAAGGAGCTTTTGAGGGAATGTAGAACAGGGAGATGTATTCCATTTTTCCTTCAACTCGATTGTGCAGGGTGACCGCTGGGGGTTCCGGGTCATATGTGAGGGAAGTATAGAAGGCGTTGTGATCCTCTGTAGACACATCCTTTTTGGGTCTTGCCCAGAGCGCTGAACCCTTATTAATCGCTTCCCACTCGGCGACAGCTCCTTTAACGACTTTTCCTTCGTCGTCTTTCTCGGGTTCTCCCAACATCATGATCGGTAAGGAGATGTGGTCTGAGTACTTGCTGATAATGCCGCGCAGGCGATAATTATTCAGGAATTCCTTATTCTCCTTGTCTAGAGTTAAGATAATTTCTGTGCCCCGTTCTGTCCGTTCAATTTCTTCGGTAGTGAATTCCCCACTTCCATCTGAAATCCACTTCACACCAGCAGATGCAGGAGTCCCTGCTTTCCGAGTCAACACCGTAACCTCTTTCGCGACCAGGAAACTGGAATAAAAACCGACACCGAATTGGCCAATGAGGCTGGTATCCGAGTTTTCGTCCTGCTGAATTTGTTCCAGGAATTTTTTCGTTCCTGAGCGTGCAATCGTGCCGATGTTCTCGATCACCTCCTCAAGATTCATGCCGATTCCATTGTCCCGGATAGAGATGGTTTTCTTTTTTTCGTTGAAATCGATCCAAATTCCCAGACTTTCCTCATCTTCGAGCAGCGCTTTGTCCGTGAGAGATAGAAATCGCAGTTTGTCACAGGCGTCTGAAGCGTTCGAAATCAATTCTCTGAGAAAGATCTCCTTGTTGCTGTAAAGAGAGTGGATCATCAAGTGCAGCAGCTGTTGGACTTCAGCCTGAAAAGTATGCTTTTGCGCAGTGGTTTGTGTGCTCATAGGATCAAATTTATGTGAATAACGCTGATGCGAGGAAATGGGGATCACATGGGGCTTTTCAAGCTTCCGACAGGAATGAGTAGACGGGTAAAAGCGTCGCTGAAAGCCCTGCAATTACAGGCTTTTCGGCATTGACGACCTGCGGCAAAATCCGTATAGTTCGGCGCCCTTGCCGATGGCGGGAAATTGATCGGATTCGTACCGCATTTTCCACTGAAATTTTGGGCTTGGCATGAATCGGGGTATAGCGCAGTCTGGTAGCGCGCCTGCTTTGGGAGCAGGATGTCGGGAGTTCGAATCTCTCTACCCCGACCATTTTTTTGATTTGTCCGTTGCGCCTGTAGCTCAACCGGATAGAGCAACGGCCTTTGAGCTTTGTCTTGTTGATTGTTAATCAGCAAGGTGAATTCAGGAGCCTTCGGCAGGAATTGAACTGCCGAAGTGGAGGGCACTGTATCGGTGAAACCTTAACGCGTCACGGCGATGGCAATACCGAGGAAACCGGCGTTCATCAGCCCCGAAGTTAGAGGTGGGTGAAAAGAAGGATCCGTAGAGACTATACGTGCCCCACCTGAGATGGTGAAGATATAGTCCAGACCACAAACAAAGTTGAATTTTCGCGGTCCAAAAGTCCACATTTCAACTTTGGCGACGAAAGCCGTAGTTGGTAAGCTAAGCCGTAGGTTACAGGTTCGAGTCCTGTCAGGCGCGCCATTCGGATGTAAAATACCGAAATGGACGCAGAGCGATCTGATCGCTTCATTGAATGCAGTTTTGTGTATGGTGAGCGTAGCTCAGTTGGTAGAGCCCCGGATTGTGATTCCG
>JAHQWE010000087.1 GCA_019633985.1 Acidiferrobacterales bacterium | reverse complement strand
TGCTCTGCTAGACAACAAGAGCTTGAAGCCAGATATAGAAGTATCCCGCGTTGTTATACCTGAACAGGCACAAATGATTGCTAGTTTTGCTATGTGGTATATCCAGGGATGGCAGAGAAAGATGTGGGAGTACCCGTCTTTGCAAGCTGAGAAAAATTGGCGCGCAATTAATCGTACACCGCCTTCAGCTTTCCCGGTTGGAATTCTGGGGTGTGGAAAAATTGGAGGAAAGCTTGCACAAATTTTGATTGACCTTGGCTATCCCGTAAAGGCATATGGATCCAGGTCCAGGCAAGAGGGGGATCTGACAGTACTAAGTGGACACCTAGGATTAGAAGAAATAGCTAAAAGTTCTAACGCCATTGTCAACATACTACCGCTGACTGAGAAAACCAATGGCATACTATCAGCAGATTTCTTTGCTAACATGCGAGATGATTCCATCTTGATACATCTTGGTCGCGGTGATCACCTGGTAGACAACGATCTGACTCAAGCTTTAGTTCAAGGCCGTCCTGCGAAGGCAGCACTGGACGTATTTATGCAAGAGCCTTTACCACTAGAACACCCGTTCTGGGAAAACGGAAATATCATGTTAACACCGCATGTTGCAGGGGATGCAGATTTTCGCTCAATTGCTCAGTTTGTTGCTGATGGAATATCGCAGTATGAAAAAGGAAAGCAGCCAGCAGGGCTGGTCGATCGCAATCTAGGCTATTAAATGATATGTACTACTCTTTCGCTGCAAAGATATCAACATGGGCCGCCTAACAAGCGCATGCAACCGAACTGCCAAACCGCTACGCGCTTTGTCAGCCGCTGATGCGGGCGTTATGCGTAATAAACGTCAGTGCCTCCAATTCCAGGAGTCGTAAAATGGAAAATGGTAATTTAATAGTTGTAGAGTCTCAAATGCTTATTCGAAAACCAGTAGATCAGGTTTTTGAAGCATTCGTAAATCCGGAAATTACGACCAAATTTTGGTTCACAAAGAGCAGTGGCCGACTTGAGCTGGGAAAAAAAGTGCGTTGGGATTGGGAGATGTTCGGAGTTGGTGATAATCTTACAGTTAAAGAGCTTGAAGAGAATCGACGCATATTAGTCGAATGGGATAGTGATCCAACTACTGTCGAATGGAGCTTTGAGTCTCAAGAAGATGGCACGACTTTAGTAAAGATATCCAATTGGAATTTTCCTGTAAGTTGTGATGTTGTATTACCTATGGCTGTAGACTCGAAAGGCGGTTACACAATGGTTCTTGCTGGGCTTAAGGCATGGTTAGAGCATGGCATTGAACTTAACTTGGTTCGTGACCAGTTTCCTGGCGGGTGCCCCAGTTGAGAAATACGCATAACAAGGCAATCGCATGGGACAACCTACGCTGTCGCTTCGGTTGCCCCACATTGCGACGTTAGGCGATATATAACACCGAACAATATGGCTAAAGCTATAGAAACGCCCTCTCTACGAATCGTCCGTAAGTTCGGCATTGCACCGGAGGTCGTATTCGATACATTCACGGAACCGGATTCGATGCGCGTGTGGTGGACAGATCAGACGACCTTTGACATTGACTTACGAGTCAGCGGTCGTTGGACAATCATTCGTAGAGAAGAAGAAACAGTGTATACGGCGACTGGCGAGTACCTGGAAATTGATCGTCCTCATCGACTCCAGTATACATATGCGATGCCGCAGTTCTCGCCGAACAGTGACACCATTTCCATTACAATTATTCCAGAAGAGACGGGTTGTAATGTCACGTTTGTGCAGTCTGGTGAGGATATTGCAAGCGAATTACGAGCACTTTTACCTGGTTCCACTTCTGCTAGTGAAGAAGGTTGGCAACAGGGGTTTGATTTGATGGCTGCTGCTTGGGAAAAGATCGCCTGACAATGATTTGCAGCCGACCCACTTTCCGCTACTTCCCTTCGGTCATCCGCTCCAAGCAGTCGTCTGAAGGCAGGCATTAGGTGCCACACAATGAACGGAGCTCTCTCACCATGAGTTTTAGAAAGACTACACCAATCCTTCGAATTTTCAACGAAAGCAAAGCCAAGGAGTTTTATCTTGAATTCCTTGGTTTCAAGATTGATTGGAAACACAGATTTGGGGAAGGTCTCCCACTTTACATGCAGATTTCAAAGGATGACTGCGTGATTCACCTGTCAGAGCATCATGGAGACTGTTGCCCTGGCGCATCGGTAAGGATAGAAACAAATGAATTGGAAAAATATCAAGAGGATCTTTCGGAAAAGCACTACGAGTACTCTCGTCCAGGGATAGAAGAGATGCCATGGGGTAGCAAGGACATGTCGATTTCAGATCCGTTCGGTAACAAGTTAACATTCACTAATGCCATCAGCACCTAACCAAGCGCAGAATCCAGGCTACGCCTGGAAAGGGCGTCTTATTAGGCGCCTTTTTGCGCGGCGTTAGGAAGAATATCTATGAAAAAAATCGTCTATTATTGTGCCCTTGTGCTCGCTGGATGCGCAAACCCGATTAATCAGTACAACGCAGATTTGTACATGAATGCTGGATATCAAGCTATAGCGGCGGAAGACTGGGTGCTTGCCAAACAGAATTTTAGTAGGGCCGTAACAAATGCTGAGCTTGGAAATATGGACGATAGAGTGTTGAGTATTGCCTATTATGAATATGGTAGGTCTTCTGGCGTTGTTTGTGATTGGGGGGGTGCAGAGCAAGGCCTAACGAAGTCTTTAGAGTTAGATCGCAAGAGTTCTGGTCCGATACATTTTCCTCTTGTAGAACTTGGTAGGATGTACCTGGATAGAACGGAATATGACAAAGCCCTAACATACTTTTCTGAAGTGGTTCCGGTATTCGAAGAAATGAACGCCGATACAGTCGATCCCTTGGGATATGCTGACTTCCTTGTTGAATACGCTACGGTTTTGGAGAATGTGAATCCTGATGATATTGGAACCGAATATAGAAGCAGGGCGAAAGAGCTTCGAGAGACATTTCCTAAGGGAAAAGCACACTCTGAGCGTACTCCGTACGGTACCGCGTGCAAAACTTCCTAACAAGAAAAGAACGATCGCACGCTCGCTTCGAGACAGGCGATTTTTTGAGCGTTTTGCGATATCGAAAAAATTCATTCAATTAAATGGAGAGCAACTCAATGTCATTCGATCAAACGAGGCTAGATGATCTTGCCACTAGATACACCGAAGCCTGGAACTCCAAGGTGCCTCAGAATGTCGCCGCATGCCATGTTGCTAGCAGCCGCATCACTATTAATCGTGGAGAACCTTCCGTAGGCCATGACGAGTTAACTGCGATGGCCGCCGGGTTTCACTCAGATGTACCAGATCTGGTATTACAAAATGATGGAATTCGGTCCGCAGGAAATCATGTTATTTTCATGTGGACTTTTACAGGACACCACGCCGAGACAGGAAACCCTCTTAACGTAAGTGGCTGGGAGGAGTGGGAACTTGATGATGATATGAAAATAACGTCTTCATTGGGATGGTTTGATGCAGACAGTTATCAGCAACAAGTTGATGGTGCCAGTAGCTAAAGGTGTTTAGCTAGAAATAAATCAATCTTTCGCAGCACATTGAGCACTATCCGTTATGGATGCAAAATATCGCCTAGCAAGCGCATGCAGTCGGACCAAGTTGCTGCGCTACGCTTGCAATTTGGCCGCTGATGCGGGGCGTTAGGCGGCAATATGCTGACAGACAATTTCGTTTGAAAAGAGGTATCCTTTAACAGATCGAGGCAATTGGAAGAACTCATGGTCGAATCATATAAAGATGCCACTCTCCTCTATGAAGTAGAGCATCGTGAGACTCATGCCGCGCGAGATGGATTTAGGGTTAATGAGTTGAAAATCTCTACAACTCAAAAGGTGCCTTGGCACTACCATTCCAATACGAAGGACATCTTTTACGTGCTCGAAGGAGAGATTACGATTTATCTGCGGCAACCCAAGGAGATGAAAAACCTACAGTGTGCTGAAATATTCGAAGTAGCACCAAAGCGCCCCCATCTTGTAGTAAACAGTGGCCGTGAATCTGCGACATTCTTAGTTCTTCAAGGGATTGGCGAATACGATTATGTGCCACTCACCTAAAAAATGAGTGGGCAAGGTTTTATATTTTGCTGCCATACAAGCGCATGCAGTCGGATTGCCCAAAGCCCGCTTCGCGTTCTTCGGACGGCCGCTGATGCGAGGCGTTATGTATCGGGGAGATGTATGTCCGCTTCTAGTCAATAAGAAACATTTGCTAGGGCAGACAATGATCTTCAATGAAACCACAATCGGGAGAAAGTTGGTGGAACATAATTCTAAGAGCAAAAGTAACTTTTCTAGGAGTGCCTACTTACTTGTCCTGCTGATTGCTGTTGCCATTGCAAGTGGTGCGGTACGGTCTGAAGAGCGACCCTTACCTCACCGAAAAGGCCCTCCACCCTTCACCTCGTCAAACGTACCTCATGTCCAAATCGGAGTAGAGCCTGTTCCTGAGGTTGACGCCGAGTTGTTAAGGCGCGTATCCGCGCTTCCAAAAGTAGATATTCGTCCAACTATTGTCTCTCTGCCAGGTGCTAAGGGGTTATGGCTGCTCGATGATATTCCCCTGGTTCGCCCAGAAGTGATTGTTCGTGGACGCGAGTTCGCCCATATCCATCCGGATGGCAGCTTGCATGCTTCGTTGCCGCCACAGCGTGCCCAAGAAGCTGTCGACGCGGGCTGGGCGGTTTGGCATCCTTGGGCCAAGAAACGCGAAGGATGGGAGGGGTTCGTTATGCTTTATACGCCCCAATCGATGTATGAACTGGAAGTGACATTTCAGTTGATTGTGGACGGCTACAACTATGTAACCGGAAAGAATGTGGTGGCGAAAGATTATGGCAAGGAAGCTTGAATTTGGTGTTGGAACAAGAACCGAGAGAATTGTGGTCTCACGGACTATTCGCGCGGACTTTCAGAATTCCCGGCTCGTTAACCGTTTGGTTGAGCGGTACCAATTGCGCCCAATGGGCAGGAGCGGACAGAAACGTTGTGGCAGTGCAGTCGGCGCCTAACAAACGCATTCAGTCGGACCAAAGTACCCGCTGCGCGTTCACTTTCGCCGCTCATACCACGTTAGGTGACAGACTGGAATGAACAGGAGAATCAAAAGTGATAATTCAAGGTGGTTGTTTGTGCGGCAGTGTTCGTTTTGAAATTACCGGTCAACTTTATGATACTCACCACTGCCATTGTTCGATGTGCAGGCGCCATCACGGGGCGGCTTTCTCTACCAGTGCCAGGCTGAATCCAGACGAGTTTAGCTGGCTCTCAGGCGAAGATTTGGTAAAAGTGTACGAGTCGTCACCTGGAATTGGCTGGGGCTTTTGCAGCGAGTGTGGGTCGTCTTTAGTTGGTACTGATAATGGTGAAATAGTCCTTGTAACTCTCGGTACAATTGATGGAGATCCCGGTACTAGAGCCGATTCTCATATTTTTACCGGATCAAAAGCCGAATGGCATGATATAACCGACAATGTTCCACAATTTAAAGAACGGTCCAACACGGGGTAAATTCACATAAGTAATTTGAAGGCATAATGTCACCATGCAAGGCGAAGCAGGTCGGGCGGGCGCGTGCTGTATCGTTGTTTCGTGGTCTGATCTTTCCCCCGTAGGGTTCCCAAATTGAATGGGAGAAATCTATAGGGAGGAGGTCAAAATTCGTAGTTGGCAGGAGAATATTAAAAGTTCGCTTTTATCTATACGCGGTTATACTCTGGCAATATCTATTTGACACACAACACGCGCATGCAGCCGGACGCATTATGGTCACGTCGATGATGCCGAGCGTCATGTGGCAACCATTGGAGGACTAAACCATGACTAAGGTAAGCGCAGGTCAATCTCTTCTTGAGAATGCATATAAGCTTTCAACTCCAGAGGATAATGAGGAGTACTACAATGCATTTGCATCCACCTATGATTTGGAATTTGCCGACGAGTTGGGATGGCGCTATCCAGCCGCAATAGCCGAAATTTATCGAGAGGAAGGCACAACGACTGATTGGCCGATAGCCGATATCGGATGCGGCACCGGACTCGTGGCCTACTCCTTGGATTGTCCGCGCGAAAAGATCGACGGAGTAGACATTTCTGCCGAAATGCTTCGTATTGCAGAAGAAAAACAGCTTTATCGCACACTTTATGAAGTTGATCTCACGAAACCATTGGATTTGATTGCGAATGACTATGGGGCAGTTCTGTCTGCAGGAACATTCACATCCGGGCATCTAGGTCCCGAACCGCTTGAGGTCTTGCTCAACATTGCTCGTGCTGACGCTCTCTTTGTAATCGGTGTAAAAAAAGCGTTTTACCGGGAGGCCGGATTTGAACCTGTTCTACGAGACATGGAAGCGCGAGGACTGATAAAAAATTTGAAGATCGCTGAGGTGCCGATGTATGCGAAAACCGGACACGACCACTCGGCTGACACTGCGTTTGCTTTGGTTTATCGTAAGGGAAGTGTGGAATAGCATCATCCAACACGAAAAGTGCATACAGTTGGATCAGCAAGCGGCTAGGTATCTTGTCGACTCCTGATTCGAACGGTTATACGGCCGATGGGCATCAGAATCATGTCGAGGACAGTTTTTGGCAGTTGACTCTGAAGGGATAAGACAGGTTGCGAAAGACTACACCGAAGCATGGTGTCCAAGATCTGGCGAGCAAGTTGCTCCATTTTTCTCTGAGAATGCGACAAGTATTATCAATAAAGGAGAACCGGTCATAGGTAGAGTGGCTATTGCTGAAGCCATGGGTGCATTCTTTGTAGAGGTCCCCGACTTGGTGTTATTCATGGACGACTCAAGGCGCGGTGGCAACCTGGCAATCTGTTTCTGGACACTTGAGGGCGCCCATATTGAAACAGGTAATAGTATTCGAATACCCCGTTTGGCAAAATATGGTGCTCTCAGAAGATTTGCAGATCGTGGAGGCTGACCGTGGATACGAAGTTGATGAGTATGATCGTCAGGTCCGAGAAGGCGTTAAATCATGGATAATGGCATTGCCTCATAACAAGCGCATGTAGTCGAAAAAAGTATTTGCTTTGCGCTCATTTTGTCGCCGATTCGAAGGGTTAAGTGAAAAACAAACATCTCGGGAATGACGCTCCATATTCAAACAGAAAACCCTTGATAAAAGTACAATTTATCAATAGTTGGAGTTGGTCACAAGTATAATGCGAGAAAAGAGCTCTTATAGCGATGAAATCTGAAAAACTCACCTTACGAAAAATTACCGCGCGACCGGTTGTACTCAAACTGGAACGTCCGGTTGTCGCTCGCATTGCTACTATCGAAGATTGGCCTCTCGTATTGATTGATCTTCATACGGAAGAAGGTATTACGGGCCGAAGTTATCTCGAACCCTATATCGTAAAATCCATGCGGTATCTGGTGCCTGCTCTCAATGATCTCGGTGATCTGCTTAAGG
>JAHQWE010000086.1 GCA_019633985.1 Acidiferrobacterales bacterium | reverse complement strand
CATTGGATTAACCGATATGCCATGGCGACGATTCACTTTGTTAAATGCTGGGTCTGCACTTCTATGGGTCACCATCCTGGTAGGAGCTGGATATAGCTTTGGTGCAACCTTTGATTCGTTCGGTGTTGAGAAATTGACTGCCTTCAGCGTTCTGCTATTGATAGTTTTTCTAATTTCTCTTTATTGGTTCTGGCGTGCGGAGTCAAACAAAGTTAAACAAACTCCAGAAACTCAAATCAGTGACGTCAAGCCGTAGTGCCTCGCATGGCAGATTTTTTACTCCGCGCTGTAAAGTGCTTCACCGCCACTTTCGCGAAAATTGTTCTCGCCAACTCATTCTCGGCGCTCAATTTCACAAGGTTTTTGCCAATGATAGTGATGTGTTGCAACCAAAAGAAACTATTTGACTGAGCTAGTCAAAATCACATACATGAGTATCGATCATGTGCTCCTTCGGGTAGACAATCTGGAAATTGTTAAAGTGTTTCTCGTAAAAGCCCTGGGCCTACAGGAAGGAGATCGTCCGCGATTCCCATTCCCCGCTGCACCGTAGATATTGTTTGATAGGGATTTACCCGATCAGCCAGTAATGATTTGATTTAGCGACATGAGGAACTATAGTCTCGATTGGCCAGGGATTTCGCTATTCGCCCGAGATCATAAATCAACTCTACTGAGCTCATACGGTTGACTGGGTACGTTACTATTAATTGGATCGTAATCACTGCGCACCGCGCAATACTTTCCCCCTCAGTTAATCAGTTGACATACCCGAAAAGTCGACCAGAAAATTATGCTCGGGTTTTTATTGACGACTCTGAGTTAAGAGTTAAGAATTGGTGCGTATTCAGAAAACTTGTGAGCACCCAAATTACAATTTCATGCAAATCTAAATCACAAATTATAACTCCGGAAGCAGTCCTCTATCCCATTGCTTTTATTGTGAAATGGTGGGCCCGGTAGGACTTGAACCTACGACCAATGGATTATGAGTCCACTGCTCTAACCAACTGAGCTACAGGCCCTTTTTGAGAAGGTTGTTTAGAACCGAAATGAGTTCGGTACTGGAATTTTACTTTATTTTTTGTGGGGACAGACTGCAGTCTGTCCCCGGCCGTGCTTGTCGTGTGTGGCGATTAGGTCTGATCTAAAAAGCTACGCAGATGATCGGAGCGACTTGGGTGGCGTAACTTACGCAATGCCTTGGCTTCGATTTGTCTGATGCGCTCTCGGGTAACATCGAACTGCTTACCCACCTCTTCCAATGTATGGTCGGTATTCATGCCGATGCCGAAACGCATTTGCAGTACTTTTGCTTCCCGTTCAGTCAACGACTCGAGTATCTCTGTAGTTGCAGACTTAAGGCCTGTACCGGTGGCGATTTCGAGTGGCGCTTTGATGTTCTTGTCTTCGATAAAATCACCAAGATGTGAATCTTCATCATCACCAATAGGCATTTCCATGGAGATGGGCTCTTTGGCAATTTTCAGCACCTTGCGGATTTTATCTTCTGACAACTCCATCTTTTCTGCCAACTCTTCTGGCAACGCTTCGCGGCCTTTCTCTTGCAGGATCTGACGCGATACGCGGTTTAACTTATTGATCGTTTCGATCATATGTACCGGAATACGAATCGTACGCGCCTGGTCGGCAATAGACCGTGTAATCGCCTGACGAATCCACCAGGTGGCATAGGTAGAAAATTTGTAACCACGACGGTATTCAAATTTATCGACCGCTTTCATCAATCCGATATTGCCTTCCTGAATAAGATCAAGAAATTGCAAACCACGATTGGTATATTTCTTGGCGATCGATATAACCAGTCGGAGGTTGGCTTCCACCATCTCTTTCTTTGCGCGGCGCGCTTTCGCTTCACCGATAGAAAGTTTTCGGCTCAGTGCTTTGAGCTCTTTGAGTTCAAGTCCAGAACTCTGTTGGCATTTGATCAATTGCGCCTGATATTCCGCAATAGTGTCACTGTATTGTTTTAATCGTGGCGCTTCAGTTGGGCTCGCTTCGATCAGCTTTTCGATCCAGGCGGTATTGAGTTCGTTGCCTGCGAAATACTCGAGGAATCGCTTACGCGGTACTTTGGCGTAAGTCACACAATATTTCGCAACACCACGTTCACACAGTCGCACTTCATCCATGCTGTCACGCAAAGTTGAAGTGATTTGCTCCAGTCTCGCTGGAACAAATTTGATTTGCAACATTTCATCACTCAGGGCCTGACGATGCTTGAGCGCCAGCTTGCTATCGATACCGCCTTTTTCCCAGGCGTTCTCAAGCAGCTTCCAGATTTTTCGCATGCGCTTGAAACGCTCGAGCGCTTCTTCCGGATCCGGACCGCTTGGAGATTCCTCGGCTTCCACTGCGTTTTGTCCTGGCTCACCAGGTGTCGCTACGGTTTCATCATCCAGTGCATCCAGCTCCATGAAATCGACCACCATATCGGTCAACTTCATTTCACCGGCTTCGATCTTGTCGGCGAAGTCGATCAACGTACGAATCGCTCGTGGCGACATCGACACTGCGCCAGAGACTTGTCGGTTACCCGCTTCGATTCTTTTGGCAAGCGCGATTTCGTCTTCCCGTGTCAGAAGCTCTACTGTTCCCATCTCTCGCATGTACATACGAACTGGGTCAGTGGTCCGGCCAAATTCACTCTCCACCGCGGTTTTCAGCACAGCAGTGACTTCTTCAGTGACTTCCTCGTCTTCCGGGTTATCGCGCTTGAGTTCGATATTGTCCGTATCAGGCGCTTTATCTACTACCTCGATACCCATATCGTTGATCATGTTAACAACGACCTCTATCTGGTCGGTGTCGTGCATGTTCTCTGGCAAATGGTCGTTAATCTCAGCGTAAGTTAAAAAGCCCTGTGACTTACCTTTGAGAACGAGTTTCTGCAGATCTGATTGATGCTTGTTGGCCTGCTTCGCGGGATCAAGCGCCGCTTCCGCTGATTGCTCAAGCGCGGCATCCACTGCACCATTTTTGACAGCCGGCTTTTTCGCTTCCACCTTTTTCGCGGTGGCTTTTTTCGCAGTTGTCTTTTTGGCTGCAGATTTCTTTACCGTCGATGTCTTCGCCGTTGCTTTTGCCGCCGCGGTATTTTTAGCTGGGGCTTTCTTTGCTGTTGTCTTTTTTGCCGCAGCCTTTTTTGCCGTCGCCTTCTTTGCGGTAGCCTTCTTAGCCGTTACTTTTTTCGCGGATGCTTTTTTAGCGGTCGCTTTCTTAGCCATATAAGATTGCCTAAATAAAATTTTGAAATGAATGCTGTGAAGTTCCTGACCCTTCACTGCCTTCTGATTAGAGTTCGTGTTGTCATCAGCTGTTGCGCACCGTGGCTACAATGACTACTGCGTTGAGTGCATTGTTCAGCCCGCTGTATTCGCTGGACTCCCAAGCGAACATAGACCACCCCAAAAAAGGCGGCCGCGGATTATATCCCAAGCCACTCTCGATCTCACCCGGAAATCGCTGATTTCATTCAACAATTCAGCGGAAAATACAAAAACCTCGCTGATTACGCAGCCATGGTCAGAATTTTGCCCAAAAAGCTCGATGTTGTTGCGTGAATATCAGCTTAGATCAGGTCAAAACAGCTATTTTTCAAGTAGTAAGCGGGCATGCTATGATTTTCTGACTGGGGGAATACAAGATGAGAAAAATGCTCGACCAGCTTTTTCGGAAAAAAGATAGGGCCTTTTGGGCGTCTGTTTTCGTAAAAATATTCATTTTTGCGCTGTTTTCTGCCCACTACAGCGCTTCAGCGTTCACCTTACCCACCAATTTCGACAATGTGGAGGTGGTCGGCGGTCTCTCTGACCCGGATGGTTTAGCTTTCTCCCCCGATGGCCGTATGTTTATCAGCGAACGCATCACTGGGAGATTGCGAGTTGCCACTTACAATTCCAGCAACGACAGCTGGGATCTACTCGCCACCCCATTTCATACTTTCGACATTCCGAAAGACCAGAATGGCAACCCCTCTGCCCTCCGATCTGCCGGATTGCGAGACATCACATTTGATCCCGATTTCAGCAACAACGGCTTGATCTACGCCTTTTACATGAAGAATGGTGATCTGCAAAATCGCGTCGTTCGTATTAGGGAAAGCATCACCACACCCAATACCTCCGACCCCACATTCGGGGATACCGGGAGTGGAGGGGAAGAGCTGCTGATCAACCTGCCTTTCAACGATTCGAGCGCCAGCGGAAGTCACAATGGTGGTGCCATCGAATTTGGCGGAGATGATTTTTTATACATCACCACTGGCGATGGATGGGAAGGTGCTTTCCAGGGCGATCCGGTCCAAAGCCTTTCCACTTTTACTGGGAAGGTGTTGAGAATTGCCGCTGATGGCAGCATTCCTGCAACCAACCCATTCTATGGCAGCGCAAGCGGTGATTTCCGCGCGATATTCGCTTTGGGCTTGCGCAATCCTTACTCGATGTCACTCAACCCTGACAATGGGTCCCTCTATATTAATGAAGCCAGGGGAACAGATAAGGCGGAAATTTATATTGTAGAAGCGGGGGCCAACTACCGCCATGAAGGCGCTAACTCAGGGATCGGGAATGACCGAACACCTTGGGCAAATGCTGCAACTGCGGGAGGTGAGTTGATTACCGGTGGCGCCTGGATGCCCGAGGCCGGGCTAGGCGATTACCCGGCAGTATATAACGGCGTGTATTTCACTGCGCTCTGGGGGGGTAATTCAAGCTCTACAGGGCGAATCAACTATGTGCAGTCAAAGTCAAATACAGCTGTCACCGCGTTTGAAACCGATGTTGGAATCAATGGCAGCAACGGCATACCCGTCAAGCCAGTCACAACGCGTATCGGCCCCGATGGTGATCTTTACTATTTGCTTACTACTTATCAAACCACTAGCGGTGCGGTAAGAAGAGTTCGCTACACCTCCCAGGAAACCGTGGCGACACCCACCTTTTCGATACCGGGCGGCGTCAGCAACGATCCGGTTGCGGTTTCTCTCTCCACAACCACGCCCTCTGCGCAGATTTATTACACCACCGACAACGCCACTCCAACCACCGCTTCCACACTGTTTAGCGGCACGCCCATCAATATCAGCGCGGATACCATTCTCAAGGCTCGTGGCTTTCGCAGCGGTTTTAATCCCAGCAGTACCGCATCAGCGGTTTATCTGATTGGCGACCGACCCGATAACATTCCACCAAACGTCAGCGCAGGAGTCGACAAAACGGTGTTTATCGGACAGAACGTGGTACTCGATGGCAGCGGTACCACCGACCCAGACGGTGATGATGATTTTCTGACTGACGAACAATGGCTTCAAGAATCCGGCCCAACGGTGACAATTATCGATGCGACTGAAGAAATCGCTTCTTTCACACCCGCTGTTGCAGGTACGTATGTTTTTTCCCTGGAGGTCAGTGATGGATTTGATTCAGCATCAGATACCGTGACAATCACCGCGGTGAGAGCCCCACGAGTGACGCGAGAAATCGCCGCGCTTTATACTTTTGAAGAAGAAAGTGGCAACACGGTCAGCGACACCTCTGGCATTAATCCTGCGCTGAATCTGGCTCGTCCGGACGATGGCAATACCAGCTGGATCAGCGGCGGTGGTATCCGTTTTTCCGGAAGCAGTATGCTAAACGCCGCTGATAACAAGTTGCGAAATCGTTGCACGGCGACCGATGCAATTTCTGTGGAAGCTTGGGTTACTCCTGCGAATATTAGCCAGGATGGGCCCAGCCGTATTGTTTCGTTTTCCAGTACCATCACGCTACGAAACTTTACGCTGGGGCAAATCGCAGACAGCTACGACATGCGTCTGCGAACCACCACGACAGGCACCAACGGCAGTTCACCTTCTCTGTCTGCGCCGGCTTCCACGGCCACGACAGCGCTGACCCACGTTCTTTACAGCAGGGATGCCAGCGGCAACGCAACTCTTTACAAAAATGGGGTATCACAGGTCGTAGGCAGTATTACCGGCAATTTCTCCAACTGGGCTTCCGACTATCAAATGGTACTGGGTAACGAGGTTTCTGGAGATCGGCCTTGGTTGGGCGATATGCATTTGGTAGCGATTTACTGTGCTGCACTCACAGAAGAGGAGGCTCAGCAAAACTTTGCCGCCGGGATTCCTCCTCTCGCACCACTGGAAGATGGCGATAACGATAACGTGCCTGACGCGATCGATAACTGTCCGGCGGTACCGAATACGAACCAGGTCAACCTGGACGGGGATTCCTTTGGTGACGCCTGCGATACTGATCAGGATAATGATGGCGTCGAAAATGCCGCTGACGGTAACCCACTTGACCCAACGGTTTGTCGTGATCTCGACTCAGATCTTTGTGACGACTGCAGTATAGGTAGCGATCGCCTGGGCCCACTCGACGATTTCAATGTATCTATGGATGGTACCGACACCGACGGCGACGGCATGTGTAATGTCGGTGATTCGGATGACGATAACGATATGGTTCCTGATATGGAGGACAACTGTCCTTTAATTGCAGATAGCTCCAACAATCCGGCTTTATGCAGCGCCGACGAATTTTGCCTTCCGATTCGCAGCAGTCTGGGGAACGTGGTTGTCGTTTGTTTCTAAAAAATCACCTTATATCTCTACGACACGTTCACACAAAAGGATAACAATGCGAAAGCTGAAAACAACCATATCAACGATTGCGATTTGTCTCTCGATAGAAATGACTGGAATAGCTCTTGGAGAAGAGCTGTTACCTTATGAGTTTTCACTGCCGGACGTAGGCACCGAATTCACATATCGAAACTTAACTACAGGGGTCATGGTCAACCACCGCTTCCTGGATTCTTCCGTGTTGTTCAAACGACTTTATGTTTTAAACAATAGTAAGGAGAAGGCACAGTATTTATTTTGTAAATATTGTGGATCAAACGAGAACGAGATCGATCTGGATGGCTATAGGAGTCTGTTTCCGCTCGAAGTGGGTAAGTCGGTAGAATTTGCGCGCTGGAAAAAAGAAAATCCTGAAAGATCGTGGACGCATACCATTCAGGTCGATGAAGTCAAACAAGTTGCTTCCCAGGTAAGTGAAGTACCGATCAACGTGTTTGTTTTAAATGAAACAATCAATCACAACACGAAAGCCTG
This sequence comes from Acidiferrobacterales bacterium, assembly GCA_019633985.1. Classification (GTDB taxonomy): domain Bacteria; phylum Pseudomonadota; class Gammaproteobacteria; order Arenicellales; family Poriferihabitantaceae; genus VYFG01. The sequence continues at coordinate 1,797 of JAHQWE010000086.1, read as the reverse complement.
GCAAGGCAAAGTGACGTACTGGTTTTCGCCAGAGCTGAACGCTAACGTTAATATCATCGATAATGCCGGGGACGATTTAGACAAGCTGTCTATCATTCAGCTAGTGCAAGTCAAGGGCCGCTAGCAATCCTTTTTACGCTTTTAATGCGCGTTTTTTGCTTTTTTCAGTGCATCAAACAATTCGCGAAACTCTAGCTCTTCCTGATCATTCAATCCGCGTTCGCGTGATTTCTCCAACAATTCCAGTCGACGTTGTTCATCCTGTTGCGCAACGATGGTGTGCAATGTGTCGTTAAAGTGCTGTGTCATCACTTCTTCATCTATGGCCGTATTATAAGAGGCCAGCTTTTGAAGGTATTCGTGCACCCCACTTTCCCGAAATGATTCCAGCAAACGCGCGGTATTCATGTCAGGGGACGACTGAATTTGCGAGATCATTGTCCGAAAATGTTCTGCGCCTCTGAGAGTCAGCTGATCGATCAACTGCGGTTCTGAAATCTGATTCGCCAGCGCAGGGTTTTGCAATAGCATTGCGATAGCGAGAGCCAGTGGCGATAGTGCTCCTTCCAGTGGCTGGGTTCTTTTGCGGCTTCGCGGTTGGGTAATCTTGCCAGGCATCGGGCCCATCTGCTCGGAGGACAAACCGCTCAGCGACGAAAGCTTTGTGCGCATCATCTCCCGAAGCGTGCCTTCCGGCAGTTGCCCAACCAGCGGTTGCGCCATGCTCATGAGCCTGGCCTTTCCATCCATTCTGGTCATATCCACCTGGGCCAGCAAAGTATCGAACATAAACTGATCCAGAGACATTGCCTCATTCACTCTTGTCTTGAAAGCATCACCGCCTTCATTGCGAACGATAGAATCTGGATCTTCACCATCGGGTAAAAACAAAAACCCTAGCTGACGACCGTCTTGCATTTCGGGCAAGGCAACCTGCATTGCCTTCCACGCTGCATCACGCCCCGCTCGGTCACCATCAAAACAGAAGACAATTTCAGGCGCTAGCCGAAACAGTCGCTGCAAATGTGTTCGCGTCGTGGCGGTTCCGAGGGTAGCCACACTGTTTTCCACACCAAATTGCGCCAAGCTAACTACGTCCATATAGCCTTCAACGACAATACTTTTGTTTTCGCCGCCGATCGCACGACGTGCTCTGTGCAAGCCGTAGAGCTCAGCGCCTTTGTGAAATAAGGGGGTTTCAGGTGAATTTAGATATTTTGGCTCGCCTTCACCAAACACACGACCGCCAAATGCGACGACACGGCCGCGATGGTCTTCAATGGGAAAAATCACTCTACCGCGAAATCGATCGTACATATCTCGCCCGCCAGATCTCCCTTCACTGTTATCTTTGCGGATGACCAGTCCGGCTTTAAACAATTGCTCCCTACGCAGGTCGGAATCCCCCAAAGCGCTTAACAAACCATCCCAGCTGTCCGGTGCAAAGCCGACACCAAAGTGTGCGCAGATACGGCCATCCAAGCCCCGGCGCTTCAAATATGCGATCGCTTTACGCGCATCGGGATGCGTTCGGAGCTGTTGTTGAAACCAGTTGCTGGCCTGGTCTACTAACCCGAGTAACTGCCCCGAGGTTTCATCTTTCTTCGGCCCGCCTCCGCCCTGTTCGCGGGGTACCTCCATGCCGGCAGATTCTGCCAGTTCTTCAATCGCTTCGACGAACCCGAGGTTGGCATACTCCATCAAAAAGCCGATCGCCGTACCGTGCACACCACAACCAAAGCAGTGATAGAACTGCTTCGCCGGGCTCACCGTGAACGACGGTGTTTTCTCCTCATG
>JAHQWE010000085.1 GCA_019633985.1 Acidiferrobacterales bacterium | reverse complement strand
GTTGTTTCCCTGCCGTAACCATATAGAGACAAGTGACTAGCCTGAATGCCATCTGCTGCAAAGAAAATAATGTTGGGAAAGCGATCTGCTTTTTCAGTACTAGCAAGGTTATCAACAAGACCTTTTGAAAATACCAGCGTAGAAGTCACTGCAAGAGCCGATAGGGTTATCAATAGTAAAACTGATCTCGGTTCTCCGGCCCCAACCTTCGATAACTTTTGGTATAACCACTTGCACCAGAATACAAAAACCAAAGTGGCCGCTACGACGATCAAGTATGACCAAGGTGGATCGATTTTTCTGATACCGAGACCGAAAACAGTGTTTGCAAAATTATCGAGGAGCAATAGAGTGAGACCGACTGCAACTAAGGCTGGTGTCAACATTAAAATGATCGGCCAATTTCGATTAAACACAGTTTTCAGGGCGGCAAAGATCAAACAGCTCAACAAAAATGCGCCTGTCACAAATGGAAGGAAGAAAAGGGGCGCGCTGACGAGAACAATCAGCTGCTCAGACCAGGAGTAGCTATTTAAAAAAGAGGGTTTTGTGGCAAAGAAGAGCCATTCCATCAAGACATATACACACAACACGTAAAACGTCAGCTTGGCAGCTCGCCAGCATTTTGAAACGACTGATTCAGATTCTCCTCGCAAAGCCATGGTAGCGAATGAATTCAGAGGGAATTCATTTCATCAACATTTCAAATAAGTCGCCCAGTTTGGTCGAGTTGGTGCAAATGGGTAAGCGGGTTCGAAGCTCGGTTGTCTCGCAGAAAACGATCAAGGGTCTCACCGACCCTGGAACTATTCCGAATTGTCTTTTTCGGCAGTCAACTCGTCGCTTTCTGAGTGGTCTCGTGATGAGAAAACACCGGTAAAACGATGCCACCAAAAACGGGCTGTGGCTAAACCGGTAGCGAGGGCTGCGACTAATCCTTGAAACAAGATACTGCCGGTGCCTGGATCGAGATACGCATAGGCATTTGTGCTGAGTAGTCCGAACAGAACCAAAGCATAAAATATGACAGAAAATTTCATTGATTGTCCCCTCAGTGGATTTATTCTTCGAAATGTAACATAAAATTCATAAATACTATATATTCAATTGCTTACCGCTGTTATTTAATCTTGTTTCAGGAAATGATCGACTTAAACCCGTCTTACGCGCCCAATTCAGCCTCCTTCCGCGATCCCTCAGGCTTCGTTTATCAGTTGGGCGACACCATGTTTCGCCAGGTAAATCTCTCCTATAAAGAGCAGTATGACCAGTTAATGGATTCGGGTCTTTACTCCGTTTTGACCGCAAAGGGGTTGCTTGTTCAACATAAAGAAGTGGAGGATCTAAACTTCCCAGAGCCCAATGGCTACAAGATCATTCAACCAGATCGTATTCACTATATTTCTTACCCCTATGAATGGTGTTTTTCACAACTGAAAGACGCGGCGCTTCTCACATTAGAGATACAAAAGCTGAGCTTGAAGCACGGAATGGCACTAAAGGATGCAAGCGCCTATAACATACAATTTTCAGGCGCGACTCCTGTTTTTATTGATAGCCTTTCATTTGAAAAATTCGAGGGCAAACCTTGGGTGGCTTACAAACAATTTTGCCAACATTTTCTGGCGCCACTGGCGATGATGAGCAAATCGGACCACCGATTATCGAAGTTGCTATCTTGTTATATCGATGGAGTTCCACTGGACTTGGCTTCAAAAATTCTACCCGCTTCAACCAAATGCAACTTAGGTTTGCTCACGCATATTCACCTGCATGCCAAAAGTCAGAAAAAATTCTCAAACCAGGGAAGGGAAGAAAAAACACAAAACAAATTGAGCGCAATTCACTTTACGACAGAAAAGTCGATCGCACTGCTTGACCACCTGATCAATACAGTGAAAAAGCTGGAATGGAAGCTTGCCGATACAGAATGGGGGAATTACTACAGCGACACCAATTATGAGGATGACGCTCTCAAGGAGAAATCCGACATCGTGAAGGAATTCTTCGGGGAGATTCCTGACAATCTGCACATAGTACAAGACCTCGGAGCGAATGACGGGAAATTTGGCCGCTTGGTTTCTCCTTTCGCCAACCAGGTGATTTGCCATGATGTTGACGAAGTGGCTGTGGAAAAAAACTACCTGGCGGCGAAGGCGGCCAAAGACCGTATAGTACTCCCCTTGGTGCAAGATCTTTCCAACCCTTCAGCCTCTATCGGATGGGCCGGTCTGGAAAGAATGTCATTCTCTACAAGAAGTAAAATCGACGTGACCATGGCTTTAGCACTGATTCACCATCTTGCGATTTCTAACAATGTACCGTTCGAACAAATTGCAAATTTTTTCTCGACATTATCTCGCTATCTGATCATCGAATTTGTCGAGAAATCAGACTCACAAGTTCAAAGGCTACTAGCTACCCGAGAAGATATTTTCACAAACTACTCAATCGAAGAGTTTGAAAACACATTTTCCAGGCACTACCAAATTCGGAAAAGGCAAAACATTTCGGGCACAAACCGCACGCTTTTTCTGATGGAATCACAGTCTCTTATCTGATAATTTTCACCAATCGACTGGCCCAGTATCGGGGGTCTGCATTGTCGAGATGCAAGCTGTCATTTAAATTTTAAAGAAGGGGGAAAAAGCGTGAATATTGAACCATTCGGCGTAGAACTATGGATGAATGAGTTCGAGACAAAGTGCAAATTTAATCTCGCAGAAACTTGTGTCGAAAGCATTACCGTGGAGCAGCTGTTGCAAATTGCCGGGCAAAGCAATGACAGTATTAAGGATCTGCTCTCATTGAAATTAACCTATGGTGCGATCGAAGGAAGTGATCGACTTCGACAGGCAATTGCCTCCCTATACGCTAAACAAACCGTCGGAAACACCCTAGTGACCCATGGCACCATTGGCGCAAACTCCCTCGTGCACCAAACCCTGGTTTCACGAGGAGACAAGGTGGTTGCGGTAGTACCTACTTATCAACAGCATTATTCCATTCCGTCAAGCATTGGTGCCGACGTACATCCGTTGAGGTTAACCGCTGAAAATGATTTTCTGCCAGATTTAAACAAGCTTAAAGAAATTACCACCGCCGATACCAAGCTCATTGCATTGACCAATCCCAATAACCCAACTGGCAGCTTAATCAAACACGAAATGCTAGAAGAGATCGCTTCCATCGCGAGAGAAGCTGATGCCTGGCTGTTGTGTGATGAGGTGTATCGAGGTATCGACCAACAGGGCTCTGGAACCACCGCATCGATTGCGGATGTCTACGAAAAAGGTATTAGTACCGCGAGTATGTCGAAAGCTTTCTCCCTGGCAGGTCTTCGCCTAGGATGGATCACTGCGCCTGAGACGGTAATAGAAGCCGTCATGATTCATCGAGACTACAACACAATCTCGGTTGGCATGATCGATGACCATCTAGCATGCATCGCTCTGGAAAACAAAGAAAAGATTTTGGAACGAAGTCGAAAAATTACCCGTACAAATGTCGGAATTTTAAGCGAATGGGTGGAAGCCGAACCATCGATTAGTTGGGTTCAGCCTCAATCAGGTACAACTTGTCTCCTGAAATACGAGCTAGATTTGCCTTCACGGGAACTTTGCATCGACCTCCTCCAACAAACCGGTGTGATGTTCACGCCCGGATCAGCATTAGATATGGAAGGTCACGTTCGCGTTGGATTTGGGAATGGCACAAAGGCGTTAACAGAGGGGCTTAAATTGGTTTCCAAATTCCTCAAAGACAAACAGTCATCCTAATCGCGCTGGTTGCAATAGAAAGGGTATCAATTTCTCGATGTATTCCGGTGTTGGGTTCTATCTGCGTCAAGCGGACTTCGCAGTACAGTAACACCGCTAGTTCAAAGAAGCGATTCAATCCTCCTCACCAAACTTCCTACGGCATCGTCAATTCAGGTTGAAACCGCATTGGTTTCATCTTCCGGTTCTTAACCTTCCCGTTATCTAAACCATTCTTCTCCTCGACGTCGGTTTTCTCAACGGATTCTAGTGGACTCGCGATACGATTTATTTTCAGCAAAACGTGCACAGGTCACAATGAGTTCGATGGTGCTTTCGCAGGGTGAATTGTATACTGACCGAATGAAGGCGGTTCATTCAAAAAATAGTACTGAGACAACCTCCGCCCATTGCAATAACTAGAGTGCGATGACCGCAATATATAAACGATTTATCGAACTCTTCCCGCTGACTGGTTTGGGAGTGCTGGTCGCGGGTGTTGCCTATTGGGGTTTATCACACTTTGGTTTCGCACAGCTCGATCTAGTCTGGTATGTGGCCGCGCTTTGCGCGCTAATGTTGATCGTTATTTCATTTTTATCGGTGCTTTGTGGTGTCTTTATCATCCGGCGGGCACTGTCTATCGAAGTGGAGTCAAAACCGCGAAGCGCCAATACTGAGACCGTAGTAAATACGGGTTTTATTTTACCTGCACTGCGCTGGCTGCCATTGCTGGAAATCCAGCTCGCCTGGAACGAGCCAGCGGATGTAGCGGTAGAATTACGTCGAAATGATCACTTATTTCAGGAATGGGTGACGCCAAGTACACACGGAGACGTCAATCATGTTGACCGCCGCATACGTATCTCCGACGTGCTAGGGCTAACCTCGATCACGCTTCGAGATCAGTCTCCCGGCAATCTGGCAGTGCTTCCCCACCCTGGTGAACTAAACAAGGTACCGTGGTTAACTTCCTTGAATGGCGGCGAAGATCTGCCACACCCGCTGGGCACTCCGGTGGGCGACCGGACCGAGCTGCAGCGCTATCAAAGTGGCGACTCAACGCGATTTATTCACTGGAAGGCTTTTGCTCGAACTCGAAAGCTCATGCAACGGGCACCCGAACGTTCACTCTCTAGAACACAACGCACTGCCGTTTATCTGGTCGCTGGCCCAGATGATGGAGCGAGTGCCGCAGCGGCGCTTACCGCCCTGTTTTTTGCCAATCTCGATCTGGATTTTGTGTTTGGCGCAGATGGTACTCCAGACATTATGAATTCTCGCGACGAAATTGAAGCGGCAGTCAGACACTCGGCAACGATGCGCGATTGTGGCGGTCGTGACTTGGCGAAGTTTGCAGATGCTGCGATCGAAGACGGCGCGACAAATTTTATGCTGTTCCTTCCTTCGTCAAGCGGCGATTGGGAAACCAAAGTGAATTCACTACTTAGACGCACCGAACTGACTTTCAAAATAGTAGTGGGTGTGGATGGATTAGAGGAAGCAAAGAGTAAGCCACTTTGGTATCGGTTAATGCTAGACACAGAATTGGCCGAGAGGATTAAAACTGATGAACTCGTGCGACTCGTAAACAGGCTCGAAATCACTGGTACAGAGGTATTGATAGCAGATCGGCATTCGGGTCGTATGTATGACGCGAAGCAACTGAATAAAGGCATGCCGTCAAAACCAGAAATTTCACACGAGGCGTTGCAAACAGCATGAGATGGCATACCGACGGTCTGATGATATTCCTCCGATGCCTTGTCTACGGTATTGCGACAGCGGTTTTCGCCTGGCCGCTAACTGCCGAGCCAGGTGTGCTGGGCGCGACGATTGGCAGCGTTTCAGGCGTAGTGATTGCCCATTTTTTATCGAGATCTCGTCTGCGTAGCCTCGCAGTCGTTGCCTTAGCGATAATCGTTACATTCATTCTGATTCAATTTCATTCCAGCCTGTTTAATCAAGTTTTTATAACGCAAGCGCTGGACCCACGCACCCTACTGAATATGAATGAGGCAACGTTCTGGACAATAGTCTGCGCCGCATGCGCCACTATTCTTGTGCTCTGTTCTCTGCGTGTAAGAGCGCTGGCTGTATTGGAACTAGCAGCCGTTGTCGCTGTTTTTTCGCAGCTGGTGGTTGCCCACCGTTATGGTGCGATCCATCGCCCGTTTGAACTGGCAGATCCAATTCTTCTACGCGGTGGCGATCCGTCATCGTTGCTTTTAGGGTTAGGTGCCATTGCAGCGGTGCTGATGGCGGTCTTGCTAGTGAAAGAACAACGCGTTGCTCGACTGGTTGCACAACTCGCCTTACTGAGCGCCGTGGTACTCAGCACTTTCTTCGCCAGCCAACAAGGTGGAATATTTCCTCACCCAGAAGCACCAGATTCTGGATTGGGTCTTCGTGGAGATCTACTCGATTCCGACCGAGTCACAGATCAGAGCAAAACAGAATGGGCAGAACAATTAGACTTTAAAGATCAGTACGGCAGCTTTGGTTTTCCGGCTCCAGTGGCAGTGGTTCTTTTTCATGACGACTATTCTCCACCAGGCGGCGTCTACTATTTTCGGCAGGGAACTTTTAGTCAATTTAACGGCCGACGTATGGTGGTTAGCACCAGACAAGATATTGATCAGGATGTGGCAGCAGGGTTTAGCCCGGTTTACCGAGAAGTGCGTGAGGCGCCAAGCCCCAATCGTTTTCGCACAAGTTTAGAAACGACCGTAGCACTGATGGCAGATCACTCGCGTCCGTTTGCACTGGAATCCGCGGTATCATTTACTCCCGCCAACAATCCGAATCCAGATCGATTTCGGCGCGCCTATCGTTCTGAATCATTGGTCCTTGCCACTGAGCGTGTAAATTTACTGGGTCAGCAGGCGGGACGAGAAGATTGGTCAGCGCAACAATGGCAGCATTACCTGCAGATGCCCGACGATCCAAGATACGCGGAACTAGGCGAAGAAATTGTGGCGCAACTACCGCCTGAACGCAATAGTGATGCCATGCTCCGTGCGAATAGTGTACAAAACTGGCTAGCGAAGGAAGGCATCTATAGCCTGCGTTCGAACCACAGCAGTGCTCCCGACCCAACTGCCAATTTTTTATTTGGGGATAAGATTGGTTATTGCGTGCACTTTGCACATGCTGCCACCTATCTGCTGCGCTCAATGGGTTTACCCACCAGAGTAAGTTCGGGTTACATGATTCCGGAAAGTGCACGACAAGGTGGCAGTGCTTTGTTACTAACCAGCGCAAACGCCCACGCCTGGCCAGAAATCTATCTGCGCGACGTGGGCTGGGTGGTGATCGATATTTTTCCGGAGCGTAATCTCGACCCACCTGGCGCTGCACCTGATGCCGAATTGCAACGACTGCTTGGCCAGCTCGCGCGGGGAACACATGCGCTGCCGGATGAAGGAGAAGTTATTCCTACCTCCTTTGCATCGCTCTGGCGTTGGATGAGTGATCGCTTTGGCAAATCGCTCGGACGTATCTTAGCCGTTGCGTTGCTGGTTTTTTACCTAGTCAAGGCCTGGCGAATTCTCATTCCGAGTTTCGCCAGTGTGGATGCGCAACCAAGATTGCTTTATCGACGAGAGCTGGATCGGCTAAGTGAACTAGGCATACGACGCCGAGAAGGAGAATCGCGGCAGGCCTTTGCAGAAAGAATGCAACAACAGTTACCCAGCCTGATTAAACTCAATGCTGCCCATGAAGCTGCCGCGTTCGGATCAAAAAAACCCATTGACCCCGCGCTGTTGCAGGATACCGTCAGGGCTGTGCGCATAGAGTTACAACGCAATGCGCCATTTTATCGACGATTGATGGGCTGGCTGATCCCTTGGTCGTGGCTCACTTCTCGCTAAACTTCAGGTGCTTAATGAAAAATAATGAACGAACAACTTAAATTTAATGACGAAACAAGACCTCGCCTCAATTGACATCATCGTAGATCGCCTGAAGCAGCGATTAAGTACTGCCGTACGTGGACGCAGTGAGGTGATTGAGCTGATCATTTTGGCTTTTTTAGCAGATGGTCATGTATTACTGGAAGACTTGCCCGGTTCCGGTAAGACCACACTGGCGCGCGCCCTTGGTGAAGCGATTGAGAAGTCCAGCACGGAAGCAACGAAGAATCATGTCGATATACCCGCTTTTCGCCGCATTCAGTTCACACCCGATTTATTGCCCAGTGATGTCACGGGTACCAGCGTGTTCCTGCCAGAAAAATCTGCCTTTGAGTACCGCCGAGGGCCCGTGTTCGCACACGTGGTGCTGGCGGACGAGATCAACCGCACTAGCCCCAAGGTTCAGGCCGCACTCCTGGAAGCCATGGCAGAGAAGCAGGTCACCATTGATAACGAAACGCACAATCTGGACTCTTTATTTTTCGTGATTGCAACCCAGAATCCATTGGACCTGGCGGGCACGTATCCACTGCCGCGCCCGCAGCTAGACCGTTTTCTGTTTAAACTGCAAATGAGTCATATTGATCGAGAGGATGAGCTTTCGGTATTGGAGGACTATCCAATGCCTCGTTTGCAACGTGCCGCTACTTACCAAGGAGTAACACGCGATGAACTCATTGCGGCGAGAAACCTCTTACGCGAGAACGTCGCCATTCATCCCTCGATTCGCCAGGCGTTGGTCGATGCAGCACATGCGGTTCGTGAACATCCGAAAATCACAAGCGGCATCTCTACTCGCGCATTAGTTCAACTGCTACCGGCTTTGCAGGCACGTGCGGTGATGCATGGGCGGGATTATGTTTCTCCGAAAGACCTTGAGGTCCTAATACCTCCTGCGTTTGATCATCGGGTAGAAGTAGCAGCCGGGGTTGGGCAGGTCCGAGAAGTAGTCAGCGAAGCCTGTGCTCCGCAGATTGAATCACTTGCGAGAATGAGCCTTCGGGGATGAGATTGAAGACGCTGTTACGATGCGTTGTTTTATCCGCTGGATTGTGGCTTGCGACAGGTCATGCGCAAACTGGCGAAATCGTCGCCAGCGCCGCGTCCCCTGGGTTACATGCCTTGCCCGAGGAATTAAAAGCTTTTTGGGCATTAACCGACGGGCGTAGAGTGCGGGCCCGAGAACTGGCCCAGGCGGTGATCGATGAAACACCTAACTCTTACGTGGCACATGCAGTGTTGGGTGAGGTCGAACATATTGCAGAAGGCAATTTTCCACGCGCGGTATATTTGCTGCAGCGGGCGCTGACACTGTTTGAAATTGCCCATGGCGAACAGACCGACACGCGCAACACCTGGCGCTGGCATTCACGCATTTTGCAAAAGCTTGCCTTCGCTCAGGGTGATCTAGAGAACCATCAAGCGAAACTTGAACTCCTCGACCGCTATAACCAGCTTTATGACCCGGACCTGTTAGCGCAGAGAGTTTGGCCATTGATGAAACTTGGACGCTACGAAGAAGCGCGGCTAGCTGCTAAGCAAGGTATCGATAGCGGTGATGCACGACAGCAACAGATCGCCCTGAACGCATTGTGCGCGATCGCAGCCGAAATTGGCGAACATACCGAACATTATGCAGCGTGTAGCCGAACTGTAGAACATGCAATCAGCTTAAGCGCCCCACTGGATACCGTGGACCTAATCAACTTCGCGCAGGCCTCGCGGGCGCTATTTAGGCTTGATGAAACAGAACGCATAAACCTACAAGCGGCTGAGCACGGTGTCGCCTGGTACCGAAATCCCTGGTCAGAGCTGGCAGAGTTATATATTCGGCAGGCACGGCTTGGTGAAGCGTTGAACGCATTGAAGCAAGTTCCGGTTTATCGTAGTCAGCGTCCAGTGCAGGTACTCGAATCAGACCGCAACGAAAACCGTCGTGCCCTGGCCTCGTTCTTCCTAGTGATGGGGCGATCAGATGACGCGCTAGAGATCACGCAAAAAGCGCTTGTTACTCCCGACCGGCGCAGCCACACCAGTCGCGACCCATTGCAGGACGAAAGCGTGATTACCCTTTTGGATCGCAAGGCGCATCGGCTCGCTGCTGAAAGGATATTGGAACAGTCTGTGACTTTGCCATTTTGGAAACGGTTATATGCAAGAATGAAAGCAGGAACGCATATCGTCCGGGCCTGGAAAAGCGGCAAGCAAGCGGTCCGCAGCGTCTCCCGCCAAGACCGTCTTACTGGCAGCTTTCGTATTGGCACATCAGATGCTTCAATTATGCCGCCTTGGTTAGTCGCGGAGTTGGTCTCTCTGGTGGGTGCTGGCGCTGCCAGCAACGCTATCAAAACCGCCCGTGAGACAGATACCAGACCCGGCGCTTCTGCGTATTACAATGCATTCGAAACTGAAGTGGCAGTACTTCGTGGAGATATAACGCAGTCACGACAGCTTATCACTGCTGCCCTGAAGGAGCTGGGACCAAGTGAACGCCTGCTGCGCGCGCGTCTGCTCGCACAACTGGTACGACTGTCGTTGCAAGATGGAGATGTAAAGACGGCATCCAATGATATCCAGCGCGCACTTGCAATCGACCCAGGTATTTTTCGACGAATGGGTATGGCTTTACCCGTGCAATTAATAGGAGATGGCAATGCGCTCAGCGATGCGATCCGCAAAGGACTGGAACGCTCTCCTAGAATCAGCGTAGAGAACAGTCCGCTAAGCATTCACATTCAGACGAACGAAATCCAGGCCCGAGCCTGCTTGCTAACAACAACAGGCTCCGTATTAGGTTGTGGTCAAGCAGAAGAAACGGGTACTAGTTCAGTCGATGAGCTGGCGAATGCAGTATTGCGTTCTTTTCATCAAGAAGTCTTTTCTCCCAGGGTGGATCTTTCAGAAACCGATGCGAAGTCCTTAGACATTTTTACTACCGGTACTCGCAACAATATACTGGAGGACTTACTTTGATGGATATATTTCAATTCTCTCAGGGCACAAGGGATATCAAGTTGAACGCTGACTGTTGCCTACTTTGGTTACTAAAAATCGGAAAACGGGCTAGGTTGGATTGCGAAGCTTTCGAGAATGAAGCTTAAGCTCACTGCACCATTTGATGATATACCTACAAAGTTACATTCTATGAAAGGAAAAAACACGGACAGCTTAGTCGCTACTTGACAAGTTTTCGCGACTCACTTTTAAACCGTTCCCTCAGCCAATCGGTTCTCACTTCGCTAGACAGCGTTGTCCCTGACAACCTCCATACCCGTATGAAGAACCACCATCAAATGTTGTATTAATAGAAATTCAGGTTAATTCTTCCTCTTAGTTCCGCCACACTTCTCGAGATCTTCAAACATTTTTTACTTCTGGAAAACTAAATTCTCAAACAAGGTGTGATTTAAATGATGGGCCTGGGTTTCGCGGCGAGATAAGACTTGAGTGGGTCCGACCAGGCGCAGAACCGATAGATAATGAGTGCGTCGTAGAGGGGTGTTCGTTGCTTACTCTACATAACAGTGCACAACTGTGCTTAAAACATCTCCGCGCGCTCCCACATCCGCAAGGGGTGGGTAGGAGTTAGCTTTAACAGCGCTATTGATTTTAAAAATGAGCGATAGAGACCGGTTCTGAGATGGATCGAACCGGCCTCAGGTTTTCAGTATCAAATTGTTTAGTTCGAATATATTGAAAAAAATTTATGAACCCGATCTTTGGATTTATTATTGCGCTGTGACGATAGCCATTATCAGCTTCCCATCTTTTTTAATTGGTCCGTCTTCCTTGGCGCCCAATGTGTATTCAAAGATTCCCGTTTTGGTTCCACCTTCCTCACCGTGTAACATCAGCATCAGTTTCTCGCCACTTTGTACTGGCTCGGTAAGAATAGCCACGACATCTGTGTTCACACCATGTTTCAATGGGGAATAACCAACGACTGGGCCGGGTTTCATACCATCTTCTGTTTTGTGTACCACGAGCCACCCGTTTACCTCTGATTTGACCTCTGATGCGGTTACCGTTCCCCCCGAAACATCTTGATCCGAACCGGTCACACTCATTAAATGCCCACCGGCGTATGCAAATACACCATAGGTCAATAGGGAAATCGCGCCAAGCTGCGCCAGTATTTTTCTCATGCTCTAACTCCGGTAATTTGTTTAAGAAATTTCAGGTTTATGCCTGCGTATATATAAGTACGGAGAATGAAGCGTATTAGTTGCAAAAATCGTTGAGAAAATCGAAATAAATTATCTTTCCGGAAATATTCAATAAGATAGTGGCGGCTCTCAACAATAGAAAGAGCCGCTCCAATGAACTAGATCCTCAAAACTACTAGGAATGATCTTGGATAAGAGATCAAAAGGGTCAGCAACAATATCAATTGAAAACAAGTTTGTGCATGAACTTCCTGGGTTTTCAGTCCTCTCCCTAGGCAGCTGTAAAATTCAGCGCCCCAGGTTTTTCTCAATGGGGTGTTTATATTTCTGACGTCCTGATACTCACTCTTGGTTTGGTTCTGTGTTCGTACCTTCTCGCATATCTTCCAGTTAAATCATCCATCGCACCATTAAATAGACACTGATAGGCTTTCTGGGAACGAAACAGTTGCTTCCGAGGCCAAGATAAAACTCTTAGGTCGTAATGAGCTCATCACGCTGACCCACTGCATCGATAACTGGACCATCGATACTCCGCGGTGTGCTCCACCACAGTATCGCGGACAGGATTTAGTTTCAAACGTCGCTAGAAAGTAAAGAGTTGTTCATTCAAAACATCTCACGATGTCATTTAACTGTTTTGTTTACAAAGCACCGACTGAACTAGAGTAACCAATCCATTTTAGTATTGCGCGGTTCAATGTAACAAATCACGGGCTAGTTAGTACAACCCGAAAGTAAGGCATTATAAGATCCTGTGAGTTCTGGAATATGCTCAGAAACTGACAACGATTTCTTTTGACATATTTATCCATTTTAATTGTATTTTCCACTCCCCGTTTAACTCAAAGTTTCTTTACGTAAACCGATGCCCAAAGACTCTGGAAACAAGCAAGAACAACTCTTAAAAAATGGGAGTGAAGCTGACGACGAACCATCACAACTATTGGGCATAGTCCCTGCCACTGGGCTGCTGTTACTTGCAATCGTTTCAATTCAATTGGGTGCAGCAATAGCAACCCACCTTTTTCCAATACTCGGCGCGGAGGGAACAGTTGCCATCCGCATTATCTTTTCTGCTTTGTTACTTGGATTAGCGGCCCGTGGAAGAACTCGAGATTTTGTTCCCATTTTCATCAGAAACTGGAAACTTCTCCTCGTATATGGATTGTGTATTTCCGCGATGAACTTTTTCTTCTATAAAGCCATCGCGCTTATCCCCTTAGGGGCTGCAGTTGCAATTGAGTTTGTCGGACCACTGGGCGTTGCCGCACTGGCATCTCGCCGACCCAGTCACTTCGCCTGCGTGGGATTAGCGGCACTGGGCATACTACTGTTGTCTCCATTGGCAGGGGTTAATCTGGATGTCCTTGGAATTGTATATGCGCTGCTAGCGGGTATGGGTTGGGCGCTTTTTGTTTTACTCTCGCGCCGAGTCAGTCAGACCGTCCCAGGAAATGATGGACTTGCGATTGGCATGGCCATCGCAGGGCTGTCGATGATCCCGTTTGCTGCGCCGGTGGCTACGGATCTATTCAGCAATCCAATGCTGTTACTAGTGGGGCTTGGTGTTGCCCTCTTGTCCACAACTCTTCCTTTCACATTCGAGTTTGAGGCTCTAAAACGCCTTTCCAACCTAACCTACGGTGTAATTGTAAGCGCTGAGCCCGCGGTCGCTGCCCTGGTTGGAAGCCTGCTATTGGGGGAACGAATCGGGGTACAGGGTTTTGTTGCAGTTGCGTTTGTGGTTATAGCCGCGATAGGTATCAGCATTACCGATGCAAGTAAGCCCAACGAATTGACCAACAACTAGATAGTTGACCTAAATAAAATGGTGGGCCCGGTACCGGTAGGACTTGAACGGAGCCGCCCAGGCCTACTACCGATGGATCGGGAGGGCATTGCTCTATCTACTTTCTTCAAAATATCAAATAGTTACAAGCGCACATAAAATTTGGCGAGAGTTTGGTGAATTGTTAATTATTTAAAATCAATGGCTTACGAGTTCCGTAATTTATCAGTTTTTCCACTGCTAAACGAACTCACAAGTCACTAGGAATGCTCGTTCGGTTGCTACAAATGTCTTTCAAAATCCATCCGCTCGTGTAGAACAGCGAGTACATAAAGTGTTTCAGAATCATGGGTAAAGAAAATCACATGCTTTCCTACCGAGTACGAAAAACATCCTGTCCTTAGTTCGCTTCGGCCTCTTCCTAAATTTGGCTCCTCAGCCAACGAGATAAGACAAGCATCAATATCCCCCAAGTATTTATCTCTTTGTCTTTCGCCCCACCGATGCTCGGTATACTGCCCTACTTCTACCAAATCCAGCTTAGCTGAATCGGTAATTTTTATTTGCAGCATTTCAGCTTTCTTTTAAACCATCCTTTCTTTTTTCAATTTCCTTCACGATGGATTTTAATGAGTACGTTGAATGCTTCCCTTGCTTGATCTCTCGTTCACCAAGTGCCAGTC
>JAHQWE010000084.1 GCA_019633985.1 Acidiferrobacterales bacterium | reverse complement strand
GCTTGCCAGGTTTCGCCATAAACTTCCCTCTCACTACGATTCCCAAATCTTCCAGTTCCAGAACGCCCTGAGACTTAAACGGCTACAGAAAATCGTCGGCATATTCTGGAATAGCCATCATCTCTGCTCCATATTTTCAAAAATCTTTTTACCTTCGCGAGATCGGTATCAAACAGAACGGAAAAACGCAGCTTCATAATTACCCAGTCGCCTGGCAATCCGTGCGAAATTTCAGCTCACTTCTGATAATTTCGGCTCTGCGTCTTCCTCTTGCCCAAAAGCGGTTCTTGCTTGTTCACTAAAATTACTTTCGAAAAACCCTTTTTCTGACAGAAAGCAGATAGAAACCCCGGCCTTCATTGGCTTTAGTTTTGGCTCAACCAATCACTTCTCAATGCGGCTCAAATTTCCACAGGCAAGCAAATACTATTCTAGTGAAACCCAAAATATATCGTTAGCAGCGCGGTGTGTGGGAAAGAAATGGCACTCAATGAATTGGGATGGTGCTTGTGATCGAAACCAGTATTGAACAAGAATTAGAAACTGGCGCTTTGGTGAAGATTGACCCAAATATCACTTTGGTATCATTGCGCTGTCAGTCCCATATAGAGATCAGTACCCATCTTCTGCTGCGCTACGGGTGTCACGCTATATTCAAAGCAATTAAGACTGACATATTTCACTATTCTAATGTACTTCGCAAAAAGGAGAACAATCTGAAACACTGTTTGCAGAATTTAAGCGCAGAATGACAACTCATTAAACAGTAAGCGCTAGATTAGGAAGTATCATCACCGAAATTGAATGGAAGGACGCTTTCTTTTGTAATCCAACGCCGAAGGATCCGCATACACTGCCCCAGGAGATGCGACGACCAAAATGTCTGAGGCAAGTTCTGTAAAATCATTTCGAAAATGCACCGAGCTTTTTAGTCCAATAATCGCCATAGAGGACGGTTCAATACCAAAGTGTCTAAAAATCGCCTGATCAGCAGTTTGCACGGGATAAGAACTGAGGGCCACAAGCACGCCTTCGATCTCAAGTAACGCACAAGGTCCCAACGTCATGCTGGCTCCCTTATACATAGGCCCGGTAGCGACAAAATTACCGTCAAATAACCCTTTGACTTCACATTCGCAATGAAACGGGCTTTGATCAGGCATTCCTGATTTACCTCCCAGGCTGGTTTTGAATTTCTTACCTATTCCTATCTGCACTGCTTGCTCAACCACTTCTGGATCAGACAGCGCACCAAACAGCGCATTGCTCGCCCTTTGAGCAATCAGTTCCTGTAGTAAACCTGTAGTATCACCAGAACCGCCCCCACCCGGATTATCCTGCGTATCTGCTAACACAATCGTCGCATGACCCGGTTGTGCCCGACGAATAGCTTCGGAAACGCCCTCACTTTGTGCCCAGATTTTTTGACCAAACCCTTCGCGGTTTTTAGTAATGCTCGATATCAGCTTCTCCGCAGCAACGTCAGCGGCATTCTGACTGGTGGCGTAAGATACGACGGCAGGACCGACCTCATAAATATCAGATAGATGAAATCCACAGGCGAACGAAAGCGCTTTTACTTCATTCGTGATCAACTCTGGAAGCGCTTTGTAAAGCCCCTGACAAGGTTCAATTAAAGTGCACCCAAAGTTGAGTGCGATCATAAATTCAGGCTGCCTGAATGATGAAAACAACTGAAATCCGTTTCGAAGAATCTCATCCAGTAGAGTAGAGACTCTGGCGCCGGTAGCGCCCATATCAATATGCGGATAGGTACGGAAAATGTCGATAATCGTGGCATGCTTCACCATTTCAGGTGTCACATTGGCATGTAAATCCAGACTTACCGCGACGGGTATTTCATCGCCTACCACTTGCCTTAATCTTCGGAGAAACTCCCCTTCTCCATCTTCCAGATGTTCACACACCATCGCGCCATGCAGGTCGAGATAGATGCCATCAAGGGGCAGCGCTTGTTTGACAAGCTCGAGAAACTGTTTACAGATTTTTTCAAAGGCAAACTCCGTCACATAAGAGCAAGGGGTTGCGGAGCACCACAATAGCGGGACTAATTCATGACCACGGCTTTTCAATGCCTCAATGGCGCCAGTAACAGGCAAGTGAACCCCCTGAGTAGCGGCAAACATCTCTTCACCAGTCGACAATGGCGGCCACTCATCGGCGCGTTCAAAATCCTGATATTCCGCTTTCTTTATCGCAAAAGTATTGGTTTCATGCTGCCACCCACCCACTGCTATTCTGGCCATATACGTCTCACAAGGTAAAGTTGGTTGCCGTTAGTTTATTGTGCATTCCAGAGGAACCGGTTGCGAATTGCGAGAAAGTCTGCGGCCGTTTTAAATCAGAATCACGATACTTGCAATATCAGGTGAACAATTCAGGCCGGTGTTATCGCGTACCTAGCTTCGACCTTTACACCAAACTGGTTAGATACTTAACAGGTTTCAGATTAAAATAGTGCCACTCTATTCGGTTATTTCGTGAAAAGGTGTTTCTATGATGCGTATCGGGCTTTTCCTGGCAACGAATATGGCTGTACTGTTTGTGATTGGCATCATCATTACCGCGCTTGGACTAAACCAGCCGGGCACCGGCATCATGCCCATGATTCTCATTGCCGGTGTAATGGGAATGGCCGGTTCCTTTATATCGCTTTTAACCTCAAAGAAAATGGCGATGCGGTCTTCTGGAGCAGTGGTCATTCATTCTCCTTCCAATGATACCGAAGCTTGGCTTGTCGATACGGTGCATCGTCAGGCTGACGAAGCCGGTATAGGACATCCTGATGTTGCAATTTTTGATTCTTCGGCACCCAATGCCTTCGCCACAGGGGCCAATAAAGATGCTTCTCTGGTAGCGGTAAGTACTGCACTTCTCGACACCATGGATCAAGACGAAGTCGAAGCAGTACTTGCCCATGAAGTAAGTCATATCGCCAACGGTGATATGGTTACATTGTCACTTATACAGGGTGTCGTAAATACCTTCGTGATCGTATTTTCTCAGCTCATTTCCGCGATGTTGGATCGAAGAAGAAACGGTGGTTACAGTCGATCTGGATATGGCTATGGCAGGGGTATTGGCTATCGAACCACATACATGCTGGCGCAGACCGTTCTGGGTTTTCTCGCGACACTGATCGTTCGGTGGTTTAGTCGATGGAGAGAATATCGTGCCGACGCGGGTGGCGCCCAACTCGCTGGTCGAGAAAAAATGATACGAGCATTACAACGTCTTCAATCTCTTCAGCAACCCGCGCAACTACCTGCACAAATGCAGGCTCTTGGAATTAACGGCGGCTTGCTGGGTGCGATCGGATTAAAAAAGTTGACCATGACACATCCACCACTTGAAGAACGCATCGCTGCGTTAAGAAACGCGGCCTAGTAGTAAAGCTAGCCTAGACGCTGTATTGTCTGCTCTATGATCCATTCTCTAGCTGCCTTTTGATGCAACGTGTCCTTATCCTGACGATGGAACAACATCCAGAGTGGTTGCTTCAGAATCACCGCGCCCTGTCGCGTTAAGCGATGGTTGTGACCTGCCATGAAACAGGGAATCAAGCCACGGGCGGCGCCTGAACACAGAATATTTTCTAGCGCGTCAAAGTGCGACACACGATATTGCAAACCTTGTTTGCCAACTAGTTTGTGCATTGCTCTGGTACCTGTGGTGCTGATGTGACTGTCTGTCAAACCAGCCCACGCCAATGCCTCAGTGCCTCTATCCTTGCGTTGATAAACGGCGAACTCGATCTCACCAATTTTCTCCGCCATTACACTATGGGTGTCAAATGTCGTACTGGAAGGATGATCTTGAATCCGTATCGCAATATCAGCTTCCCTGCGAGTAAGATTCAGATTGTTGCCGGTGCCAATCAATTCAAGCTGCATCCTGCGTGTTTCATGGAGCTGGGGTATTGCTGGTGAATAGATATTATTGATCAGAAACGGCGGTGCGGTGATCCTCACCAGGCGCCACATGATTCCATGATCACCAACCTCGGATTTGTTTTCTGCATGACGTAAGGATTCAAAGGCTTCCTCGAGATGGGTTAGCAGGGATTCACATTGGCTCGTCGGATAAAGTCTGCCTTCATCGCGAAGAAATAAGGTACACCCCATATGGCGTTCTAACATCTTCACCCTGCGACCTACCGTAGTTGGATCAATATTGAGTACTTTCGCCGCCTGAGCGTAGTTTCCACCGCGAAATACCGCGAGTAAAGTTTGCCAATAGTCCCAGCCAATCATCGCAATTCTCGAATCATTCGAACTGCGTTATTGCAGTATCGAGCGCTAATAATACTGCTAGAACAAGATAAATGCATGTGTAACTATTTCCTAGTCTAGCGCCTGAATGGCAATAGGCACTCCAATAAAACACTCAATTAACGGGAAAATGGTATGAGAAACAGAATCACCACCTCATTGCTCGCGACGCTGATTTATTGCCTTCCGGCTACTTTACTCGCGCAAGGGCTTTCGGCAGAAGAAATTGCCAAATCGGTCAGTGACCACACCTACCAGGGCAGTATGACTGATTCGGCATTCGCTGAATATTATGCGCCAGATGGCAGCATTCACGGCAAAAACTACTCTGGCAAGTGGCGCACAGAAGACAACAAGATGTGCTTTCAGTATGGCGACAAAGCTGAAAACTGCTGGGATATTGAGACTCGCGATTCATCGATGACGATGATCAAAGACGGCGTCGTTGATGGCAACGGCATGCTAGTCAAAGGCAACGTTCACGGATATTAGTTGGATCAGTAATAAACTGAGCACCCGATAACGGGCCGGAGCAGTGTCAAGAGCAGCCAATTTTCTGCTGACAGAGTATCGACACCAATCCGGCTCGAGATTGGGAGTCGGACATCAATGCCAGACTGGAATCAGGATGCAATAGTGATACTTGCCAGAGGGCAAAATGTAAAACAACCCTCTGTTTAATGACAGAACCATAGCCCACGATTGGCAACCATAAAACCTGTTTCCGAGAGCTTCCTCATGTGTCTTGCCGCAAACTCAACACTTTGTGAAATTTCCACCTTGTACCAATGCGCTATATCTGTTGTCTTAACTGAGACCACACCATCCTGATTCAGCAAAAACTTTTTTCCGCAGCCAGTGTATCTTGCATTTTGAGGGAAATCACATATTCCTCATTGCCTTCGGAATTAACAAAACCGCCTGCCTCGAGTTTCTTCAATTCAGCTTGCGCGTAGAGTGCAAAAAACTTTGCCACACATTCAAGACGGAATGAAACCCACCTCCTGCGGCAAATACAAACAGGCCTACGGCAATATAACTCCAAGCGTCAACTTACGAACTGACCAATATTGTGTTTTATTACTGGACATCACCCTACTGGTTAACAGTGACAGAGGAAAGACATAGTAAAACTGTGGGGTACAGATTTCTATTTAAAAGCAAAATCAAAGCTATTGTCTATTTTCAGAAATAAAGAGGGCGAACTACCTAAGCGTCGTTTCAGTAAACTTATGGCAATTTAAATTTTGAGTCGGCATTCAAGGATCGGATAAATTCTCAAAATATCGTACCTTGTCAAACATACTTTTTTCCCTGCATCCCAAACCTGTTCCGCTATGCTTAACAGCGGTCAGGGAAAAACCACAGTATTGATTGCGTCTCAACCTGCAAAAAATTAATTACTGTGCCGCTTGTAATACTGCGGCCAACTCCGATAATCCGCTCTTGGTCGCCAGACCCAACGGTGTCTCGCCTTGATGGGTTACGTAATCGCTACTCGCACCGTGAGATACCAGCAAGCTGGCAACACCTGGGTTGTTTGCCAGAACAGCATGCACCAGTGCGCTTCGTCCCATCGTATCAGCAGAATCAATCTTAGCACCGGCACGAATCAACTCCTTGACCATAATATAATAACCAAGAGTCGTCGCCCTCACCAATAGCGGCTCTCCGTTACTATTGCGCACATCAGGATCACCGCCTTTTATCAGATACCTTTGTAAATGGGTTAGCTTTCCGCTTTCCATACGTCGGAATAGCTCTACTATCTCGGCCGACGGGCGAATCAAGTCGGGCTTGGGAGAGATGGACATACTAGACGAGGTGCTTCCTGTGAGCCGTAAGCTAGCGACCTGGTCTTCAGGGATTTTCGCCGTAAGGGTTTGTTGTTGTTCTGCTTCGCTAGTGGAAAGTTGTTTGTTGGCTTTCTCTATCCGGGCATTCTGCTCAGCCAGTTTTTGATTTAGCTGCTCGTTTTTCGTTTTTAGAACCAGAAACTCATCTTCAATATTTTTCAAGGATTCCAGTTGAGAGCGCACCGTAAGCAACTGCGTTTTTGAGAACTCCATCTCTTCGCGCAGTTTTTCCTCACTACGAGTCAGTTCTTCAATACGTGATTGATAGCGTTTTGAATCAGACGCGCGATTTTGCTGCTCAATTTCCAGCAAAGCCCGCAATTCTCTTTGGCGTTCTCTAAGCTGTTGCTCTTTATTAGCCAACCTGGCGACCAACTCGGAGCGTATCAAAGCGGTTTGTTCCGCATTTATCGCTTCAATTTTCTTGCTCTCTAATTCCACCTGTTTTTTGGATTCATCGAGAATCCTATTTTGCTTTACTGCATGGATGGCTTCCAGCGCAGCTTGCTCCTTCAAATGGGATTTCTGCAACTGAGTCAGCTTCGCTTGATGCTCTACTTCCATCGCTTTCAGATTATTCTGGTATTGCGCGCTACTCCCATCGCTCTGACCAGACCAGTATAAGTAACCAATGAGAAAACCTATCAAGCATGATGTAGCAACAAGAAAATAACGCGCGGTCAGCTTTGCAGATTTAGTACTTTCCTTTTCCTTTCTACTATGAGATTGACTATTATTTTCTTGCGATACGCTGATCGCAGCGTCACTATCGTCTGACAGGTTAATTGATGAAATGTTGGAACATGTCCAGGGTTCATCACCGGCCATATCTGAAATGGATTCAGGTTCAACTAGAGCGCTTCGATTAGTGAGCTGTCTGTGTTCCTCAGAATAACCGATACCCTCTAGAGTTTTACCAGAGGGCAGCAAAGATGGCTTTAAATCTACAACTTTTTTCGAGGAAGCCGGCACCCCAATTTCTTTCCGATTTTCGCTCGGAACCTCAACAGAAATTTCGCCTCCTCCTTCTAGAGAAGGTGAAGATACCTGTGTGTGCACCACATCGGGAGGTGTATTGGGGGTTGTCCAAGGCTCTCCATTCTTTTCCCAAGGGAGTTTGGCTGATTTCACTGAGGCGGGCATTTCTATCGTCCATGCTTGATTCACGGTTAAGCGTGAATTGCATCAGTTTTGTTATGGAATCACAGTGATCACCGACACAAAACTATTTCTTTGAAAGCTCGTTTATATTGGGATAGGCTGAGCAGTTCGTACCTGAATTGGGTCTATATATTTTCCAGGTCTAATGAAAATTTTCTCTTCGGGTATTCCGTCACAGAATCCTGTGAACTTCAGATGAGTTCTCTTTACTACAAACCGAAACAGTTAGCGTAAAATGTAGTGGTTGCTGGCCAGTCAGAAAATACACCAACCACCCCAACATCTTCGTGCAACACGTTTAATAACTCAAACACATCTCCTTCGTTGTCGATCACATCGGCAACAGATTGATAATACCAGCCACCACCAGTATGGATTAATCCGGAACGTTCGAGTGTCCAAGTGATTATCTTTAAACCTGCCTTCTTAGCTTCCACCGCATAGACAGAAGGGACGATCTTGCCATCGTCCAACGTTACCAATACCCAGATAGGAGGCGCGATGTAGTTCACACCCTTTGCTTTGAGGTCTTCCATAGTAAATCGCCAAGTGGAAGCGTCCATCGGTGACCATCCCCAACTACGATAGCTATCGTCCAAATATACAGCCTGGGCGCCGTATTCTGGAGCGTATTTTAACCAGTAAAGTATATCTTGCAGGTTAAACGATTGTGGGTACACCCTGGAAGGATCGACACCCAATGTTACATAGTCATCGATCATCTGCTGAGCATACCTCTCTTGAGAATAGTCACCCTGGTAAGGCATTTTCACAACGGGAGATTTAAGTTCAGGAGCGAATTTCACTCCCAGCTTTATTCCAAGCTCAATATGTTCAGCGTGCGTCATTAGTTTGCCGGTTGCAGAATACAGGTCCGTTCTCCAGTTGGGAGTTGCGTTTACATACTCGTCTACGGTGGTGGCGGCGGTATTGGCGGAATCCATTTTTCCACTTAGCATCTGATACTCCGATAGTGATATATCGGAAGTACGACACTCCGCCGCGGCATCCTTATTCGCAGATGCTGGTGTAAATGGCTTGCTGCACTTTTCCGCTAAACTCGTCTTTAAAATATTTGTTGTGGTATGAAGATCGTTCTGGGAGTGCCTACAAACTAATTCACGGTCACGCGTAAATGTGACATCACACTCTAGAATTCCTGCCCCCATAGTGGCAGCAGCCAAATTAGACTCAAAAGTGTGCTCAGGAAACTGTAACGGCGCACCGCGATGCCCTATCGACCAATCACTCGACTTATACTCCATGTTCTTGCAGGCTTGCAGTTTGGTTTTCAGTTCGCCTTCCTGCATTTGGTCAACTAAGTAAAATGGACGCGGCCCTAATTGTATGGATTGCGCAAAAAGATGGCCGGGAAAACAGCTCACGACCAAGAGAAGAACACCGAGTAGGGCACGGCTATTTGCCACGCGGTTCAATTTTATCCGAGGGTGATGTAACAGATGCACCGGCAAGTGCTTGGTAAAACAAAAGCGCGAGCGAGCTGACGTGTACTGACCCGAGAAAAGAAATTCGCTAACAGAATGTGCTTCCAGAATTGTCACACGTATTTTCCTCACTTTAGGATTTGGCGAGTTATGATTAAAGTCTATGAACTATTGGACTTACCACTGATCCAGAAAAAAAAGCGTGGGGTTGATCACCGCAACCCACTACGCCGATCAATCCACTCTCCATAGAGAATACGCCCAGCCACGCCCAATCTGTAGAAAGGATAGAGATTGCTTTTCCCCGGCGCATCTATTGGCAGGAGCGTGTCTTTACCAGCCAGAGCCTGGGAAAGCTGGTGTCCCATAGTGGTAGCCATTGTGATACCTCGACCGTTGTAACCCAGCCCTGCGTAGGCGTTCGGCCCCAATCGCAATAGCATTGGTTTTTGATGCACGGTGACGCCGACATAACCGGCCCAATTAAATTCCCAACGCAGTTTTCTCAATTGAGGAAATAGTTTAGCGGTGATCCGATGCAAATGACTTGTATCCAAAGACCCGACACCCCCACTCCGGGTTCCGCGGCCTCCCATGACAAACCGATTTCGTTCATCCAGCCGGTAGTAAAAAGGGAGGCCAGCGTACTCGGCAACAGACTGCTTCCCTGGTAGAACAGTATGAGCAAGCCCCTCACTTAACGGTGCTGTCGCCGAAATCATACTGCCTATCGGATAAATATTCTGTTTCAGGCCGGGCCACAATCTTCCGGTGTATCCATTGGTCGCAATCACAAGGCACTTACATAGAATATTTCCATGCTGGGTTGAGACCAACCACTCATTGCCGCTCGCTGTCACCCGCAGCGCTTCTGTATCACCGTAAATCTCCACAGAGAGATTTCGACAGGCTCGAAGCAGGCCGCGAGCAAATGAAAGAGGTTGTAGACTGCCACCTTCTTTCATCAATAGACAGCTGTCATACGCACTCGTACCAATTACCGCAGCGGTATCAGATTGATCAAGGAGTTCAACGTTCGCCCCGTACGCTTGCCAGTAGTTACTCCAGTCATTCAGGTACTGATAAGATTTCTTTCCCTTTGCCGGAATCAGCGCTCCACTTCTCATCGCGCAGCAATCAATCGAATGTTCATCAATTAGGGAAAAAACGTTTTGAGCAGACGTAGCAAGCAGACTAACAAAGTTTTCGAACGATCTACCGGAGTACTCCGATTTCAAATGGTCAATCGAGGATTTCCACTGTGGGTTGATTTGACCACCGTTGCGGCCTGAACAACCCCAACCGGGTTGAACCTGGTCGATCAATACGACTTTTGAAAACAAATGTTTAGCGTGCAATGCGGTAGAGAGCCCGGTGTATCCTCCACCCACTATCAGTAAGTCCGCACTAATATCCTCTTTGAGAGCGGGCGACGGGTTCGCTGTGGTCGCCGTAGATTCCCACAGACTGTCTGGCCATTGATGCGAATCCCGCATTTTCATGAACTATATTGATCGACTCGAAGCAGAAACATATGGATTGAAATTGCCCGGCTGCACATTGATTGGGTAGTGATACTATTTCACTATTTACAATATTTCACAAACCTAAAGATGTTTGATTTCTCAGAGAAAGTCGCGGTTGTGAGCGGTGCAGGAGGAGGAATGGGGCTTCAGCTTTCCCTCGATCTTGTTGCCGCTGGTGCAAAAGTGTTGATGATGGATATCAAGCCTCCCCCAAAACAAATCACCAATCTTAACGATACACTTTACTTGTCTGTAGATATTACTGATGAGCAGGCGGTATTACATGCTACAGAGCGCGCGATATCGACATTCGGTGGGGTCGACTTGCTAGCGAATGTCGCCGGGGCACTCTGGTTTGGTAGAGATCAATCCGCTCTTGATATTAATCTTGGAGTCTGGGATCAAGTTTTGAATATCAATCTAAAAAGTTGCGTGCATTTATCCCGGGCTGTGGTGCCGTCCATGCAAGCCAGAGGTGGTGGTGCCATGGTTCACTTTTCTACAATCCAATGCATGCGGGGGGATGCAGCTCCACAGGACGCTTATCAGGCGGCTAAAGCCGGAGTGATCGCACTCTCAAAGTCTCTCGCCATCCAGCTCGGAGACAATCAGATTCGCTCGAATGTGATCGTGCCCGGCCCATGCGAATCTCCAATGCAAGCTCGTTGGGATTCCGATCCCGCGAGCAAGAATGCTGTTGCCAGTATCGTCCCCCTAGGTCGGGTTGGCCAAGTAACCGATATGTCGGCAGCCGCTCTATTCTTATTATCGAACCAGGCCTCGTTTATTACTGGGACCGAGCTGGTAGTGGATGGCGGACTTCTTGCGTTACCTTAGGGCGAGTTACTCCTAGAGTTCAATGACGTGTTCCGCGTTCAGATTCAAGTGAGTTTTCCGCGATGACAGCCGCCGACTCCAAATACTCACAAGCCATCCGGACGACCACAAAAGAGACTCAAACAAA
Organism: Acidiferrobacterales bacterium; assembly: GCA_019633985.1. GTDB lineage: Bacteria > Pseudomonadota > Gammaproteobacteria > Arenicellales > Poriferihabitantaceae > VYFG01. The sequence continues at coordinate 52,595 of JAHQWE010000084.1, read as the reverse complement.
GTGATGTCATTCTCTGGCAAGCCACTTATTCGAAACAATGGACCGTGCAGAGATCCTGTAACAGAATCATGATCACGGCGCTAAATTCTGCTATTTTATACTTCGCTAATTCACCGCATCCAAGCCCGCGACATAGATCCCTGTAATAATTTCCACCGCTTTATCGTCACTGACTCCATTCGCTTTGAACGTGGAATTCCAGACGACCTTAGCACTTCCATCTCCACTATCGGATACTGAGATAGTTGATACATAGTCGCTTACAGGCAAGGGACCCTCCAGTATTTTATAACTTAAACGCATACCGTCCTGATCGTATTCCAGCAGCTCCTCGTCGATGGTTGCTCCGTCGCCCAATGTCAGCAGCCTTCTGTCACCAGCCATATCTCCACCGCCATCAGCGTCGGTTTTCACAACCGCTGGATGCCACTCATGCAAACCATTAAAGTTTCCTACGAGCTGCCATATTTCAGCTGCCGACTTTGGAATAGTGCGCTCATATTCTGCAGTTAAATTGCCGCCGGCATACACCTTTCCGGTCAAACTCAAACAGAGAGCTAGATATAGGATGATAGAAAATCGAAAAAGCGCACGCTGTGTAGCGATGACATGAAGGTATCTCATAAGAAGGGGTTCTTGGTTGAGGGGCAAAAACAGTATCTCAACACTAAAGCAAGGACCAGGGATATTTTCCGTAAAAATCCAAACAAGCAATGCGCAAAGTACATCCCTTAAACATTTCTAATTCGGTATCCATCGCCGGCTAATCGATGGCTCACTTACTGAACATGATATGCTCGGAAAGCTTGGCACAAAACGTTACTTCTTCCTCAATTCTCATTCTAGCAATTACATAATGCGTGTTGTCATAGTCGGCGGTGGTGCGGGCGGTCTCGAACTCGCCACCAAACTCGGGAGAAAACTTGGCCGAGGCAAAAAAGCAGAAATCGTACTGGTTGACCACAAACCAGTGCATATCTGGAAGCCGCTGCTCCATGAAGTTGCTTCAGGTTCTCTGGACGCGGCCGTCGACGCGGTCAGCTATCGGGCCCATGCTCATCTGAACGGCTATATGTTCAAACTCGGCAGATTGGAACAGATCAATAGTGAAGATAAGTCGATTCAACTTGCAGCGATCAAAGAAAAATCTGGTGAAGAAATTTTACCGGTCAGATTCATAAAGTTTGATTATCTAGTCGTTGCCATTGGTAGTGTATCCAATGATTTTGGCGTTGAGGGCGTCTCAGAATTCTGTCACTTTCTGGACTCTCATAGTCAAGCAGTCGATTTTCATGAGCGATTGGTGAACAACTTTATTCGACTCAATCAGCAACTGGAAAATAATCCTGAGAAAAGGCTGCATATTGCTATTGTCGGAGGCGGTGCAACCGGTGTCGAACTGTCCGCGGAACTACTACGCGCCAGGGAGTGGTTTTCGACTTATGGATTAAAAAATGTGAGGAGCGAGCATTTAGAAATTTCTTTAATCGAAGCTGGACCTCGGGTTCTCCCCGCACTGAGTGAGTCGATTTCTGAATCAGTTATCAAGGAGCTCACCAGAAGAGGAGTCAGGGTTTGGGTTAATACGCAAATCTCTGAGGCGAAGGAAAACACTCTGCTCACCAATGACGGAAATTCCATCGCAGCAGACACTCTGGTCTGGGCTGCCGGTATAAAAGCACCTGAATTTCTTAAGCTGACGGCGGGAATTGAAACCAATAATGCGAATCAAATTATCGTAACACCTACGCTGCAAACCCAACAACATCCCACTATTTTTGCAATGGGAGATTGCGCAGGACTCGAGATAACAGAAGCTTCGGGAGCAAAAAAATGGGTGCCGCCGAGAGCACAATCCGCGCATCAAATGGCAAGCCAAATCAGTTCCAATATCATTCGACTCGTCAACAACAAAAAACCGGCAGCGTTCTCCTATCGGGACTACGGGTCACTCGTATCTCTGAGTGACTACACCGCCTTTGGTAGATTGATGGGTGGTATCGGAGGCGGCAGTCTTAACGTCCAAGGTCGCATTGCACGGTTTACCTATGTTTCCCTCTATCGCCTCCATCAGAGCGCAATTCATGGCTATCTTCGTACCGCGCTTCTCATGATTTCAGACAAATTGAATCGTTTTCTCCGACCCAGACTTAAGCTGCATTAGTGCTATTGATCAGCACACGGTCAAACCGTTCCTAAACCATCGGATGATCAGGAGAGCAATCGAAAAACGAACCATAGTCCGAAACAGGACAATGCAGCTACCAGGATTAGTATAGATCTATCCAAAAATACCAGGTGCTACCTTGTACCAATTTGTTCTAGAGAGACTGTCCGGTCAAAAAGACGTTCGGCATTTCTATAGGCAATATTTTCCGCCGCCGCTCTCGGTAATTGAGACAGCCAGTTTCGATTGGAATCAATGATATTTGAATAGTCTGCCCATTGGCTGTTCACCCAAGTATCGCTACCGACCAGAAGCCTGTCCTGAAACGTCAACAGCACCTCGCGCCAGTTCTGGTTTAGCTGCCCACCTGCGGAAAGAATGTCATATTCTCGCAAAGACAAGTCCGCCACGAGATCTGGAAACTCGTTCATTAGTGCGTAAACTTCTTCAACTGGTGTGCCTAATCCTGCGTGTGCCCAAATAATCTCTACCTCATTATCAAGACTATAAAGCCATCGGATAGGTTTGACGTCAGAGTGAACATGCAAAAATATTCCCCGCTCCTTAGCGAGAGTAATCACCGATCTGAAAAATGGCTCATCATTGGTATCCAGACGATGAATATGAAATTCTCCAATTCCCTCATGCGGATATTTCTCCAGTCGCGAATTGAGGTACTCCTTCATGTTTTCTGCTTTCGCCCAATTCGAGGACCCCACTGTGCCGTAGTAAGGTCGCAGTTCGGGCACAATCCGGTTGGGCGCGTATTTCCATAGCAGAATTGTTCCCGCATCTGGGGTTGAGGAAACGAGCCCCATGGCAATGCCATTTCGATCCATGAGCTCGACGATACTTTCAACGGGATAAACATCCCATGCCGGTTGTTTGTAGTGGATGTGCGCATCAAATATCGGAATATTTTCAATCGCTTCACCGATAGGTTGCTCGTCCTCGTGGGCACTCAGTGATCCCCACATAACGAAATTCGCAATGAATAAAACTATGATCAGAGTGATTGCGTTTTGAGTTTTTGTCATTCGTTTCCCTTCGGCAGATCGTATCGGATACATGAAATCTGACAAGGAAATGATGTCGAGATTGTAGTTATCTTATGATTGCCCACACTTATCAAATCTAAAATTTGCCAAAAAAGTAACTATGTGCAGAAATCACATAATTTGTTTAATCTGAACCCTATACTATCCAGCATTCGTATGACAACAAGTAAGCAATCAGTGAGGTAGGTCAGTTGCAGTATTTGATTCGCGGTATTTGTTCAAGCTTTTTGATATTGAGCTTGTCCGTTTCTTCACTTTGCCTTGCTCAAAGTGATATTCCGCCGAGTGCGGATCCATCTCGAATAGATCAGGAATTCAGACCGTTCAGCACGCCAAAATCCTCTGGGGAAGTGGAGATCCCTGGCCAAACGGATCTGCGACTCCCCGCAGATGTCCCTGATGTTGATTTTGTGTTGAAAGGAATTGAACTAACCGGCGTCACAGAATTTAGCAATGAAGAAATAGAAACTATATTCGAAACGAAAATAGGCACTACTGTCTCATTGCGAGCGCTTTACGAGGTGGTAAATAGCATCACTGCATACTATCGAAACCGAGGCTTTATTCTGTCTCAAGCTGTTCTACCTGAGCAGGAGATCAGCGCTGACGCTCCGGTGAAAATCACCGTCATTGAGGGCTTTATTTCTAATGTCACCATCAACACGGAAGAACCCAAAGCGCTAAAAAAAATTGAACGTTACCTCGCTAACATATTACGCTCTAAACCCCTGCGCGCAAGAGATTTGGAGAGATATTTATTACTGTTGAACGACATCCCAGGTTATTCAATCAACGCCACTCTATCTCCTTCGGACGTTCCCAATGCGGCTGATCTGACATTAAACGCGATTGTTGACGACAGAGAGTATTCCATAGAATTGAACAATAGAGGGAACGACTTTCTTGGCCCCGCCAGAGTCACTGCCACCGCCGGCTTGAATAATTTATCACCCGCAATGAACTCTGCAAGTATTACCCTTAGTTCGACTCTGAATGAAGAATTGAATTACGCCTCATTTCAACATAGTGCACCGCTGGGAACGAATGGTCTCATATTTCGACAACTGGCAAGTTTTGCTAATAGCCAACCTGGTGGGTTGCTCGAGCCATTGGAAATCGAAAGCGATACGCAAAATCTCGAACTGGAATTAGAATATCCCATCATTCGGGCGAGGAGGCAAAACTTTATCGGCCACGCCAGTTTTGACACGCTGGATAATGAGTCGAAACGACTTGGCAGCGAGGAAGGCCCGGAAACCGAAGATAAAATTAGAAGCATTCGACTAGGCATCACCTACGACAGACTAGACCGTTATAGGGGTTTGAATCTGATTGAAGTCAATCTGAGTCAGGGTATTGACACACTGAATGCCAGCGGTAACAGCCGACTTGACGGCGCAATCGACTATTCGAAAATCGATATCTATGCAGCAAGACTGCAGGCTCTCAGCCAACGTTTCTCGCTCTTTACCGCGATCAATGCACAACATTCTGATGATATTTTGCTTGGAGCAGAGCAATTTGGCATTGGGGGTAGAGACTTCGGCGGTGCGTTTGATTCTTCAGAAATTACAGGTGATAGCGGAATTGCCGGACGAATCGAACTACGCTTTACCACCCAACCCGATGCCCGCTGGATCAACGGACTGGTGCAATATGCCTATTTGGATGGTGGGGAAGTCGATCTAAATCGGCCGTCCGTTGATGAAGAAGAATCCGAAAGCCTGTCTTCCACGGGCCTTGGATTACGGTTTGATCTGATTAAAAACTGGGGAGGGTATATTGAATATTCCATACCGCTCTCCAATGAGGTGGCCTCTGAAGGCGATGATGATGGCAGAGTATTTTTTGCGATAAAAAATTCTTTTTAGGGGTTTCTTTTTTCCCTGTTGCGATCAATTTAATACAAGAGTGAAGTACGAATCTAAATTCGTTTGCATTATGACACTGTTAGGAGAAATGCGATGAAAAAACATATCAAAGTGAATCAACACCAAGGAAGCAGAAGACATTTTGTATGGATCACCGCATTTAGCCTCACGTTCAGTATTGGGTTTGCAGCGCAGGCCAATCCAACCAACGGCACTGTCACTGCGGGCCAAGCAACCATATCCGGAGAAAACACCAACTCCATGATAATTGATCAAACCTCGGGGAGAGCAGCGATTAACTGGCAGAGCTTCAACATTGGACGGGGTGAGAGTGTAAGAATCATTCAGCCCACATCAGATTCCACCATCTTGAATCGGGTAGTCGGGGAAAAGATGTCAGATATCCAAGGTGCGTTGAAAGCCAACGGACGGGTATTTTTAGTGAATCCGAATGGAATCGTATTTGGCAACAACGCCCAGGTTGACGTTCATAGCCTCATAGCCACCACTTCCAACATAAGTGACCGCGATTTCATGGCGGATCAGTTTATATTTGACGGCAACCAAGCCGGCACCGTCATCAACAACGGATCGATTAATGTTGCTGAAAATGGACTGGTAGCCCTCGTTGCGCCCGGGGTGGAGAACAACGGTGTGATTCGCGCTCGTCTCGGTCGGGTTGCGCTTGCTGCAGGTAATCGGTTTACGGTAGACCTTTATGGAGACGGACTCGTCAATCTCGCGATAGACAACCAGCTTAGCGACGCGCTGGTTTCAAACAGTGGGCGAATTGAGGCCGATGGCGGAACCGTAGCGCTTAGCGCTTCCGCCGCCAAATCTGTGGTCGACAACGTCATTAATATGGACGGCGTGATTACAGCTCGTAGTATTTCTCAGCGTGACGGAAAAATCATCCTGAGTGGCGAAGGTGGCGGCGTAACAGTTTCGGGAGAAATTGATGTTGATGGAGAGGAAGGCAAAATAGGCGGTCAAATCGATATTCTTGGCAAAAATATCACGTTGACAAAAAATGCGCGTTTGAAAGCCAATGGCGAAGGTGGCGGGGGCGAAATTCATATTGGTGGAGATTTACGAGGTGAAGGAGACCGAATTCGTGCCGAACAAACAACAGTGGAACAAGGTGCTGAAATTTCAGCGAATGGCATCGGTTCCAGCAGTGGAGGACTCATTGTCCTTTGGTCTGACAAGGAAACCCAGGCTAACGGCAACCTCTCTGCTCGGGGTGGCATCGATGGCGGTGACGGTGGTTTGATTGAAACTTCGAGTGCAGGACAACTCAGTTTTACAAATAGTGTTGATGTGAGCGCGCCGGCTGGTAGTGGCGGTATGTGGTTAATTGATCCAGAAGACATAACAATAGGCCGGGCAGAAGCCGATAGTATCGAAGCTACATTGAACGACGGAGGCAGCGTCAGTATCGAAACTTCGGAATCTGGTTCCGGCGAAGGCAATATCACCGTCGCTGCCTCCATTACCAAAACTGAAGGTGATGACGCGGCACTAGCGTTAACCGCTCACAATGACGTATATGTAAACGCACCCATCACCTCCACCAGCGGTGCTCTCAAAGTCAAGCTAACGGCCGGTAATGCAGTGAAAGTGAATGCACAGGTTACGACAAATGGAGGGAGTTTCACCAGTCACATTTCGGGACGAGGTGCGCCAGAAAGTGAAGCTTTAGATCAACAAGATGAAATCGAGCAAGAGGATCCGGACACCCATGTCGCAGTGGAAGGCAACGCAGAAGAATCAGCCGACGAAAATAACACTAGTAGTCAGAGCGTTTCTTCGGAAATATTAACGGGTGTCACCGTAAATCAAAATATCCACACGGAGGGCGGACAGGTTGAGATTGATGCGGGTGACACTGGGTCGGTCGCTGTCCATGCCCAAATTGAAAGTAGTAATCTGGAATCTGGTTCTGTTGGCGGCGATATCACTGTTACTGGGAATAAAGTCATTCTCGCAGAAGGGGTTCTGGTAAATGCTTCAGGTGACAGCGGCGGAGGCAAAATACTGATCGGCGGCGACTACAAGGGTGCGGGAGAAATTCGGAATGCCCAAGAAACCAGGGTAGAAAGCAATGTTGACATTCAGTCGAACGCACAAACCGCTGGTAATGCCGGGCAAATAGTCGTTTGGTCAGATGGTACAACCGATTTTGAAGGCACGATTTCTGCCAATGGTGGAATTGAAAGTGGAGATGGCGGTCAGATAGAGGTGTCTGGCAAAAAAGTACTACGCTATAGGGGGACTGTAGAGGCCAGCGCAACCAACGGTGAACAAGGTAGTTTGTTGCTCGATCCGACTACACTGACGATCGTCAACACCAATGCAGAGCTTGATAACAATGCCGCTGCGCCCGCTCTATCTAACAGTGATCAAGAGGTAAGCCAGCTCAGTTGGGAGCAAATCCAGAACCTGGGCGATATAGATCTACTCATCGAAACCACCGATGACCTCACTATTGCTGAAATGGACGGCGGCGAAGTAACGTTGCCCCAATCTGCTGAAACTGACGCAGCCCGAGCGATTGCATTTCGTTCCAATGACGGCAGTATCATCTTCGCGCGTCGCTCCGATATATTGAAAACCAGCGGCGGAGATCTGCAGTTTGGTGCGGCAGAGGATTTACTTCTTGGCGTGCTGGAAACTGAAAATCCGGATAGCCTCACAGCGGGAGGGACACCGAAAGAGTACTCCCAATATATACCCGGTGGGTCGGTTCTGATGATTGCCGGCGGCGATATTCGGGTGGACAGAGTGGCAACCTATGGCGGTAGTCTTTCTGCAAGTGCAGGGGGTGATTTTTATGCAGGCGGCAGTTACTCAGGTGGCGCAGACAGCACCGCGATATCAGAATCCCTTCCAGCAATAGATCTTTCGGCGGGTGTAAATTCTGATTTATTCGAGGACGATGGTCTACCCATTACAGGAGTTGGTGTAGGGGCTGGAGGAAACGTTACGCTATCTGGCTCACTACTAATACGTGCGGAGAATATTTCAGCAATAGGTGGGGGTGATTTTGGCGGCGGCACCGACGGATTCAAAGCTCCCATCGTAGATGGCACTGATCCCTCCATACAGCCAGGCACCCCTCCCAATATATTAGGTGAAACAGACTATTATGGTGCGCCACCGCCGGTGGTTAACTACTATACAATTGGGGCGGTCAGCACAAACTTTGATCTGGCATATAAAGGCAGCATAAATGGCGTGTTTTCGTTTCCAGAATACACGAACAGTCTGATTGAAGATCCATCTGTTGACGCTAGACTGCGAATTCGTCAGCTGAACTCCGGCAATGTTCCGATAGCTGAGGTTAATCTGAGCGCTGAGCAAATTAGAGATTTGCTGGTTGATTTGCGTACTTCAGTCGGTCCTGCTGCGAATCCATTACCGTTCACGGGCCCTAATGCAAGGGGTACGGGGCCAGGGATTTCAAAAATTTTTGGCAGCGAGCTTTTGCCTGCACTGAACAATAACTTTGTTTTTTATCGAAATCCGGATGTTACCAACGACAATCCGATAACGACGGCGATTGGTTTCAACGGACAAAACTTACTGGCTGTTGCGACACAAGGCGACTCCCCGACAACATCCATTACTCCCGCGATTGGTCTGGATGGAGGTGACGATCTTGCTCCGAGTCCGACAGCTACGCAAAACCCTGTTTTCATCATCAGCGGTAATTCTGAGTCAAATGAAACCCAGGTGGCAGTATCTACGCAATCATCTCAAAGCCCCTCTTCTGAGAGTGATCGCATTATTGTGGAAAGTTATACGGGTAAAGATTCGAACGAATCTTGCGGGGAAGGAAATTACTTATCCTGGATCCAGTTTGCAGTGAGCAGCGCAAGCGATATCGCATACATGGGAAAGGGAGACACCATCGGCTCAACAGCTGATGTATTTGCGGAGGGAAACTGCCTCTGATCGCTGATAACTAATTTCTGAAAAGCTTAGAATGGGTCATATAGAAAATCACAGAAAGTTTGCCCGATGGTCACTGCTTTTAGTGTTTCTCGGTGTCGCGATGCAATGGTGTGCTTCAGCGAATGCAGACAATCTCCCCACCTTTCCCATCCCTCGACTCGAAACAGGAACTCATACAGATAGGCCGACAGACATCGGTTTCGATCCAGTTCGGCAACAATTGATTTCGGTCTCTGATGATCGGAGTATTCGCTTCTGGGACTATCAATCAGGCCGGCTGGAAGACACCGTCTATGTGCCAATGTCGGCGCGAAAGGACGGCGAACTTTATGCGCTCAGCGTGGCCCCGCAGGCCAGGATGCTTCTCGTTGCAGGATGGACCGGTTACACCTGGGATAAATCCATCTCAATCTACGTTTTTGATCTCGACACCCTGGAAATGCTGGGCCGGGTGAGTCAACTCCCAGAACGGGTAGTGGCACTGGAGTTCTCACCAGACGAAACAAGACTCGCGGTCACTCTGCTCACTGGTCAACTGATGATGTTTTCTGCTCCTGGTTTCAAACTCATCGCTGAAAATCATGACTGCAAAGACGTGAGTTATCGCATGCATTTCTCAGCGAACAACCAACTCGCAACGAATTGCTTCGACGGCAAAGTCCGCATTTACGACAAGGAATTAGAGCTTCAAGTTGAGTCCGAACCGTGGCCAGGCCACTCTGTTTCCTCGGTTCATTTTTCTCCCTCTGGCAAGGAGCTGGTCATTAGTTACTATGACAAACAAGGATTGCTCATTCTTGATAGTACAACCCTGAAAGTTGCTCAAGAACTACCTGTTCCCTCTGAATATCCCGAGGTGTTGCCGCAGGTCATTTGGTCTGACGACGGAAAATATATTTTCGCGGGAGGAGACTTAGTCGTCGAGAACCAAACCAGCATACTACGATGGGAGGTCGCAAATTCATCGAACCCACTTATTTTTCCCGCCAGCAAACAACGAATCTTCAGAATGATTGCCCTTCCAGAAGGTAGCGTTGGCTATACCACTCTGGATCACGCTGTGGCGCGGATAAACAAGAGCGGCGATCGCCCGTTTTTTCAAGCACCGCCCCTGGTACTTCATGGAGGGAATGATGAAAAGCTACTGGTGTCAGACGACGGTTCCGTCATTCAGTTTGCGATAGGTGGAGACTCGAATAGCAACTTACGTTTTTCTGTCGAAGACAGGGAACTCAGTCTTCCCTCGGGGAACAGTACGCTCCACAAACCAGTCCATACCTACGATGGTTTAAATATTGAGAACTGGAAGTTTAGCGAAACCCCTACCGTAAATGGGAACCCGATTCCATTGGCCAAGCGTCAAAAAAGCCGTTCTTTGGCAATATCTCATGATGGAACTTTTTTTGTACTAGGTCTCGATAGTCAGATTAGACTATTCGCAAAAGATGGCAGCCAAACCTGGGGTGTGTTTACCAACGCAGGGGTTTACTCTATCAACATTAGCAAGGATGGGAAAACCATTGTCGCAGGTTTACAGGATGGTTCTATTCGATGGCATCGCACCGACAATGGAAAGGAATTTTACGCCCTCTTTCCGCACAACAACGGCGTTGATTGGGTTGCCTGGACGCCTCCTGGTTTTTATGTCAGCTCTGCAGAAGGCGATCAATACATTGGATGGCATATCAATCAGGCCAAAGATCGACCCGCAAAATTTTACTCCGCCTGGCAGTTTGAGCGAATTCTTTATCGCCCCGATATCGTTGAACAATATTTTTTCAGTCAAGGTGAATGGTCAGAAAGCGATTTGGAAAGCGAATATCGCAGGAAAACAATGCAGGAAAACGCGCCACCTGAACTCGCTATAGAGGTTAGTAAGTCAAAGTCAAAATCCAATGTCACCTTGATAGTTGAGGCCAATAAAAACGAGCTACCCATCAGTCACTACTCTGTATTTATCAATGATCTACCGGTCGTGCCATTTTCCGACCGAGATGTAAGAGGGAAAGACAAAACTCAACTTCTCAGAACCCATCAAATTGATTTGAGTGAACCCGAGAATATTATCCGGGTCGAGGTTTACACAGAAAATTCTATCTCAGTAAAGGAAACGTTTGTTTCTGCGCAAGCTTCGAAAAAGGCAACAGAGGGGGACCTTTATATCCTCGCGGTCGGGGTGAATCACATAGAACCTGTGCCAGCGGAGCAGAGTATTGACTTGGCCTACGCGGCTCAGGATGCAAAAATTTTTAGCGAAGTGCTGGAAGGTTACTCACAATATAAAAATAAGTACGTAAAGCTGCTAAACGATTTCACTGAAACCAAGCCATTTAAGAAAAATATTTTGGAATCTCTTGAATTTTTGAAAAACTCTGGACCAAACGATACGGTGATTGTCTTTCTGGCTTCTCACGGAATTAGCAACGAAGCTGGAGATTATTTTATGGTTCCACGAGACGCAACACTGTCTGATATCGAAGGTGTTCTTGGAGCCAATCAGCTCGAAGCAGAATCGCTGGTAAGGTGGGATCAGATAGTTGACGGCATTCGAAATGCGAGCGGCAAACGGTTTCTTATCGTAGATACATGTCAAGCGCAAAAAATTGAGGGCAATTTCGACTTTGGTTCACTGGCTAAACGTTCATCCGCCATGTCTTTTGGTTTACTGGCAGCTTCAAAAGGGGACGAAGTAGCGCAAGAATACCCACCCGGCGAGCAGGGATTATTTTCATATTCACTCGTTCAAGCGCTTGAAGGTAGTGGAGATCTCAACAATGATAAAGTAATCGACATTGGAGAAATGTATCAGTACGCTGTTGAATTCGTTCATGAAAACAGACTGGACAAATATGAGAGTCAGACCCCGCAGCTGATCGCACCACCCGTTCTGAGTGCCACCAGACTTCGAGTACTCTAAGCGCAGGCAAGTGTGATGGCGTTTCTACCGGTTTTAACGCACTAGCGATATCCGGACAGTATTAAGACTGCATCTGATAGCGGTCATAAAATTGCGACAACATATCTGATCGAAAATAACACTTAGGTTTAACTGGCTTTCCTATCCATTGTTTTCTGAAGAGAGAACTAGATTCAGGGCCAGGTAGTCTTCACACGTACCGCACAGATACTCTAACCTGTTTAGTTGATTTTCAGCTTCCTTTTCATCACCCAAAGCAACATAAAGTTCTCCCAGCGAGCGGATCGTACCAATATGCGTGCTATTCAAATTGAGCGCCTTTCTATGAGATTTGAGAGAGGCTTCTAGCTGACCGGTTTTAAGTTGGCTAATCGCAAGTAGGCGCCATCCGTTAAAGCTCGATTTTTCTCCTCGGACAAAATATCGAAGCTTCTTTTTCGCTTTCTGATAGTTACCAGTGTCAATGAGGTGCTGGATGTGGTGGGGTACCGGCTTAGGATCGCCCGAGCCACCAGATCCATTATCTGACCAAACAGGAGTAATTAACACACTGGATAGCAGCACAACTAGGGGAATTGAAATTTTCATGGAGATACTCCGTATTGTTTGGGAGTAGGATGTTTTCAATTCGGTCTAGTTTCTTGTTGTGCTGAAATGTTATTAATTTGTGATATTTACCCTCACAAGCGTGTATACAGTCGCAACACCTGAATCCGTGAGATTCGGACTACTTGAGAAAATGATCAATTTCGGTATCCAAATCTATCGATAGCGTCAACTGGTTCAGTCAATCGATCCAATACTTGCTTTGTTTTTACTAGCTATACCAATATTGCTTTGTAGAACGGCGCCCACCGCAGTAGCGCTATTCACACTACCACCGACATTGGCATCAACTGCACCGCCAATATTAGCGGAGTTACTGTTGGCAATACCGATATTATTTTGAAGCACTGCACCAACCGCAGTGGCGGTATTCACGCTACCACCCACATTGGAGTTGCTGACAGATCCGATATTGGTGGAATTCTTATTAGCAATGCCGATGTTATTTTGTAGCACAGCACCAACCGCTGTTGCACTATTCACACTTCCACCAATGTTGGAATTGCTCGCGGAACCGATGTTCGCCGCATTCTTATTGGCAATGCCAATGTTGTTTTGTAAAACCGCGCCCACCGCGGTAGCGGTATTCACACTTCCGCCAACATTAGAGTTACTCGCGGAACCGATATTGGTTGTATTCTTATTTGCGATACCAATGTTGTTTTGAAGAACTGCTCCAACCGCTGTTGCTGTGTTCACGCTTCCGCCCACGTTGGAGTTGCTTACCGAACCGATATTGGCGGTGTTCTTATTCGCAATCCCGATATTATTTTGCAACACGGCTCCAACTGCTGTCGCTGTGTTCACGCTTCCTCCAACATTTGAATTACTGGCAGACCCAATGTTAGTCGTGTTTTTGTTGGCGATACCGATATTATTTTGCAGTACGGCACCGACAGCAGTGGCGGTATTCACGTCGCCACCCACCCTGGAATTGCTGACCGACCCAACATTGGCCGTGTTCTTATTCGCAATTCCAATATTATTTTGCAGCACCGCTCCAACCGCAGTCGCCGTATTTACATCTCCACCAACCACCGATTGGCTTACAGATCCGATATTAGTCGTGTTTTTATTGGCGATACCGATGTTGTTTTGAAGAACGGCTCCCGCTGCGGTATTCGTATTTACATCTCCACCCACTCGGGATCGAGTTACAGATCCTACATTCGCATTGTTTTGATTTGCGATGCCGATATTGTTTTGCAGTACAGCACCGACAGCGGTATTTGTATTTACATCTCCACCCACGTTGGAACGACTTATCGACCCTACTTTCGCATTATTTTTATTTGCAATACCAATATTGTTTTGCAAAACAGCGCCCACCGCGGTGTTGGTAGTCACATCTCCACCCACCACTGATTGACCGAATGAAACGGTTGCAAACATACTGGATGTCACGGCGACAACGGCTAAGGCTATAATTTTCTGTTGCATTTTCGAATTCCTCGGTGGAGAGTTGATTTCTACCTTATCACTTTTGTGATTTCTTCTTTCAAGTATACGAACTCTGAGGCGAAACAACTGTGATTTAATAACTAATCACATCCTTGCCCAGATTTAAAACGATCATTAGCCAGAAATGAGTTTGGGTAATCTGTCACTGACCCAATCGACATTTCGGGTTAAAGTCGATGTCGTGAAGGAAAATAATCAAGGAGAACCAGGAAATGGATTTCCAAACAACCGTTAAAATCTGCAGCACTTACCTATTCTTCGTTGGCCTGATTCTGGCTATCGAATATCTATAGTCGAAAACTCTATAGAAGCGGAGATGTTATAGCGCTGGTCGAAATATGGTGTAAAACCGATAATATCTGGTGAAGCGTCAGAAGAAATTGATACTGATTTTCTATCCCGACGACAACTAAAGCTGGGCAATTCCCAAGCTTTTTAATATCCCCAATAATTCTTCTGAAACCACCTTCCAGCGGTTTCGAAACAGTGCTTTAGCCTGTTCTGCATCACCACTTTCAATGCAGTCGTGAATTTTACGCAGTTCTTCGGTTGCCCAACCATGCGTAGTACGCAAGTGCACCGTAACCATACGAGCGCGATGTATTTGCGAGCTTAGACGGGTAATATACATTTCCAGACGCCGGTTGCTTTGTAATCGCGGTAACAGCCGATGATAATCTCTATCATATTCGGCCCAAGAAGCAATATTTCGCTCAGATACCGCTTTTTCCATCCCAATTATCGCTTCTTCCAGAGAAGCGATTTGACTTTTGTCCAAACTCTGCTTCGCCAGGTCGGCAGCCATTTCTGGTTCAATGATTTCGAATATCTGGTAAATCTCCTTGATATCTTGATAAAAAAGAGGCAAAACCCTCACGCCTCTGCGCGGTATTCGCTCCACTAAGCCGTCGTTCTCTAGACGAATTAATGCTTCCCTCAAGGGAGTGCGACTCATATTAAACCGATCCGCCAACTCTGGTTCAGTGGCCTGAAAACCAGCGGGTAGTTTGTTATCTAGAATTTGCTGATGCACCTTTAAATAGGCTTCGTGAACGAGAGACATGTTGCTTTATAGTGAAAATCCGAGCAGTGCCGGGGGATACTGTAATAGCCCGATATTAAACCAAAACTGGTTTAGTCTTCACAAATTTGACGCTCTATCATGCAGAGCTAGCTGTCATGATCGTCTTAGATGGAGTGCTATAACCTGCCTCGGAAATACCAAGGTAAGCCATTCATATTTCCCTGATTTCACTTAGGGTCGAGAGGGATCGCTTACATCAATCGCGTTTGAACTACCCAAAAAGGTGTTGTTGTTACCTGTTTCGTCGACGACTAACTGCCCCGCCCCCTCATTGAACTGGTAATAAGAAATTAGACCAGAGGTACCAGGAGTGAGTTGATTATCCTTATTATTGATTATCTCAGTTTGAGTCCTCGCGACATTCCAGATTCGAACATCATCAATGAATCCATCCCAGGGCCTTTCTGAGGCTCCACCGGGATTGCCCCCAATCCATGCGGCAATCGCACTGTTTGTATCCAGCGCCCCTGATTTTGCGAGAGACCCTACTTCGTTACCATCCAGATACAGCTTCATCGTACTGCCATCATATACTGCTGCGGCATGGTACCAGGTATTGTTGACAAGCCCACCCACGTTCGCAATTAGCGTAGACGTAGAACCCCCGGCTTTTAACCGAAATCGTAATACAGGGTTTGGAGAACGGTTGATCGTACTTATCATCCAATAATGATTTGAATCAGAAGTTCCATTCGATTTCGACACAATACGGCAGTCGCCGGAACCGCAATTTAAAATGTCTCGACTGTTAAACCAGGCTTCGATGGTTAATGCGGAACCGGGAATATCCAAATTATTCAAACTAACGTAATCATTGCTGCCATCGAAATCCAGATAGGGTGTCGTCGATACCGGAGCTGCGGCTACACTATCGACAGTAACGGTGGTAATTGGTGTTGTCGCCGAGTTTCCTACTGCGTCCCTGGCAGTTGCTGTTAACTGATAATCAGCGTCGGCAAGCATAGTGGTGTCCCAGAGCGCTTCGTAGGGTGCAGCAGTATCGACCATCAACGAGGTTCCATTTACGAAAAACTCCACCGCCGTCACCCCGTTATTATCTGTTGCCGCGGCCGCAATGGTTACTATTGTATTGCCGATGACCGCGTTATCCGCAGGGTTCGTGATAGAAACATCAGGTGCAGTGGTATCTGGTGCACTGTTATCTACATTCACCGTGACCACATCTGAGAAGCTGACATTGCCTGACGAATCCGTAGCTCTAGTTTGTATCATATGAACGCCATCAGGACTCGACGTTGTATTCCATATATAGGTGTATTCTGGGCCAACGCTCGCGCCTTTGAGAATTGAATCTATATAGAATTCAACCAAGGTTACTTCGACATCATCAGTTGCCTCGGCGACGACAAACACTGTTCTACCGTTTACGGTGCTGGCGTTCTGCGGTTGTAGTATGGTGGATTCAGGTGCCGTAGTATCAACCTCAGTGGCAGGGATACTCTCTTCAAGCAGAAAGGTGTTCAGGATAGCGAGAAAGCCATCTGAATAGGCAGAACAGGAAAACCCGGTGAGCATCAAAGCTACCGAGAATATCAATACAGATTTTTTCACTGGTATTTAGAATTTTTTGTTTGTTCGCGCCGAAGCGCCCCCCAAGGGGATACCATATCAGAAAAATCGCCATAATAGGGAGGAATGCGCTGACTCCAAGGAGTTTCTCTCAATTCTACCCTGTGACCTATCCTGTCAATTCCCCTCAGTGAAGCAAAAACCATCTTCAACCAAGATCTGGTTGCGATCATCACTCGACTTCAGTCCTACGAGCATAGTTCTACCCGTTAAAACCAGTCAAATATCAGCTACTCCCATGGTGGAATAATATGGATGGATCAAGTTAGATTTCCATGAGCGGCCATCATATTCTCCATCGCCTCTTTCCCTTCACGACCCAGCTGGGGCTGATCAAAGTTCCAGGTTGCGCCTCCTGAAACTTCTTAACGCCAGTAAAAATCAGGTTGTGGTGCTAGCCTCTAAACCATAGCGCATATTCCTGTGCGCGCTGTTTTGCTTCAACCAGGTTTTGTTCAGTTAATTGATCCGCACACAATGAAAGATGACGTTCGCTTTTTTGATGTCCTGCTGACAATGCCAGGCTGCTCCAGGCATAACATTCGACATAATCCTGAGGAACGCCCTCCCCACCAAAATAGATGGCGCCCAGATTGCCTTGCGCGCGAACTGCGCCCAATTTAGCTGCCTTCTCCCACCACTTGGCCGCAGCTGCCAGATCTTGATCCACCCCCTGACCGGAATAAAGCATGTTGCCTAATTGATACTGAGCCGATACAAAACCCTGCTTTGCCGCAGCCCGAAACCACTTTGCGCTTTTGAATGCATCTTTTTCGGTCCCTTGTCCATTACGATACATTATGCCCAGGTTGTATTGCGCTTCTGCAAAACCTTGTTCAGCCGCCTTTTGAAACCAAGAAAGTGCTTTCGGGTAGTCTTGTTCTACACCATCGCCAGAAAAGTAGGCAACACCGACCAGGGATTGAGCCCAGTCGGCGCCATATTCTGCAAACATCAGATTGCGATCAAATCGGGAGTCTGCCTGCGCTGGCATTGAAAAAGCCACGGCCAACCACAGCAGTACTATAGAGACTGTTCTCATTTCTTCACCTCAACTACTTATATTTCGATAAATCTTAACCAGTGACTCACCGAGTTACCACCTATTGATTTCACGAAAATTATCGTTTTGTTAAATCCGTTTACACATAAGCAATGACTGGCAGCTCCTCTTCGTATTACTGTCTGTATCGGATTACACACCTTAAGACTTCAAAAATGTTTGGAGCCGAGAGAGGAAGATAAAGTGGTCCACGGCTTGTGAGAATATGGATACTAACCGTTCATTCAGCGCATCAACCAGTTACTGCAAAATCAGCGTCTTCAATATTCGCTCTAGAAAAGAAAAGGCCTGATTGGCTTGCGCCAATCAGGCCAGGAACATCTTACAATCCGTTTTAACTACAGACCTAAAGATTTCATCGTATCAATGGTGATATATCCATCGCCAGTTGCCAGCCCTTTTGCACTAGCGTACTGATTCGCAGCTTTCATTGTTTGTGAACCAAAGATGCTATCTACAGGGCCATTGTAGAATCCCATGCCCTGAAGTTTAGTTTGCAATGAAGCGATGACACTCTGCGTCATGTTCACTTCACACAAAACCTCTTCCCACTTGAGCTGCTCTTCGGAGACTTTAACTCTCTTGGAAACTGTCGTGTATTCAGCTGGAATTTCGATTTTATTCTCTTGCGCTGGAGAAACGACTTTGGTTTTAGTTACCTCTTTGTACGAGGCTGGTATGGCCACAGACCGCGTTGTCGCAGGAGTTTTTACCACGGTCTTGGTGACATCC
Organism: Acidiferrobacterales bacterium; assembly: GCA_019633985.1. GTDB lineage: Bacteria > Pseudomonadota > Gammaproteobacteria > Arenicellales > Poriferihabitantaceae > VYFG01. The sequence continues at coordinate 34,089 of JAHQWE010000084.1, read as the reverse complement.
TTATATACTGCAGGAATCACTTCTTCGCGGGTTGTCTCCGGCTTTACCAAAACGGTTTTTGTAATCTTCTTGTAAGTAGCGGGAATTTCAATTTCTTTAGTTTGAGCAGGCGTTTTAACTACCGATTTCGTTATGTCCTTGTAAACCGCAGGAATCACTTCTTCGCGCGTCGTCTCAGCACTTACGAGCACCGTCTTAGTGATGGTTTTATAAATCGCTGGCACTTCGACCAAACACATGATTTCTCCTGTACTCTGGTCAAGCGCTGTTTCAATTGCGCCACTTGCAAAACCTTGACCACGCTTCCAAACGGTGTGCGCGGGTTTATCCAGCACTTTTTCCGTCACTGTTTTGTATTCTGCTGGTACTTTCACCAGTCTGGTGGATTCTGGTTTTACCATGACACGCTCTGTCACGCTTTCATAAGTAGCTGGAACGACTTCAATTCGGGTACTGGCTTCTTGATCCAGCACTTTCTCTTCAACAGTTTTGAATTCAGCAGGAATTTTTATCAGCCTGGTTGACTCTGGTTTTATCATTACCCGCTCGGTAACTGTCTCATAGGTCGCGGGCACCACTTCCAATCGGTTTGACGCTTCTTGATCGAGCACAGTTTCGGTATAGTTTTCATAGACAGCCGGAACGACCTGTAACTTATAGTCTTTTTCTCTAATCAAAACTGATTCGGTTTCTTCCTTGTATTCTGCCGGAGTTAATACTCTGGCATAACAGTGTCCCGGCTCCGCTTTTGGAGGGAACAAGTCACTTACCACACTAGACTCAGCAGAAGAGGCCATGGCAAGTTGAACTTCAGATTTTGCTTTTTGGTTTTCCGTTTTTAGTTGGGCGATGATCGCTTCTTGTGATTTCAGTTGTTCAGAGGTTTGAGCAAGCTCCTTCTTTAATTGCATCTCAGCTTCGGAAGCGCCTGTGGCAGTACCACTTTTGTAGTTGGTTCCAGCACAACCAGTCAGGAAAAGCGTCCCTGCGATCACGCCATAAAGCATGTTACTTCTATATTTCATAAGTCTTCGACTCTCTTTGTATATGTTAGTAGATGCCACTTCTTTTCAGAAGCCATCTCATACACATCTGTCGACTCCAGGCGCATACGCCTTATACCTCACCAGAATTTAGCGTGTTGTCATTTTTTTACGCTGCTTTCCCTGCAAGTTGTTTATGTTTTCTACAAACACCTGCTCTTGGAACCAATAGATATCTATGAGATGGCTTCTGGTAAACCATCTGCAGCAGAGGTAGTGGCAAATCAATCTTGCTGCTAGACACACGTTTTCATCACCCGGGTTGTTTTTTGTTTGGGCTACGAACCTATCTCACGTGTGGGGCAGGATAGTACGCAGACATGACTGAATCGCAACTTAAGTGAGTCTGAATATTTGTTCATTCACCGGCAGCTTCTCTATTGCCAATATCAACACGAGAATCGCCACCCATATCCATGACAGGCTTTAATTATTTACCGGAAGCAAAAATAGTTGCGAAACTATTCGTTTCGATCGAATCTCAGTACCAATCTGATGTTTGCAGGCGGAATAGATTAGACTGCCAGAGCCGGCTTCACTGACTAAAGCTAAGCCATTTAAAAACTTCATTGGCGATGAGATCAACGCACCCTTGGTCGCGTCTTTAATCGACATATATAGTAAGCCAAGTAAGAAATACGAGGACAGGGTGATAAGATTCAAACCCTGTCCCGTGTGATCTCTGATCGGAAGGACGGTTAAGTCCCTAGCAAGGTGTGTGCTGTTGCCCGTCGTTGTGCGTATGTTCAGGAGCGGCAGCCGACGCATCTTCATGGCTATGATGGCTGCATTTCACTACCTCTTCACCTCCAGACGCTGGCTCACTCTGGCTGGTTGTGTTCGCTGCTTGGGTGTTATCAACAGTCCCGCCGCCGCTAGAGGCCCCGTCGCCACCCCCTCCGCATGCGTTTAGGAGCAATGCGATGGAAAAAATAAGAGCAAACGCCGCGACCCGACTTGGAATATCTTGTAGCTTCATCTCGTAGTACCTTTTTGATTGTTTGGTTGATTACATAGCTAGACGTCGAGGAGCTGGTCCGCTACGTGAATTAGGTTCAGCAAAAACTATACCCCAGGAAATTCCGAAGATATGTGATCCATTCACATCGGGTTCATCGCAGCGTTTTCGCGTTTATTCTCCACACCAGGCGAGCTTGTCATTCGCTCAAAAGAATCTGGTGTTATGGCCGCTGGATATTTTGGCATGCCCGAAAAAACCCTTCGAGAGCAGCCGCAATCTCTGGTTTCACACGAGCGATATTGCAAAACTGGACGAACGAGGGCATTTTTATTCTTTGGACCGTATAACTAAACGTATCCGGGTCAAGGGTGAAATGGTATCCAGGTATGAGATAGAAGAAGCCATCCTATTTCATCCTGCAGTAGAAGACTGCGCTGCGATTGGCGTTCTCTCTTCTCTCGGTGACAAAGAATTTAAACTGTTCGTTGTCAAAAAACCTGACTAAACTGTCATCAGCAATGAAGTTTGCAATTTTTGTGTTAATCGGATGGCAAAATTTATGAAATTTATGGTACCGGGATGAATTGTATTTCTCGAGGGAATGCCACGCACGCCGACCGGCAAACCAGAGAAAGGGAAACTGGCCAAAATGTAATACAATGGCGTTACACATATGCTCATTCGCAATGTGTAATGATCTGGTTGAGTTCGCTTGATCAGCGCAGCAAGATCGCGACCTGATCTAAAGCTTAGGCATCGCGCTTGATAAAAGCTTTTTTTGCGTCACTCGCTTCAATCTCTCACCTTGTGATTCAGATGACTAATTTTGTCACCACACTCATACCAGCTATCTGGCATAAAGTGCGAAACACGTATCGTCGTGACTCCTGCCACTGGAACGAAACCGAACCGGTGAGTGAACCAATTTCCTATATCAATACATCTATGGCGATCCGACCCGATATTTTGGGTCATTCGTTACCATTGGGATATCGGCTTTCTTGCCTGTACTTTGGGTCACCACTTCTTGACCGCACGAGCACACTCGGACATGGATACCCACAATATATGCTGGATCCCTTGTCAGATCTAACACTCACATCAGTTTCTTTTTCCAACAAGGACAATGCCACCACGGTTCTTAGCAATCTCTGTTTGCAACGTGCGCGTGATATCTTACAACGCGCTAGAGAAGAGCAACGAGAAATTCGTATCCTCTGGTCTGGAGGCATCGACTCTACCGCAGTTGCCTGCGCGCTACTGAGAGAATCTGACCCCGCTTTGGATCAACTCAATTTTTATTTCAGCTACGAATCGGTATGGGAATATCGAAAGTTTTATAAAAATATTTTAAAGGGCAATCAAACATGCACCCGATTTTCTACAATAGAAGAGTTGCTGGGTAGCCCTGCCTTAATTGTGACGGGGGAACACGGCGACCAACTATTTGGAAGCATGAAAGCACTAGCAATAAGTTGGCGGGAGCTCAATCAATCATGGCAAGCCGCATTTCCAGAACATCTCACCACTCTCATGGGTTCGTCTTATCGCGCAGAGACCGTATTGGATTACCTTAGCCCGCAAATCAGTCAATCACCCGCTCCTCTCTATACTCTTTTTGACTTACTTTGGTGGATCAACTTTTCAATGAAATGGCAAAACGTCGCTATGCGTATTCCAGCGCAAATTGACGGTAGTTACCGAATTGTCTCTGAAGCAGAAAAGTCCCCTGACAACCCATGCTCACAGTTTTCATTGACAGAGCACTTTTTCCGCACGGAGGAATTTCAGCGTTGGGCCCTCACCTTCCGCGAGTCGGCAATCGAGCCAGGGAACTGGCGCTCATATAAACTGCCGCTTAAGCAGTTTATTTTTGAATTTACTGAAGACCGGCGATACTTGAAGAAAAAACAAAAGGTACCTTCTCTCAACCGCGTCCTGAACCACAACGGAAGTAGTGATGCGATAGCAATTGTGAAATCTGGCGCCATATTCAGACAAGCCCGCGACACCACCCTCAAAACCGCTATCCCCGGGCACGAGTCGGACGAGTCGAGTTCTGGCGATGAACGCGGTGTTACATTCTCGTACTCACGAGAAAAACCACTTTGGGATGATATTGACTCTGGGGGAGAATAATTCTTATCGAGGCACTTGAAATCAAATCCAGCTTGGATAATTTCACTCTTCGACCCATAACCATAGCGTTCCGACTTACGAGTCAGATCGCGAGAAAATCGGAGATAAAGACGAAAATACAGAACGATATCCTTCAGCGATCCGCGATTAGCGGGCGTCGTTGTTTGTACTGTCCGCCGTTTCTGGATACACAGCCCAATTCGCGAAACTGAAACAGCCCTTGTCTACATTTCATACATTGTGGTAATTGAACACTGAAAACTTCATACGGGCATGAGAAAATCGCGCCCCAAATGATGCGAAGACATTAGCGTTACAAAAATTGGGATCGGAGCAGAGCAAGAAGATGGAATACATGTGGGAGAAGCAACAACGTGCTGACAAGCTCGCTCGCCCGATGTTTTTTCTTTCACTTACTTTTCTTGTCCTGCTTGGGACGCTGATCGTCATCGAGCTGGACATTCCGCGGGTCACCGAGCTTTCGAACTACGCTCCCAGCTTTGACCAGTTTAGCGATGCTGATCTCGCGCAAGGAAATTCAATACCCGCTATCGATCTCGACTCGCAACAGGATATTCACAACGAAGTGATATCGATTGCTGATTCTGTTGGAAACTGGGTATTGATCGCATTGCTCTTGAGCTGGCCCCTATTCTGGGTCGAGTATGCGTTAACCGTATGGCCTGCAGGAGGCGGAAAAGGGTACTTACCCGGTGGAATCGGTCGCTTCATCGTGTGCCTAATCCCGCCACTGCGGCTCGCTGCTCCCTCTCCCAATAGAGGTTATCGGATCTGGTTACCCGGTCATGGCTGGAAACGCCCAGGAAGGCAAATTAGTCGTCGATTGGAACGTGAGTTTAGCAAACCCATGCTCATTATCGCCTTATTAATTCTTCCTATTCTTGTTTTAGAATATGGATTTAGAGGGTTAGTGGAACAACATAACTGGCTGCAAATTTTACTGCATTCATCTACTGGTCTCATCTGGATCGCGTTTACTGCAGAATTTATCATCATGGTGAACGCGACAGACAAGAAACTTCTTTATATCAGGAAAAACTGGATTGATCTCGCGATTATTCTATTACCACTGATTTCCTTTCTTCGCTCGCTCCGAGTACTCCGTATTGCCAAACTGGCGAAGATGCAAAAGCTGGCGAAACTCGCTCGAATTTATCGCATGCGGGGCTTACTCATGAAAGTTGTGAGAGCACTCATGGTATTCGAAGTGATACATCGAATCATTGGCTTGTCTCCCGAGAAAAGACTTGAGAGATTAAAAATAGAATACGGAGAAAAGCTTGAAGATCTAGAAGAATTGCAAGAGGAAATCAAAGATCTTGAAACAAGTTTAAAACATAAAATAGATAAAATTTAGGCAGAAGTTATAGAGGCTTTTTATCATCAAATCAGCGCGACACTAAAGAAAGATCTCGCAATCAAACAATCTTTCGCTCCACTTTATTACCAAGCCAAGGTAAAGTGCGGACTTCAAGACAACATCATAATTGATCCAAATGAAAAAAATCTGCTTCCCTTCTATGCTGGTACTGGGATTCAGCGTAATAACAAATCTTTCATATGCGCAAGCTCTCAAAGAAAACTCTGAGTTTGCGGCGACTTGTAGCGGGATAATTACCGGGAACGCATCGATCAATTTTGCGCTGGAGTCGTCAACGGAAGACGAACTCCTCGACGTCATCACAATATCGACCAAATATTTGTGGACCGCGTTTCGTGAGGACAATCTCGAACCCGAAGACCTTGTTCCTTATTCCAATTTACATTCAGAGAACACCGATCTGATGATCAATCACTACAATAACGAAACGTGGGATTCTGAAGTATATGAAAACGTCATCCTTTGCTGGACAGCGTTAAGTGTCTTTATGCATGGTCGGGAAGACATAATCGACTATGACAGCGCGCGACAATCTGCCACTACCCAGGTGGAAGGAATAAAGGGTGTTTTCGAAATAGAGTAGCGGAGCACAATCTGGTTTTTGAGCAAGAGAGTTTCAATATCGAACAATAAAGATTGTCCAGTTGATTTCAATCAAGTTGGCTCACTGATTACGCCAACTAAGTCGGTGCACTGTGCACGGAGTGATCAGTATGGCCGTTTTGTCGACTGTATTACCACCTAGTTCGTGCTGAGTTCTCTAGTTATCGATGACCCGATAACATGGCTCATAAGGTTGATGGCCGGGTAATTTCATCCTGTCATCGCGAACAAAGGCCGCGAGAAGTCTGTCGAGAGATCGCATGACGCCCGAATCTCCGGTGATTTCAAACAAACCGTGTTGACGAATCGCTTTGAGCCCCTCTGGTTTCACATTTCCCGCCACGATACCTGAAAAAACGCGTCGCAAATTAGCCGCAAGCTGGTGGGTAGGCAAGGATCGGTCGATCACAGTGCTACGCATATTTTCATGACTGGGTTTGAACGGTGTTTGGAACTCCTGATCAATCTTTAATAGCCAGTTAAAGTAGAAAGCGTCATTGCGCTGAATGCGATATTTACGCACTTCCTCAAGGCCATTTTTCATCGTTTTGGCAACATCTTCGGGATCATTGATGATGATCTTATACCGACTAGTTGCTTCCTTCCCGAGGGTCAGCTTGATAAATTCGTCTACCTGCTCGAAATAACTGGCAGAGCTTTCCGGGCCTGTCATCACCATCGGAAATGGCATATCCGCGTTGTCCGGATGGAGCAGAATACCCAACATATACAGAATTTCCTCGGTAGTTCCTACGCCACCAGGAAACACAATAATTCCGTGACCCAGCCGAACAAACGCTTCCAGACGCTTTTCAATATCCGGCATGATTATCAGCTCGCTGACGATCGGGTTAGGTGATTCCGCAGCAATGATTCCTGGCTCGGATATGCCAATATAACGCCTTGACTCAGTGCGTTGTTTTGCGTGCGCAATGGTTGCACCCTTCATCGGTCCTTTCATGGCTCCCGGGCCACAACCAGTAATGATATTCAATCTGCGCAGCCCGAGCTGGTAACCACAATATTTCGTGTAATCATACTCTTCGCGGGATATTGAATGGCCGCCCCAGCAAACTACCATATCGGGTTGAACCTGCGGTATCAGGGCACGCGCATTTCTCAGCATTTCGAATACGGCATTCGTAATACCGGAAGAGGTATTTATGTCGTGATGCGGATTTCCTTCTATTTCGTTGTCAAAGTACACCAGATCCCGAATCACAGCAGACAGAAGCTCACGGATTCCTTCAATAATATGGCTATCAACAAACGCCGATCCGGGCGCATTCGTTAATTGCAGTCGCAACCCTCTATTAACTTGCTCTACTCGAATTTCGAAGTCATGGTATTTACTTAGAAGCTCTTCAGCGTCGTCCCCCATACTACCGCTATTTAGCACAGCGAGCGCGCAACGCCGTAGCAAAACTGAGAGATCGCCCTTACTAGCGTCTCGAAGTCGTTCGACCTCAAGCTGACTCAGGGTATTGAGCATTCCCGCTGGATACAGCCGGGTTGAAACAGAGTTTGATGACACGTTAGTGATGATAGATATTTAATTCAGTGCCGTAGTATGCCTGACTGTAGTAAAAAGCGGGGTGTCATATTCTAGAATAAAAATCTAGCCCCGCTTAATGATGTTTGATCACCCCGGATACACTTCTGGAGAAAAACAGTCAGAGGATATTTAATTTTTATTTCTCCACTATGAATTGGTTTAGCGCGATGTACTTCGTGATGCGTCGACCACCGTATATGCCTAAGAGAACGTTTTAATAGTTACGATAAATCCTCAAACACCAGCATGCTGAGTTATCGGATCAACAAAATTTGAGCTGCCGCGATCATTCTTTTAAGTTCTGGTGCTAAACATGCTTCGAGAGAGAAAACGATAAGTTCATAGCAACTCTTACTAACCCTGGAAGTCGTTTTTTATCAAAGCGAGGATCTCAATGTATCCAGAACATGACAGCTGAATCCACTCGCTGGCATCATAATTCAAATTATTCGCAGTATAAATAAAGCGATTGCGAGAGATGATTTATTCACCCCCGGCGAACAGTCTAGAGATGTTAAATTATTTACCTCATCAAGGAATTTGCCCTCATCCAAAAACTCTCTGTTCCTCAAAATAACCAAACCATCAAACTCAAACAACGCAATGCGCCCAACGCAACTCAAGATTATTTTAGAAACTGAATTTATGAGCACATCCCGAGGGCACCATACACCGGTCATGGTTTGGGGACCACCGGGGGTGGGGAAATCGCAGCTGGTCGCAGAGGTTGCAGAAGGCCAAAATGTTCCTCTTATCGATATTCGTCTTTCTCAGCTTGAGCCTAGTGATCTTCGAGGCATTCCGTTTCGGGTCGAGTCCCACGTTCAGTGGGCTATCCCTCGCATGCTACCAGATGCTGACAAGCACGGTGAGTCAGGCATTCTGTTCCTGGATGAAATCACTTCCGCCGCTCCCGCAGTATCCGCGGCTGCCTATCAACTCATTTTGGATCGATGTCTTGGCGAATATCAGATACCCCAAGGCTGGGTAATTTACGCTGCCGGGAACCGTCAGGGTGATCGTGGTGTTACCTATTCGATGCCGGCTCCTCTGGCCAACAGATTCACGCACTATGAATTCGATGTTAACGTCGATGACTGGGTACTTTGGGCCCATCGTCACCATATTGATGAGAGAGTAATCGCATTCTTGCGATTTCGTCCTGAGCTGCTGTTCGACTTTGATCCTGCACTGGACCCAGTTGCATTCCCCACCCCGCGATCTTGGGAGTTTACCCATCGCGCGTTACAGAAGTTTGAACAAGACAGTGTCATCATGGCAAACGCTATTCAAGCGTGCGTTGGCAATGCAGCTGGCATCGAGCTCGCAGCGTTCATTGAAAATCTGACAAATCTCGGAGACATGGACGCCATCGTCGAAGGCGCTTCCGTGCCGGTTCCTGAATCTATTGATCTGCAATATGCGATGGCATCAGCGCTGGTTGGTAGAGCGGTAAAAATAGTTGAACGAGACCCAACCGATAAAAGGCTCGGCAATATTCTGGCATACGCTTCTCAATTCCCGCAGCGCGAAATGGGAGTAATGCTGGTTTCTGATATGTTTCGTGCGATCGGCGACACCCTTTTTGCGGTACCGCAATTCGCAGACTGGGCAGAACAGGTGTCAGAGGTTTTGCTCTACGACGATGATCGTTGAATACCTCTGAAAATCATACAGTCGGCATAGTGAATGATATCGAACAAAAGTTGATAGCAGCGAGAACCCGGTTGATTCTTGATCAACCCTTTCTTGGCGCACTAGTCTTGCGGTTGCCGCTACAAGAAGCGAACGACTCCTGGTGCGCGACTATCGCTACCGATGCCCGCTCCTTCTTTTATAACTCCTCATTTATCGCTTCGCTTAGCTTAGGCGAAACGCAGTTTGTTCTAGCGCATGAAGCTTTGCACTGCGGATTGTCCCATTTTGCTCGTCGAGAACATCGAGACCGACGACGATGGGATATAGCCTGCGATTATGCTGTGAATCAGATGCTGATTGAGGATGGGTTGGAGCCCAATCATGGGGCCCTACTGGAGAACGCCTATCAGGGAATGACTGCTGAGGAAATTTATCCGCTGATTCCACAGGATACCCATGAGGAATCTCAAGATAGGCATTTGTACGATGATAGCCATACTCCTTGTGAACACGAATCAGATCGCCGACAAGAGTGCGAAACGAAACAAAGGGATCTTGATTCAAAAACCTTAGCCGGAGTACCTCCGCCACTGACGCCATCAGAGCGTGATCGACTGAACACCCAGTGGCAACAAAGGCTGGCGGGGGCGGCTCAGCAAGCATTGCAGTCAGGCAAAATGAACAGCAATATCGCCCGCCTGATCCATCGCCTCGCATATTCCACGGTGCCATGGAGAACCCTGTTAGCGCGCTTTATGAGTAGTGCGAATCGCGTTGACTATAATTTGATGCGCCCGTCTCAACGGCGAACGGGAGACGTGTTCCAACCCAGTCTCTATGCCCCCCAAACCAACATGGTCGTCGCTCTGGATACTAGTGGCTCAATTATTGACGAAGAACTCAACGGCTTTGTTACCGAAGTGAACGCCATCAAAGGACTGGTGAATGCTCGAATTTCGCTTCTCGCATGCGATGATGAATTAGACCAAAGAGGCCCTTGGATCTATGAACCTCATGAATCCATGTCGCTTCCTTCAACCCTCAATGGGAGCGGTGGCACTAACTTCACCCCTGTATTTGACTGGATCGACCAGCAGGCTTTCGTCCCGGACCTACTGATATATCTTACGGATGCCCGGGGACGATTTCCGAATACTCCACCTCGAATCGAAACACTATGGTTGGTAAAGGGAGCAGCTGAAGTACCTTGGGGACAACGTATTCAGCTCAACTAATTGACAGTGGCTGTCAACTTACAATGCATCGGTGTATAAATCAGTTAAACAATTCATCATTCAATGAGGGATGTAATGCCTAAAGCTTTTTCCCAGAAACTGGGACCACCATTTTCCGGCCAAGTACAGATTGCAGAATCAGACAAATACAGAGCAATTACACTGGATGGGCAAACTTGGGAACTTCAGTATGTGAACCGTATTCACGTTAGGGTAGCGACGGTTACCGCCGAGGAACTGAAGAATCGAGACCTCAAGGTTGAAGAACTGGCCAGTGAAGCAGCTGACCCTAAGCTGGATGAATTGATCGACTTCCTGAACGAAGTGACACTTCCCTTCGACGCCATCGATCATTACGAATGCTGGTTGCTCGATAAAGAAAGCCAGCAACCGCTTGCCATGTTGTATTCATGCTCAGATCCAGAACAAATGCGCAAATTTCCAAGCCACCCGGAATGGACTGCACTACCAGATTCAGTTATCCCAATACAAAAAACAGAGAAAGAGCTGGCGGCGCAAATGGCTCCCGTCAACTATCGATTGGAACGTTTGGTAGCAGAACAGGCAGGAATAAACCGAAAGTCTCAGTGGTACGATAGGAGAGAACACGACGCCAGTCTATTTCCGCCATATCTTGTCAGAGACCATTGGGAAGAGCTAGATCATCAAGATTTATGCTCGCGTTATATTATGAGACAAGCGCCCCGCCTCCTGATGCTACAGAGTTTGAGCTCTGCGCAAAGACAAGAGCTCGAATCCAAATGTAAATCCTATTCCACCGAAGTCGCGCGCTTTTACCCACTATATCCTGAAGTCATAGATGAAAAGTCGATGAGCGCCCTGCGTGTTGAAGCAAGAATCCGGGCGGCCACGAGTGGCAAAGGACCCAGAGGCGTTCATGACAGGCGAGACGGGGTTTTGTACATATAGCGAGTTTAACCAGAAAAAAAGCGAAAGCTCCAAGTATGAATAAACCCGATGACAAGCAATCTATCGCCATATGGTATGCCTCCATATCGGCTGGGGAGGCGTCTCGCTTTCTCATTTAACCGCATCCAGGTTTGTCTCAGATGAAATCTCACATGTGTGGCGCTTTCTACGATTGATTTCCTTATTCGCTTCGCTGCAAACGGAGTCAGACAATCAGTCTCAAAGTTGGGTGATATATTTTGAGCGAGGATTTAACTTCAACCAATCGTATCTATCTTCAGTCACCAGCGATACAGTCAACGCTTCTTCGTTACGTGAAATAGTAAGCTCGATCTCAACACCTGCATTACCAGAGGACCATACATGACGATAGAACCCGCTCATGTCTGCTACTTCATTCCCATTGACTGAAATAATAATGTCATTGCTACGAAGATCCGCTCTCTCGGCTGGACTATCATTTGCAACTCGGGTAACCACCAATTTTCCACGATTCATTTCAGTGTATACACCCAACCAAGGTCGACTGGCTCCAACTCTTCGACCATATTTCAGCAAATCGTTAAGTATGGGTTTTAATTGATCAACGGGGACAAACATATTCCCTCCGAGGGGGTCGTCACCTGATCGTGCATTGGGCACGATCAGAGAGCCCACTCCGACAAGCTGACCAGTTTTGTTGATTAGCGCAGCACCTCCAAACTCCCGAAACAAGGGGGCTGTAAAAATCGCGTCTTCCAGAAGGTATTCCCAGTATCCAGGAAAGTCGCGAATATCTACGACTTCCACCTCCTGTAGAAAATTTGGTCCAACATAACTAACAACCAAACTCTCATCACCAATTGCAATATCTTTTGATCGACCAATCTCGATGGCCTCAATACCGAGAGGCTCTAGCGCTCTGACCAACCCAAAGCCAGTATCATAGTCGTAAGCAACGACTTGCGCGGGCACCAGCTCATTCCTGCTGTTGCTCACTACAATGTCGGAAGCTTCCAGAATTAAATAGCCGATTGTCAATACCAGCCCGTCACCATCAATAACGATCCCACTTCCCTCTCGCCTGGTACCGAGCACATTCGCAAGCCTTGCAGAAGTGGGCACCTGTGCCTTCACACTCACAATCGCATTGATAGTAACTTCTGTATTTTCGACTTCCTTCGATTTCGCCTTTAAACCGGCTGTCGCCAGGAAAAAAGCCAAAACAGAGAACAATAGTGTTCTCCCGTACGATTTATTACTAAGAATCAGAAAGATCTTCATCGTTTGTCCTCACTAGATAGTGCAATCCAATCGTCTCACGTTTCCCGCCGCGCAAAGTCCGACATTGCTTAAATAAGTATAAACGCCGGCATTCTGCAAAGTTTCGCCAGTGTTGCTGTATTCCCTGTTCTGAATCATGGTGATAGAACAGGTGCACACTGCCCACACTACAGTTTAAAAGACTATCAAATTCTGCCCCAGAATAACTGATTACAGTCTTACAGATTCTTTCCACCACCCCAGTTTCGCCTTGACTCCTGGATAATCAGATTGTGGCAGGCCTTTTAAGAAAGATAAAAACTACTTAGAATATTCCTCTTTCACTCCTTAAGGAAACCATATTGTGTCTCGCTCTCCGCTTTTGGAAGATTTAGAAAGGGCGTTAGACCTGTTAAAACAGGTCGATGAAACGCTGCTGGGTTTCCCCCCTGATCCGGTTGTTTCCGAAGATATCCAGACCCACACCAGTACTTCAAGTTACCCTACCGAATCACACAGGGCAAACATGGAGGCACGAATCGCGGCTGTCGCTTCCGCCGGCGATCAACTGAGATCTCGAGAGCCCTCGGAATATGTATCCAATCTTATTGTCGCTTGCATCAAACTCGCTCCTCCTAGCGACGACTAATTCAAATGGGTTTGGATCAAACTTAAATCTGCCAGTCTCTCCTGCTGCGTCAGCAGACTAATTCATCGACGTCGATACCGTCCAAGAAAGACTGCTTGTAAACAGGCACGCATTACCATCAACCTCTCTTAGGAGGCGAAAAGAAAATTACGCTAGATGTAACTTCCACCATCCTATTGATAGATGCGCTCGAATGCTTCAATGGTGAATCCAGATAAACGCTGATTGCCTACAATAATAAGTGGGACACCTCGCCCATTAAGCTGATCGTACTCACGTCGCGCCGCAGAAGATTTCTCTATATCAAATTCCTTAAACGGAATTCCTTTTTTGGCAAAATAGTTTTTCGCCTTTTTGCAGTAGCCACACCAGCTCGTCCCATACATCACTACCTGGTTATCATTTATAGTACCGCGATCAGGGATAGGAGGAGCAGAGTAACTATTCACTTTGATATCGGGGATTGAATATATTGCCGACTCTGGTGGTGAATCTCCGAAATGAACGACTCCATCAGCATCTGTCCATTTATAGATTTCGCCGCCGTGGGTATTCAAGCTTATGAGGCCGATCGAAATAAATATCGCGCCGACAATTTTTCTGGATATCAGTTTTCTTAGCATTTACAGTTAAGCTGTAGGAATTGGATAGATACTACACCGCATTTCAGATCGAAGTGCAGAACCCAAACCATGTTTACAAAAACTAGCATCCCAATAGTTTATTAGAAGCTTTATCTTCTCCTATAGGTATGAATCAGCAGAGTCTATTTCAGGGATGTTGTTGTTCTCCAGAACACTAACGCATCATATCGGCGTGCGATATTGGTGATACTCCAAGTCTCCGCGTCGTCTTTTGTGTGATCAAAAATGGCGCCGATACCGCGGTGCAGCACATCGAAGTTCCAACGCTCTTTATTTATTGGTGTGTCCCAATAAAGCAGCGGATTTTCCCACGGCGAATGAAAAAGTATTTGTTCAATCGAGTGATCTCTAGCAGGTGAAACCGGCTGTACTTCACCATCGTTCTGCCACTGTCGAGCCGCGAGCACTGCGCCCTGGTAACCTGCTGATCCGAGAATAAAAATGTTGTTTGCGCCTATCTTCTCCCTTAGCAATTGCCCCATATTGATCAATCCACTCCCTTTCACATCGTCTGCGGACTTATCGCCAACATGATTATTATGCGCCCACACTGCCACTGAACCTCCCCCGGCTTCCCGATATATGGTCGCGTGAACAAACTTTGCCATGTATCTTGAGCGAATATTCCATGCTTCGAAAAAGTTGGATTGATAGTGTTGATAATATCTGTTCGCAAAATCGAGCATATCCAACAGGGGATCGGTATCTTCCTTAAGATCCCGAAGACGCTTCAAACTTTGCGCAATCAGACGATGCACATCAGCGCTTTGCTCAGAGTACTCTAGACCCCCGGTTGCGTATTGAAAAATTAGCTTCCAATAGTCGGACAGTCTAATCAGCTCTTGACGAGTGGTGAGACTCTCAGTCCACAACGTTGAGAGACGTTCTATCGAAGGCAGAATAGCTTCTTTCATATCCATTCCGAGCATCCTTACCTGTTCGTCACCAGTGTGGTTTTGATTCCAGTCTTTAACCCAATCGATAAATTTCACCATTTGACGATTGTTCCAGATCCACTTAGGCCAGCGCGGCAAAGCCAAATCAAGTAATTCACGGGTCTCAAGAGAGGCATATCCGTTACCCAGAATGTAATCATTAATTATCTCTACGCTGTCCCACTCTTCTTCAATAATGATCACCCGCAACCGATGTTCCTTTATTAGGCTCTGAGTAATCTCTCTGCGGAACGCATAAAACTCTTCGGTACCATGACTCGCATCGCCCAATAGATACACTAATTTTGGACCCAAAGAGTTCAACATCGATTGATACCCGAGTTCCGCCTTCGTAGCGTAGATCGGCAGTTCCAGCTTGATATTTTCTTCAGCTTCGGCCGGTGATATGGTGAATATAAGAAGGGCAACGGACAACGTCCGTTTCAAGGCACGATAGATTGACCGACTCAAATACATTCAAAGAGTTTGCCATAAACACGTCCATTGTGAATGATATGAGGAAGTTAGCGATGCACCTCCTAAAAACCCCTGCACGAATTCCTTTGAATGGTTACCCAGAAGCGTATAAAAAACGCCGAAGCGCAGTTAACCGATTGCTAAGATGACGCGAGAGTCATCTGGTTGAGTTTCTCCCTCCTTTATTTCCGAGAGAAATTGATCATTTGTTGACTAGCCGCCAAAGAACTCCGCTTTATTGTCGGCGAGTCTGATCAACTTACGGTCTTCCAATAGCGGGTAAAGAAATTCTTCCTCCAGTTTCTGATATTTTTTTATCCTTAGTTCTATTTCAAATAATTCCCGAGAATACTGCGCCCCTCGCTTCAAAATTTCCTCTACAGACAGGTTGCAGTGGTCAATCATTGCTTCATATCCGGCAAATGTCTTCTTTCTGAAATTCACATACTTTTCGTTGCCGTGAAAAGCCAGCTTCTCAACAATTGGCTCATGCACCTCGGTTTTCAGCAATTTCACATAGGATTCTAGGACCGCCGCGTATTGCCTGCGTCGCCGAGCCACATATTCCTCCGATTTGGCGATTGTGGCGTTCCTCAATTGCGAATTTCGATAGTGCAGCACCTCCAGATGTTTAGCGATCTGTTCCCGCAAATTGGGGTCTTGTTGAGGATCCTTTAGCGACACGGCCCCCGCAGGAAGGGACCGATTGGTATAGAAACGCGAGATGGTGTTGAGCATTTGTGAACAAGAAAAGGGAATTAGGGTGTTGCTTAACCGCTTTGCCAACTGGACTCAGAGCTCCCCTCCCATCATACAAATAGGGCTCTAGACTCGAAAAGGCTGCGATCTTCAGTTTGTGGGAAAATATCTCACGTATACATTAATGTCAACATTATTTCGAAATCTCTGAGGCTGTTCGTATCGCTTGGCAGCATTATTGTTCCAGAAAGGGGTTGTACTCCAGGTAGGTAACAATCCCGCCCTCTTTCGCTCTGGGTCGTCTTATCCCTTTTTTGTGATTTTCATTGATTCAGCAGATCTCCACACCGTGGTTCAAACCGTTCGCAAGACGCCTCAAAGAGCCTTGAAATTCGGTCCCAGGTCGAGCACTCCCAATAAAACAGACACTCGACTCGAGTTCGGACTTCTATGGCATGAAATCTGGACGAGCGAGTGAATGCGTTTGCACACGCTATCTGCGCGCGTCATTCACTGATCATCGCACGTTAGCAAAAGGCGGGAGAAGGAAACAGGCATCGTAAACAGTTCAAGGGTATTATTCTCTCGTACTATGTGCACCTCGCGCTTGACTTGAAGCTAAAACAAAACTTACGAATATCCTAGACCACAAATCTCATGTGCAGAGTTCTGGCCTATAGTGGCCCACCCGTTATTTTGGATGATTTGCTGTACAAACCCGACAGCTCGCTTATTCGCCAGGCTTATGATCCGCAACTGTTGAATATGTTGAATCTGGGAGGGTTTGGAATGCTGGCCTGGGATTCTTCCTCGGCACACCCTGAGCTCCCTTGGAACTACAGATCAATTGAATTACCTGTTTTCGACAATAACCTGCGCGCTCTGGCGCGGAAGGCTCAAGCGTCGTGCCTACTCGCGCATGTTCGAGGGATTCCCTATTCCACAAACGCAGGCTTTGGCGCACACAATTTACATCCTTTCCTCTACGAGGGGTGTTGCTGGGCGATGGCTCACAATGGAGATCTTGCTGATCATGCGTTGATCAAGTCGGAGCTGATGCAGTATGTCCCTACGTCTATTTCCAGACATATGCAGGGAAACACCGATTCAGAAACGCTCTATGCACTGACGATGTCGATACTCGGCAGCGATGCGCAGAACGCCTCGGTGGATCAGCTACTAGATGCTCTTACGTCGAGTTTAAAAATCGTGGCTGAAGCAAGAGATAAAAAGGGTATTGATCGCAGCAGTGCCATGAATCTATTTTTTACTGACGGCGAGAATATGCTAGCGTTGCGTTATACCTACGATTTTGGCTGCTATGACACCAGCAATCCCAGTGCAATTCACGAGTCAAATTTGCATTATCTGAGTCTTTGGTACACCACAGGTCAAAGCTATACAGTCGTTGAAAACCAGTACACAATGACCGGTGATCCCACCTCCACAGAAGCATTTCTTTTAGCATCCGAGCCACTAACCCGTGACACAACCGGTTGGATCGAGGTGCCAGAGTACGCCGCATTAATTGTTTCAGGAACGGGCTCCAACCGGCGCATCAGAATTGCTGATATTTCCGTTTAGGCAGGTATCATGACATCGAAAGAGCACTCGGTAGTTCAACATCCGTTTTTCCTCAATCTACCCACCGAACACCTTCAGGTTGTTACACGAATTGTCGAAACCAGACACTTCCCTAGTGGCAAAACTCTGTTCCAACAAGGTCAACTCGCAAACTCCGTATACTTTATCCTCGAAGGGCGTGCCTCACTGAATGCAAAGATTCCCGGTGGCGCGGAAGTCAACCTAGCCACTTTGGACAATGGAGAACTGCTTGGCGAACTGGCGTTACTGCCAAATCATCGCCGATCAGCAACAGCAATCGCGGAAACTCCAATCACCGCGTTGCGTATGGATAAGAACGATCTGTCAGCGCTCTATGCCCATTATCACCCTGCTTCACTGATTATTATGCATCGGCTGGGCAAGACTCTCGCACATCGCATTCAATGTACCCATCGGGATGCAGCACATATACGTGGCGATCAATGTGAAACGCCAATGCAAAAGTGCGATAGTGAAATCGTAACGGGAGCAGAGTTCGACGTCAGAAATTTTCTGTCTACCTTGCCGTTCTTCAATCGCTTTTCAGATAGCAACATCACCGATTTACTTAGCATAGGAACAATTATGACTGTCCCCAAGAATAGTATCGTTCCAATATCTGAGAACAACCAAAATGATTGTTATGTGGTGATTCGGGGTGCTGTCGAAACCCGCTTACATGGCAAAGATCTTTATTATCAAACAGAGGTATTGGGCCCCGGAACTACTTTTGGGGAAATTGACTGGCTGTTGGATTGTTCTACGGCGTCGATCGTCCGCAGTCTCTCTAGAACGACCTTGTTGTCGCTCCCCGGAAGTCATCGTGAGCAGTTCATGGATCCTCAACTACATCTTTCGTTCCGATTTCACGAAAGCCTGATCCACAGTTTGCTTTCCAAGCTCGATATTCAAACGCGCAGATTTGCGAGACGTCAGCAAAGCCTCCAATTGGGTTAACTAATCTGTCAGGCAAACGTCTGAACCTGACAAATACTTGGATCTCTTTCACGAACAGCGTCTATTGTCCCGAAACTCACCCACCCGTAATGATCTGATCGAATGCTTCATTAGCCGATCATTCACTAACCTCAAAGTCAATATTGCTTTACTTTTACTCTCGCCTTTTTGGAACAGATAGGTCTTGCAATCATGTTCACACTCAAAACTAATTCCGCGACGTTGAACAATGATGCAGATCGAGTGGAAACTCGTACTTCCTAGTTACTGAGCTAAACATAGCCATAGTCCGATAATTGTGATTGTTTCTGCTAAAGCCGAGATAGACCGCAGACTATCGACAGGTTAAACAACACGCCTTCCAACACTATTGATGCAGTGAATTCTGTTACCCTACGCTAGGTTTTTCAATCTAATTTTTATTTTGCTCGTGAATAAAAAGCCGGTGGGATATTCGCGAAGGCGGTTTCTTAAAACTGGTTTGTACGGATCAGCTTTCGGAACGGCGGCGATGGCTCCCCTAATTTCCGGGTGCATACGGAGCGCTGGTCAACAATCCTATTTGACTCAGCTTGAAAGCAAAAAAGAACCTACTGATTTTCCCATAGTGTTTCAATGCAACGACACGATGTTGCAAGGCACAAGAAATTTATCTCTCTCCCCGTTAGAGGCATCTCGTGGCTATGCGATGGCGCACTTAGCCGGCTATCTCGCCGTTGGGGGACAGCCTATATTGCCGGGGTTGTCCTGGAGTCGCTCTTCTTTCTCTCCCTCTGGACTGGCATACCTCACCGCTTTCTTCGACGCCCTCGAAGAAGCATGGAGCACCTCATTTGCACCAGATAAACGCCGGCTGGCCCAACGCTATCATGACGCTCCACAGCGTACTGAAGCGATAATTCAAGGACAGAAAGCAGCGAGAGCCGTTACCCGCTGGCGAACTAGAGATGGGGCTGAGCCTGCTCGCAGTCGCATTTATCCAGACAGATACCCCAAACGAGACGACGTTTTGTCCTGGAAGCCAACCGCTCCATTTTACGGAGCATCTTCCGGTCCAGATATAAACGCGTTTCAGCGTGGCCTTCTACCAGGTTGGGGGGCACAAGATACCTGGGCGATTGGTTCGGTCTCGCGCTTCGAGGCAGCACCGTTTCCCGATCACGAGTCCCCCGAATTTGCCCGGCAGTTCGAAAAAGTACAATTGATCGGTGGAGCCAACAGCCCGGTCAGAACTGAAGAACAGAGTGAAGTTGCCCTGTTTTGGGAAGACGGCCCTGGTGGTGTGACCGCCCCCGGACACTTTCAATTACTTGCACTTGAACTCTGTCACAAGCAATCCTGGACCCTGTTACAGCAGGCGCGCTTTTTTTGCGCTCTCAGTATAGCCCAGGCCGACGCCGCCATTGCGTCCTGGCACAACAAGTTCCATCATGACATCCTGCGCCCAGAAACTGCGATACGCTATGCAAACACGCGATTCCGGCCTAGCTCAAGTATGCCTGAGGACAGCAGCTGGCATAGCTATATACCTACCCCCGCGTTCCCTTCCTATGTTTCTGGGCATTCCGTATTTGGTGCTGCGTCGGCTGGGGTAATGCGCCTTCTACTGGGCAGTGATCGCATCAGATTGACCGCTGTTCCCGCTGATCTGGTGAACTGGCCCATGCAACTTAAAAACGTATCCAGATCCTGGAATTCGCTAACTGCCATCGCTGAAGAAAATGGGGCGAGTCGGGAATACGGCGGCGTACATTGGGAAGAAGATAATCAGAACGGTTTACAGCTGGGATTCGCTATTGCCGATACAGTAGTGAAAAACTCATTTTCTTCGTAGTGAATTCCCTGACACTTAAAAGGATGCGTTTCCAAAATTTTCTGACTGGATTGATAGCAATCGTCGCTCTTTCACAAAGCTATCCGAGCTTTGCGCAAAACGCTGACCAGCTTTCATTTGTCGAGAAGCCTGTGGCCATCGCGACCGAAAATGGTACTTTCCTGCTGAATGCGCTGGTGGATTGGCAATATCGTTCTGAAAATAATAATCTGGCAAGGTTTGATACCCGGCGCCTTATTGGGAAAGTGTCTTACTCTCAACAATTGGAAAACGATTGGGATGTCGGTGCGAGTTACGAAGGCGATTACATGAGCGGCAGTGGCGAGAATTACTTTGACGAATTTCGTGTATTTATCAAAGACCAATGGGGCTCGGTGAGCGCGGGAGAAATCGCTACAGAATTGTTTGATAAAGCCGGTCGCCGTCGGTCGGTCGGACTACTCGGCATTGATAATGATAGCTTTCTTCTTCCATTAGAAACCTGGGGTATTCACTACGAATGGTCGAGCCCTAAACTCAGTTTACTGGCCAGCATTGACGAGTCTGCGAATACCGAACTAGGTTTTCTTCACCATCGGGTTTCTGGTGGCTATAGACTAGGCTGGTTCCTGCGAGCCAATCATACTGAAGACCCGCAAGGGAATGCGCAAGGTGTCAACGCTTCAGAAGGTGTCGCTCTGGGGAGCCAATTGGAACGCGGCCGATGGTCTGCGGACGCACAATGGATGCTGGAAGAAATCGATACTGTTGATAGCAACCAAACATTTTCTCTGACCACTTTTTCTATGGGTCTGCACTATCGCTTTAACCGCTTTGGGTGGTCATTTACCGGGATAAGTCGTGAAAATGTACTGAATAATACTGAACGATTTGTCTCACTCGGGTTACGTATGGACGTAGCTCGCGGTTTGTCGTTAAATGCTGGTATCAGGTCGGAAAGCACAAAGCTAATGGACGAAGCATTCCGAACCTATGCTCTATCAATCCGTTACGAAATATAATTTTACCTTTTATGGAAAATCGCTACCGAATTGGAATTTTAGCCATATTTCTGGTTATGACTGGCTGTGGAGGCGGCGGAGAAACCACTACGGGTGGAGCGGGCGCGCCGTTACTCACGAGTAAATGTACGATCAACAATCTCACTGTTTCCTCTGGCACCGAGGCGTCACTAAATAAAGCGACCAGTCAGCTTTCGGTTGATCTGACTCTGACCTTGCAAAGTGCCAGCAATGTCGATATCACCACCAACTTTGAGAATGCGTCTGCAGACGACTGGATTGAAGGCTATCCTTTTATTCAAGATTTAGGTGGCGGTGACCACGCTATTGCACTGACATTCGATTTAAATTCACCCGAAAAGAATTCGGCTGATCGTTATACCAAACTATCCGTTACGGCGAGGTTACCTGGAAATGAAGCCTGTGTGGCAAATTTGCCGGTAAATATCACATTGAATCCCTAGTCATTTTTGAGACGGCAAGCGATGAGAGGCATTATCAAGGCCCTGAGAGGATATTGTGATGGTCGCAGTGTTGCAATTTGTCTTGGTGACGCTTGCGATAGAATCGTCGTAACTCTCTAAATGCCGTTTGATCGATTCTGTCACGCGGTTTTTTCCACATCAGGCGTCTGCAAAACTGGGACGCGTAAGAATTCGCTCTCTGATACCGCTCTCTTTCAACGGGCTTGAGATTCTCATCGTAACCGCATTCGTCAAACAGCCAGTTTGCCAGAATTTCGGAGGAAATGACGACGCCCTGTTCTTCATAGAGTTTGAGCAAGGAAACAAATTTATCCACTTCTGCCTGCAACTCCATCTCTAGTTGACTGATTGTTCGGTTGTGTCTCGCGTTCCAACTTAGGTAGACAAAATGACTCACTCCCTCCAACGCAGTGCAATAAGTCGCAACTTTTTGTTGATTAAGTGGACTTACTGGTTCACAGTCATGAAGAGCATCTAGGATAGATTGATTGATGAATAGCGAAATATGCAGCTCACCTTCGTCTTCGTAGATGAGTAGTTTTTCTTCTATCGAACGCGGGTTTTCACTTTGATCCAGTGCGGTTATCTGTTTAGGACAGGTAATCAGAAAGTCTGCAATCGGATAACCTGGTCCGAGATCATAGATAGTGTGCAGTCGATTCTGGATAGATTCCAGAAGCATCAGTGGCGCTGGCTACTTTGAATACTGGACAAAGAAACTCCTTGCGCTGCCAACCTTGCAGCCGTGGCAGGATTATTGTTTCTCAGCCAGTGCTCGTACAATGTCAGCAAGTCTCTATCCGTTCTTAGACTGGTATCCTGTGCGAATTCATCAAGTAATTCGACGAGCTCAGGGAAGTGTTCTGATAATTCGCGAAATACATCAGGGTCCATTGTCCCACTACGATGCTTCTCCAGATTGTTATACACCATCCCATATGCACCACCGCCCATATCGATATAGTAGTTCATTCCAGCCAATTTTCTTGTCAAACCAGGGCCGAACAACCCCGCTACAAAAAGCGCCACATCTCCCAGTCTTCGCAGCACCGAGATACGCTGATTACGATCAGGGCTGTGCATCGCTTTCCCATACATGAACGCTAGAGTCGGCAACCCAAAGCCAGCCTCTTTTTCCCATTCAAACAGTTGATCTGCATGCAAAAATCGACTGAGCAAATTAACCAGATAAGCCAACGATGAGTCGCTCACTTCTGATTGACGACGCTCCTTCAAATCGATTAATGATTCGTGAAAGAAACTTTCTACACTTCCAGTTTGCAACACCATTGATTCAGTTTTTTCACCAAACATATCCACCT
Organism: Acidiferrobacterales bacterium; assembly: GCA_019633985.1. GTDB lineage: Bacteria > Pseudomonadota > Gammaproteobacteria > Arenicellales > Poriferihabitantaceae > VYFG01. The sequence goes on along the minus strand of JAHQWE010000084.1, from coordinate 10,733 downwards.
CCTGCGGGGAAACTGATTCTTACTATGAAACCGAATAACACCGTATTAGTTTAATAGTCAGTACCAGCTTTGTTAAACCAGCACTCTCCTGTATGTGCTGCTAATATATTATGAAATGAACACCTAACCGGTGATGTAATACCCGTTTCATACCGTTCGGTACTACATCACAAGATCCATAAAAAGCCGTCAGCACCAAACCTGTACGGCACTTGATCTCATTGGGAGAAATCAGTGATTGACTCCGCCGCCGAATATTTTAAGAGTGACGTCGGGATTCGCTTTGATGGATTGAGGTTATTTTCGTTTGTCTGGTTGACAGTGCGCAAAAGAGTATTTTTATTGGTGGAATTTTCTTGACGCTCCACAGCGAGACTCAGTCAACATACTCTGCGCATGCCGATCGAAATCGTTTGCAATTTCGCAAATCCCACAGAACACAGTGTGATCGTTCTGTGCGACGCCTGCCCTACTAGTCCAACTTTTTCAGCGGTCGCTGATCGCCACCTAAAAACGCTGGAGTCAGCGATTTTGTCGGGAACAGGTAGCCCAAGGATATACTGGCAAATCCAATGCCTTAGACCCCATCCAATCTAAACGAGCGGATGATCGCTGTGGTCCTCCTGCGTTACCAAGCGATCTTCAGCAATTACAGTGCGATAGGAAGCGACAAATACAACTATCCACTGCCGCTACCTTTTCGGCGAATCAGACTGAATAAGTAAAATCTGATGCCAGCCCCGCAGTACCGGATAGCAACATATCGATGCCATTATCCTGATAGCTCCACCGAGTAGACTTGTTAATTGTGATCGGGTGTGGGGGAGCAATAGCTAAAGGAGTATCGTGCAATGTCACGTTTTTGCCATCCGCTCCTTCATAAGCTTCAATCTCAACCCCACCAACACCTTCGACCGACATGATGCGGGTGTTCCCATCTTCCTTCCAGGATATTTTTGCTGCAGTACTACCAAGATATTCTGAAACCAGTGAGGCAATTACTTGCAGATGCCCGCCATGGGTACCTCCCCATAGCTCTTCGATGGCATTATATTGATCATCCGTCGCGTTCTCGTCAATATAGAGAGCGAGGCGCCAGTTTCCTTGCGTCAAAGGGCCCGGTGAATGTAGCCAGGCAGCAACGTTCAACCCGTCCAAACGTACGTCCCCCAAATTCCCTTCCTCAATATGCCATGAAGGAAATGCCTTACAGTAACCTTCTGTCGGATCCTGAAGAAACAGGCAGGGACACACTGCAGTTGTACAGGAGCATGATTCGAAATAGCGACCTTTTAAATTGTAAACACTCCCATTCATGGCCGCGCTGGCTTTTCCGGGTGTAAACAGTGAAGAAAACGCACCCACAGCGGGGATGCTCGCAAGCCCTTTTAGAAACGACCGTCTACGATCACTGGTGGAATGTTCAGTTGCATTTTCCTCAGGTGTTATCTGTTCATTTTTCATTGGTTATTCTCCTATTCTAAAATAGTTTCAGACAGGTAATTTCAAAGTTCGAAGTTACCTAGCTGGTCGATAGAGGCTTAACTCTGATTTGCCATTTACTCAAAACTAAGTCCTTAGTTGAAACCTCCTTTTGATAGAGCATTCAGGATGAAATGCCATAATGAGTTCCCAACATCATTGCGCCCCAAACAACGAGGCCCAGCCCACTGACATATCGCATTGCACCAGGAAAAGGAATAACTTTTTCCAGGAGCACAAACGCGGTAATCAGCGCGACCCACAGCATATTCATGACACCGACTGCAAATAAAATCAGCATCAACGCCCAACAGCATCCGACGCAGAAAATGCCATGCTTAATGCCCATAAACATTGCGCCCACTCTGCCATCCCGCCATTCAGTTAATAAAAAGTCTAACGGGGTTCTACAAAATTTCAGACAGGCATCTTTCGCGGGCGTCCACTGATATAGACCAGCAACAATCAGAATTATTCCGCTAACTAGCCCGCTTCGACTGTTCATCATATTGTTGAGCAGATTCGTGCTATGGAACAGCCACTGAACCAGAGTAGCCAATACACTAAAGGCGGTCCATGCAAGCAGATAGCCGAATAAAAAAACAAATGTGGGAGTGTAAGGCTGTTGTTTGTTGCGACGGTTTTTGTTTAACGTCGCAAACATCGTCACCATTGGTAGGGTAGAGGGTGTCATCATGGCCACCATCATGACCGCCCACATAACAAACAGTAAAAAATAATCCTTAGCCATCCATGCAACAGAAGACCCAGGTGGCATCCACATATCAACCTGATCCATATGCGCCATCATCCAGGCCATGTGCAGCATGTACGCCCAACCAATTAGCGCAATTCCACACAGCCCGCCCCCGACGATCAGGTATTCCCTGATGCCAAGCGAACCCAGACTCTCTTCATTCGCAAATACGGGAGTATTACTCTGCATCGAGCCGTCTCAATTTAATTGGCTAGTGAGGATAAAATTTTTATAGACCTCATAGTATTGGTCAATAGGTATTACTACGTGATTTCGTGGTCGTGGCATGCACAACCAAGAGAAATAACCATTGCTCCAACTGTGATACCTCCATGATAAACAGTTCGACAATAATCGTTACTCCAACAATCATCATAGAGCATTGGAATACGTAGTTGTTCTCATGATGTAGGTTACGGTGTGATTCACATCACCATAGTAATACGAATACAGTGATGTCTTTCACTGCGTCCTTGCCTCAAGATCACTAAGCTCAAGTTAGGTAAGACACGGACCAAATAAGCTAGGCAATAGGTTTGTTTCTTGAGTCAACCAAGTATTTGTGAGGTAGAACGATGTATTATTTTTATAAAAAACTAAGATTCCTAATGGTATTTTTCTTATCGGTTGTAGCCGGGTTTGCCAATGCCCAGGAGACAAATAGCTATGAATCTAAAGATATTGGCTTCCATTCAGTCCCAACTAACTCCGTGCTCTTGAAAGGCACTGGAACGATGGTGCTTCAGAGTAACCCAGACGCCCCGCATGCTGCCTCAGGTGGAGGGGAAGCGTTTTTTTGCGAAGGTGATCCAGAGGGAGACTATGTCTGTACAAACTCCTTTGCGACCTATGGTTGTAATGAGGAATGCAAGTGCTGCTACTACGAGGAAGCCTACAACCCCGCACCGCGTAGACCCGGGGGCTTAACTGCGCCGTTTAGATTCATTCAAAATAGTCAACTGCAACGTCTATTGAAGTGACGCCTTTCGCTCTACGCGCGTTCTGAGACAGTGGCGTAATCATGATAAATACTGACGTCACCGTCTCGGCGCCTGATCGATGTCGTTTCGCGTCCTCAATTCTCTATGCAGGTTCTGAAGTTGTGTCTCAAGTTCCTCAATTTGTCGGTTCCGCTTTTCTAATTCAATAGAGGCAAGGCAGATTACTGCCAATGATTCAGAATTGACGTGTGCTCCAGAGATTGTTTTTGAGTTATTTCTTGGTGCAAAACCGCACAATACGTGTACACAGATTGTGCAGCGGTTCGCATAGAACAAGGGAGAAAATCGAATAAACATAAAATATTCAAACCCTTATGAAAAATATATGACTTGGCATAAGTCTTGCGGTGTCTCTTCAACATACTAATCACAACCAATCTACTTTGGAGGACACGTGGAAGAACAAATTGCAGAATTAACTGCCAAAATTGCTGAACTCGAAGCGTCTTCAGGATGGGCAACGACCATCGCTGTTGAATCGTTTTACTGGTGGTGCACCGGTTTGATGGTCATCATTCATGCCGGTTTCCTTGCTTATGAGATGGGCGCTTCAAGGAAAAAAAATGTGCTCGCATCCGGCATCAAAAACATCTTGGCATTCGCCTTTATCATTCCCACGTTCTTTTTTATTGGCTGGTGGATTTACTTGGCATTTCCCGGCGGTCTTGTCCCCGACTTCGAGGCGGGAGCTGGGGGCGTTCCATGGTCTGCAGCCATGGGTCCTAACCTTGCAGACAATGCGACCGGGATTTTTTGGGCAGCGTTCGCCTTATTTGCTGCGACAACGGCTTCGATATTTTCAGGCGCCGTTATCGAACGAATCAGGCTAAGTGCGTTTCTTATTCTGGCAATTACATTGGGCTCGGTGGTTTGGATTCTAGCAGCGAGCTGGGCATGGCATGGCGACGGTTGGTTGCTAACTCAATTCGGCTGGCACGATTTTGGGGCGGCAGGATGTGTGCATATGGTCGCAGGATTTTTCGCGCTGGGCGTGTTGATCAATCTTGGACCGAGAATTGGCAAATACAATGCCGACGGCTCGGCGAATGACCTCAGTCCACATAACCTGCCTCTTGCAGTTCTTGGGTTGATGCTCATTATCGTCGGTTTCTTTGGTTTCCTGGGCGGCTGTATTATTTATAACGGCACTGACCAATGGACGACTATATTTGGCAATCCCGCCACCCTTTCTGCTATCGCTTTCAACACATTAATGTGTTTTGCCGGCGGTATTATCGCAGCGTGGGTGTTAACTCGAGACCCGTTTTGGATGATGTCTGGTGCTCTCGCGGGAATCTTTGGCGCGGCACCCGGGCTAGATCTTTACTATCCACCACTCGCATTTCTATTGGGCATTGGTGGAGCAACCGCTGCAGTGTTCGGTGCTCGGTTTATCGAAAAAGTACTGCGTGTCGACGATGCTGTTGGCGCAGTGGCGGTTCATGGAATAGCTGGCCTATTTGGCGTCGTTGCCTTTGGTCTGTTCGCATCGGGATATCCCAACATCGGTGACGCACCAGATACCTCTCTGATTGGGCAGTTGGTTGGTGCTGCAGCCATGTTCGCGGTTGGATTTCTTCCTGGATATTTATTGTCGCTGCTCCTCAAAGTACTCGGAGTACTGCGAATTCCAGAGTCCGCGGAGGTAATTGGTATGGATATTGCCAAAGTACCTGTCTCGGCTTATCCAGAAGGAACCGAAGCAGCAATGCCGGCATAGATGGCTCTCCAAGAACAGCAATTTACATTTGATGAGGAATAATTATGGGTTCTCCAATCACAACCTGGGACAGCGTCGAGGCGTACTTTACCGGCTTCGGTGGCGCGACCACAATGATTGTCTTCCTGCTAGCGGTAGCGGTTACCGCTGGCGCTATTTACCTAGGCCACCGTCATGAAGAAGAGGCTTACTCGAAGTTGAAAGAAAAATAAACCAGCCGTTTCACTTCTTGAATGTCAGAGAGCGGTCGTATATCACGGCCGCTATTTTCAATCTAATCACAGGAAGCCTCGCGCTGAGCAGAGCCTAGGATGCTTAAATGCGGTTAAAAAACATTGTTCGATATACATCGATCTAACGTTTTTCACCCACTAACTACAGTTTTTCTTATTCCATAATTTCTTAGCCTTATTAAAAAGTTCGAACGCGCGCGGATTCTAATGATATGTGGCATCCCGGTCCCGCCTCTGCGAATTGATATTGCCGTACCCGCTAAGCTATTATTGTGCAGATCCAACTTCCTCGACCGGAACACAGGGCATTCTGAATTGTCTAGATATCTAGAAATATTGGTCGATTAGGTATCGGGATATATGCGGTGTATCGGAGGCACACGCAATTCATGAAAGAGAGTACGTGCAGCTCAGGAAAAAAGCGGTCCTGGTTGTTACGCAGCCTGCTGGCTATTTTCGCACTTTACATTGTTCCCGTGAGTTATCAACTCGCGGCATACCATTTCGAATGGAAGCCAGCTATTGCTTGGGCAAGTGTTGGTCGTAGCGGTGAACGGCTCGCGCAAGACCCGTCCACTACTGATGACGCAATTATTCAGGTCTACGCTGCCAGGGCAATGCGGTGGCGAGGTGCGTTGGGGGTGCATACTTGGATAGCGGTCAAAAAAAGCAATCAAGACTTTTATACTCGACTCGATGTGATGGGGTATGCATTGCGCTGGAGCGACGAAACCGTGCAAATTCGCCGTGGGCAACCCGACCGATACTGGTATGGTAATGAACCCGAATTGCTAAGAGAACTGCGTGGAGGTGATGAAGTGGACGCAATGATCGACGATATCTTCTCCATCGCTTCCAGCTACCAGTACAACAGTCAGTATAGTGTCTGGCCGGGCCCCAACAGTAATACTTTTGTAGCGCATTTGGTGAGAGAGATTCCTGCTCTCAGCGTCGATCTGCCGCCTACTGCGGTGGGAAAAGACTACCTACCGGGGAATGGACTGATCAACACGCCAGCCAGCGGCAAGGGTCTGCAGCTCTCGATCAGCGGTTTGCTAGGCATTGTCATCTCCCCTGAAGAAGGCTTGGAACTGAATCTGCTTGGTATGACAGCAGGAATAGATCTCTTCCCACCAGCCATAAAACTACCTGGAGTCGGCAGAGTTGGAATGCGAGATTCAAAGCGACTTTCAACTCGTTAGTGCATTCATAAGGACAGGAATGCTCAAGCCACCCTCATCCAGCGATTCTCAGTAGTCCAAAAATACGGGGTTTTTGGCGCTTTTCCGCCGTATATTTAGGCCTTTTTAGACGTAAGCCGGATTGAACATCGCTCTGAAACGAAATATACTTCCCTCTCAACATTAACGGGGGTTGTTGTTGCGGCGTACGAGTTTTGCTCTGGAAGAGCCACTATGAGCGCCAATATAATAATCAAAATTGTCTATCGGGGGATGACAATATGGACACTGCTATCAAGCGTGCCAGAGTGGTCAAAATCGGGTTCTTTGGAACTGCCTTGGCTGCTGTGGCGTTCTTCACACAAATCACCACTTTCTCTTCTAACGCTGCCGCAATCGAGAACGATCAGTCTGTCGTGCAAGTCAAACGACTCAGTGCACCGACAGTAAGCACTCTCTGGTCTGACTATGAGTCGGTTTTTCTCGAACAGAAGAACGGGATAGTTCAGGCGGCATCAAAAGTCGAAACAGCTACGGTAGAAATTGAAAAACTGATCGCCGCCATCGATCAGGACGCATCGGAATTTTCATTCATAGTTAGCAATAAAGAAAAAAGATCTGATGCTGTTCGCCTTGGTTTGGCTTCGCCAAATTTCTAAAGACTTTTCTGAAAACCCTTAAAAGGCGGACGAGCGTAATTTCTGCAGCCCCTTCCGGCAAATCTTCGCGCCGTTCGCGTCTTCGTATGCCCCTTAACTTATCTGACGGTGACTCTCAACCCCGCCGTCTTCCCATTGTTCTAATCAGTGGGACGGAAGCAATACTGATAAAAGGTTCGAGGTTTTATAAAAAATGAGCTCGGATCGATCTAACCACATGTTGTGGTGGGATTTGTTGAGCAGTCCCAAGTCGCCGTCTGTCGACCAAACGAAGGAGTAATAGCGCCGCCAGGAATCTCAATTTGTGCAACTAAGAAATCGCATGCGCCTGAATCTGTTGGGGCAACGATGCTCTCAGAGCCCGCGACAGTAGAAACCGTAATCCTCTGATTTTGTGCACCATCACTATCTGCGAAGATACGATAGGTCCCGTCAGGTGGGGAATCAACACGCACTGTCCCTCCACTAGCACCGCAATTCGCAAGTACATTGTTATTGGAATCAACAATAAGAATATACCGAGCAAACATGTTTTCCGAGTCGAGAGAAGATGCGCTTATAAATTCATCGGCGGAAGTCACTGCATGTGCCGGCAAGACAACACTTCGTACTATTGGTTTGTGCCAGACACCGCCAACGACTGCTACGGTTGCCAATGCCTTGGAAAATTCTCGTCGGTTGGATTTCTTGATAGTCATGCTATTTTTTTTGGTTTGGGATGCCTTGAACACCAGCAGAAGAGTTTTTGAAGCACTCCCTCAGTATTGTTATGACGTTAATGCTATATTAGCAGTAAATATAATTTCTTGGTTGGTGGGGTGATCGCATGTCTTGGCACAAAGCGCTTCAAATATTCGTGTTGTTTCTGGTAACTTGTTCAACAACTCTCGCACAAACTCAGTATCAAAACAAAGTTATTGTAATTCCACTATGGTCTGACGGCTCTACCTGGACAGGACCTTGGGCGGCTTCAATTAATTACAACCGAACGGACATTGTTGAGTTTGACGGAAGTAGTTACATCGCCATAGAACCGCATATTTCTGACTTAGCCAATATCCCACCAGGAGACGGTACTCTCTGGCAATTGGTTGCAGCTTCTGGTCTCACCGGAAGTGCAGGACCAGCTGGCCCGGCGGGCGCGGTTGGTGCAGTAGGCCCCGCCGGACCAGCAGGTCCCCAGGGTCCTGCTGGTGCAGATGGAATGGATGGCGCCGTTGGCGCAGTCGGACCCGCGGGACCTCAGGGCCCTGCTGGTGTAGATGGGATGGATGGCGCCGCTGGCGCAGCCGGACCCGCAGGCCCCCAGGGTCCTGCTGGTGCAGATGGGATGAATGGCGCCGTTGGCGCAGTCGGACCCGCGGGACCTCAGGGCCCTGCTGGTGCAGATGGGATGAATGGCGCCGCTGGTGCAGTCGGACCAGCGGGTCCCCAGGGCCCTGCCGGCGCAGATGGGATGGATGGCGTCGCTGGGCCGGTCGGTCCACAGGGACCCGCCGGGACATCAGCATTCACTGCTGCTCTACCAATATTTCTGGGAGGTGTTGGAAATGACGTGATTAGTTTTAATGCTGCTAATATCGCTACGGGCACCATCCCCTCTACTGCGCTACGCCGCACTGACATTTCACAACCTTCTCTCGCTCTTTACTGCACTATCGCATTGTTTGGAGTCTATCCAAGTCGAAGTCAGACAGAACCTTTTGTTGGTACTATTTCCTGGGTCGGTTTCAACTTTGCCCCGCGGGGTTGGGCGCTGTGTGACGGGCAACTCCTGCCCATAGCAAGCAATACTGCTTTGTTCTCCCTGCTTGGAACAGCCTTCGGCGGTGATGGGCGGACAACTTTTGGATTGCCAGATATGAGAGGTCGCGTTGCTGTTGGCGTAGGGTCAGGTCCAGGGCTTTCTAATAGAGCTTGGGGAAGCAGATTTGGGTCAGAAACTATTGGTCAATAATCGAACAGTGTGGGAGTAATTCTCGATTCTTGTGGTAAGTATGCGAATTGGATGCACCGATTAACCTTCTAAAATGGCTGTTGGTCACTATGGTGGCTACAGCCTGTTTTACCAACAGCTCTCTTTTATCAGCCTCAGATCAGAAACTTTTCAGACTTATCGGCTTGACTCCTGGCGGCCTCAAAGTCAATGAACAACTCTCACAACCTATCACTATTGCAATTGTAGATGATGGTTTTAACCCAAATCATCAGTCACTGCTTCCGTTTTCTACACCATCTAAATCTGAAATTTCGAACAATTTAACTGACGACGATGATAACGGTTACGTTGATGACATCGTCGGTTACGACGTATCGGACAATGATGGCGATGTCTCGCCTGCACGAGGCAGGTTAGAGGATTTTTATCATGGTACGTTTTCTGCCAGCATTATTGCTAAATTGTTGAAAGCCAAGCTTGGTCATATGGACGCTTACCCCATTCGTTTTCTCTATGTGAAGGCCGTATCAGACTATAGCGAATCCTTGCGACTGGACAGCGCCTACAAGGGTATTCAATACGCACTGGATCAGGGCGCAGACGTAATCAGTAATTCATGGAGTGGTGGATCCCCACGTGAGGTTGATACATCGGTACTCTCCAATGCAATTCGCGCCAATACGTTCATGCTAAACACCGTTGGAAACTTCCAAGTTACAGAACCTGTGCTACCCGCTAATCATCCCGCTGTATTTGGTGTTGGCGGAACAGATTTTCAGGGGGTACTTGATCCGCTAGCCAATTTTGGAGTGGAGGTGGATATTCTGGCACCAGCTGTGTCTTTACAAGGGGCCACTGTTTCCTCTAATGATGGATTTCGGTCTGGAGAAGGAACATCCGTTGCTGCGCCGATGGTTGCCGCTACTGCTGGATTAATGAAATTAGTTAATCCAGCCATTTCTGTCACTGAAATAGCTGGCTGCCTTCACAACACTGCTATATCCGTCGAACATCGCAACCCCATGATAGCGGGTAAGATCGGCGCGGGGATGCTGCAGGTGGACGCGGCGATCAAGTGTGCACAACAGCCAAATCTTAACTTTCTGGAAACTTTTCGAGCAAATACTCGTGGCACCGTCTCTATCGACTCCACTCGCTTAGATCATGAAACGAATACTCATGAATGGCTCATAAAACCTGCAGGTGCCTATGCCGCGATTAAATTAAAAAACTCGGTATCAGGTGATTTAGAAGGCATAGGGATAGAAATTTATAATGCGGAGACACCAGAACCCACCCTACCACTTTGGCAGGGAATGCTGTCAGCGCTACCCTCAGAACTGCAGATCGAGAAAAGCGCGGTGCGAATACGGCTTCGAGGAATTCAGGAGAAAGATTTTGCATTCTCAAGTCGGTATGTCTTTGATCCGATAGATTTTGAGAAGCGATATTGTTCTGGGCGTGTCACCCTGCGAAAAGATGCAGAAATACGAGACGGTAGTGATGAATCCCGATACGCTAATCGTAGTGATTGCCAGTGGCTGCTCAAACATAGGCCCGGTTATGATATTCAGATTCAATTCATCGAATTTGACCTCGAACAAAAAGATTCAGTTTATCTTTACGGAGGAGATCAAGCAGTACAGCGAAACCTCTTCGCAACATTTTCAGGTAGAACGGACCCGCAGATCGTTAGCGTTGAGGGGGGCGATGCTCTACTTTGGTTTCTGTCTGACTACGCTGGAAGAGGAAACGGATTTC
>JAHQWE010000083.1 GCA_019633985.1 Acidiferrobacterales bacterium | reverse complement strand
TATCAATCCTAACAAAGAACATCCGGTTAAGACGGGGGATGTGAAAACTTGTGGCGGAGAGTGAGGGATTCGAACCCCCGGACCTGTTACAGTCAACGGTTTTCAAGACCGCCGCATTCGACCACTCTGCCAACTCTCCGGATAAGTCATTTTGCAAGAACTGCAAACTATGGCTGGGCCAGGCTGATTTGCCTGAGCGCTGGATTATAGCCAAGGGGAGGCACAGTGCCAATGAAAAGGTCGCTGTTCGTTCGCTTTTTTGATGTGCTAGCGCGAAACCACACTGAATTGACAAAGGGTGATGAAGGTTCCACATATCACAGCGCCGTGTTTAGCGCGACTCGAAGGCATCAGCCACGGTTTTTTTGGTCGGCAGGGAGGGGTTTCGGAATCGCTTTTTGATAGCCTGAACTGCAGCCCGTTTTCCGGGGACGACCTTGATCATATCAATGAAAACAGGAAACGAATTTGTTCCACTTTAGACGCTGCCACGCTGATTACCAATAAACAGGTACATGGCGCCGATGTTCGTTTGATTAACCAAACAACCTGCTCTTCGGAAGTTTACGAAGCTGACGGTCTGGTCACCAGAGAACCGGGCCTTGCGTTAGGTGCGCTGGGTGCAGACTGTGCGCCGGTACTGTTCGCCGATCCAGTTTCCGGGGTGGTGGGTGCCGCCCATGCTGGTTGGCAGGGAGCGGTGGCGGGTATTACAGATTCCGTGGTTCGTAAGATGTGTGAGGTTGGCGCAAAAACGAATTCAATTACTGCAACCATTGGTCCAGCGATTCAGAAGCAAAGCTATGAAGTTGGGGATCAGTTTCGCCAAAACCTGCTCGCGCGTAGCCCAATAGAGGCAACTGATTGTTTTCATCGGAACGAATACACTGCGAACATTCACTTTGATTTACCCGGTTACATTGTTCTCAGGCTCAAAGCAGCGGGGCTTGGTCGCATATTCTTCTTAAGCGATGACACCTACAGCGACGATAGCCGTTATTTCAGCTATCGCAGGGCGTGTCACAACCAAGAGGCAAATTATGGAAGGCAGGTCGGCGCCATTTGTATAAAGCGACCTGACTAATTCTCCAACTCACCCCAACGGTCAATACTTTTTTCGAGTTCTTTGCTCACACTGTCCAGCTCTCTCATCGTTTTTTCTACCGAGGAGGGATCCTGTTGGTAGAACCCGGGATCGGAAACGGCAGCGGTCAGTATTTCCTGTTGTTGTTCCAGCGCTTCAATCTTGTCGGGTAGCTGATCGAGTTCTTGTTGCTCTTTGTAACTCAGTTTCTTTTTTCTTGTGGCAGCTGGCGTCGGTGGTGGTGCGGCAGCGGGCGGTGCTGTGCTTTTGGCCGGTGCGGGAGCTTTGGTTGTTGCAGGGCGTTGCCTTTCCCAGTCGCTGTAGCCACCAACAAATTCTTCGATGACACCATCGTCAGAAAATGCAAAGGTACTGGTGACCACATTATCCATAAATTCTCGGTCATGACTGACCAGTAACAGGGTGCCGTCGAAATCGAGCAAAAGTTCTTCCAATAGTTCCAGCGTCTCAATATCGAGATCATTGGTGGGTTCGTCCATGACCAGGAAATTGGTTGGTTTGCTGAACAATTTTGCTAGCAACACCCTGGCTCTTTCACCCCCAGAGAGTGAGCGAACCGGTGATCGCGCTCTCGCTGGAGTGAAGAGAAAATCCGATAGCCAAGAGATCACATGTTTTGGTTTGCCGTTGATGACGATTTGTTCTCGGCCTTCACCAATCGCATCGACGACCGTGGCATCCAAATCGATTTGCGAGCGCAGTTGATCAAACCAAGCCACCTGTAAATTGCTGCCGCTCTTGATACTGCCTTGGCCTGGCTCGAGCTGACCCAACAGTAGTTTGATTAACGTCGTCTTGCCGACACCGTTTGGGCCAATTAAACCAATACGGTCTCCACGCTGAATACGACAGCTGAATTTAGCCGCTATCACCTGTGACCCAAACGAGAAGGACACATCGTTCGCTTCAATCACCAGCTTACCACTGCGTTCACTGCCCTCCATTTGTAAACGCACATTACCTTTTTTGTTTCTTCTCTCGGCTCTTTCCACCCGCATTTTCTTGAGGGCGCGCACACGACCTTCATTTCGCGTCCGCCTGGCCTGAATTCCCTGGCGAATCCAGCGTTCTTCCTGGGCAAGTTTCTTGTCGAATTCTGCCTGCTGGCGTGCTTCCTGTTCAAGAAAAGCGGCCTTGCGGCGAAGAAAATCATCATAGCTCCCCACCCAGGATGTAAGTTTGCCTCGGTCAAGATCGACAATTTGATTGGCCACTCGCTTGAGAAACGCGCGGTCGTGGGTGACAAAAATAACCGCACCGGGGAATTGCAGAATTTGCTGCTCGAGCCATTGGATAGAAGCAATATCGAGATGATTCGTCGGTTCATCGAGTAATAATATCTGCGGCTCCAAAACCAGGGCACGGGCTAATGAAACACGTCTTTGCCAGCCCCCTGATAGACTGCTCACCTCGGTATCCGCCTCCAGCCCTAGGCGGGTCAGAACCTTTTCAACTCTTTGTTGCAATCGCCAGCCATCGCTCGAGTCGAGCTTTTCCTGCAACACTGCCATCTGTTTCAGTTGTTGATCTGGTGGTAGTGTCGTGTCATCAATTAACTGATGGTATTGGGATAACCATCCGCCGATTTCTCCTAATCCTCCTGCCACCGTGTCGTAAATGGTGGCTCCCCCGATAAAACTCGGTGACTGTTCCAATGCCGCCACAGCGATACCCGGTTGAAATTGGATGTCGCCCTCGTCGGGAATCAGATCCCCTTTCAAGATATTCAGAAGTGTCGACTTTCCCTCGCCGTTTCTTCCTAATAAGCCGATTCTTTGTCCGGATTCGACCGTCAGTTCGGCGCCATCCAGGAGCCGGTTGTCTCCAAAAGCGATGGAAAGGTTTTTTATATTGAGGAGGGCCAAAGCAGACACGCGTGCGAAAAACGGGCGTGGATTCTACCTCGATTTCCCCCGTATAATCCCGCGCCCTTTACTTGCTGTCACGCATTATTCCATGAGCGCTCTCGCAGAACAGATTGAGCTTCGTCGCACTTTTGCGATTATCTCGCACCCGGATGCCGGAAAGACCACACTGACTGAACGACTACTGCAGTATGGCGGTGCGATTCAGCTGGCTGGAACCGTCAAAGCGCGAAAAAGCGATCGCCATGCCACTTCAGACTGGATGGAACTGGAGAAGCAAAGGGGAATATCGGTTACCTCCTCTGTGATGCAATTTCCTTACAAGGGCAAGGTCGTTAATTTGCTGGACACGCCGGGTCACGCTGATTTCTCAGAAGATACTTACCGCACGCTCACTGCGGTGGATTCGGCACTAATGGTGATCGATATTGCGAAGGGCGTGGAAGAACGTACCGTAAAACTGATGGATGTCTGTCGATTGCGGGATACACCCATTATGACCTTTGTGAACAAGATGGATCGGGAAGGTCAGGAACCCATCGATATCATGGATGAGGTGGAACAGGTACTGAAGATCAGCTGTGCGCCAATGAGTTGGCCCATCGGCATGGGGAAATCGTTCGTTGGGGTCTATCGGCTCTACGATGATTCTGCACATCTGTTTGCGGGTCGTGGAGGTTTGGAAGAAGATAGATTTATCGCCGGGCTGGATAATCCGGAACTGGATCAAGCGATTGGTACCCTTGCGGACTCTCTTAGGGAAGAAATTGAGCTGGTGCAGGGTGCCAGTGCCTCTTTCGATATCGACGCATACCTTGCTGGAACGCTCACACCGGTGTTTTTTGGCTCAGCTTTAAATCGATTAGGTACAGATGAGTTGATGGATAACTTTGTTGAGCATGCTCCGGCACCTCAAGCACATGAAACAGAAACACGAAGTGTTGATCCTGTCGAGGAGAAATTTAGTGGATTTGTGTTCAAGATTCAGGCCAACATGGATCCTGCGCATCATGACCGAGTAGCGTTTCTTCGAATTACATCGGGCAAGTTTCAAAAGGGCATGAAGCTTCGGCATGTTCGTGCGGAAAAAACAGTTGCGATCAACAATGCACACACTTTTCTGGCGTCTCGCCGCGATCAGGCTGACGACGCCTACTCGGGAGATATTCTGGGTTTGCACAACCACGGCACGATTCAAATTGGTGACACCTTCACTGAGGGAGAGCTGCTCAAGTTCACTGGCATCCCTAATTTTGCTCCAGAGTTATTCCGAAGAGTGAGATTGGCAGATCCGTTGCGCGCTAAGGCGCTTCAGAAAGGGTTGATTCAGCTCAGTGAAGAAGGTGCGACGCAGGTTTTCCGGCCATTGATCAGCAATGACATGATTCTGGGAGCTGTGGGAGTACTTCAATTTGATGTGGTCGCACATCGATTGCAGCACGAATATGGCGTCGATTGTCGGTTTGAAGCAGTGCAGGTTTCTACCGCACGGTGGGTCACTTTTCCCGATGGTAAGACAGAACAGGACTTCAAACGTAAAAATGAACAGTATTTAGCGTTGGATGGTCATGAATCACTGAGTTACATCGCGCCCAATCGGGCCAATCTGCAGTTGGCCATCGAACGATGGCCCGACGTGGCGTTTCGGGCAACGCGCGAATTTTAGTTTCCGCCGCTTCTATTTGGTTGAATCATCTTTAAAAAAGAAGGCATGGTTCACCCTTGGTTCAATCCCAGCACGAACGATCCACTGCGAATGCACTTAATTTCCCATCAATTTCGCTAATCGCTGGAATTGTGACATTTCTGTCATTGAAGTGTCTTCTTGAGGCAACTATAATCCTGCAAAACTTATGTCGAAAAACGCTCTTTTCGTCATAAATGAACAATAGAACCCGAATATTGCACTAAAAAAGTGCAAATTCACCTCGATAATAAGGAAAATGTCTTTAAGAAACAGTTTGATTGCCCTGATTCTTGCAGGGCTTTGTCTAATTCACGGAGCCGTATACGCGGTAGATTTTGACAACACAAAAGGATTTGATTTCAGCATCCAATCGTCTGGCCAGGAGTTAGGGTGTTTGGCGATGAATATTTATCATGAAGGTAGAGGTGAGTCTGCCAAGGGCAGAGCCGCCATTGCGTCGGTTACCATGAATCGAGTGCGCAGCAAACGCTATCCGAATACCGTTTGCGAAGTGGTTTGGCAACGTCGTCAGTTTAGCTGGACTCATATTGCCCCTCGCCATCACGTGATCACTGATCACGAATCCTGGCAGCAGGCCATCGTTGTTGCTCGATTATTTCTCAGTGGTGCTCAAGTTTCCCTTGTTGGTAACGCGACTCACTACCATTCTGTCAATGTGCAGCCCAATTGGCAGGATGAATCGAAACTTGTTGCGCTTGTTGGCGATCATTATTTCTACGCCTTGTAGTTAGTCTTTAATCTCCATCAGTTCAAGCCGAGGGCGCGATCTGGGACGTTTGTTTTACGTCTAGCTTTTATCCGGGTGATGAAGCAGATAAGCTCCGCGGGATGATGACCAAAACGCCTGATTCCGCTTCAAAACACACTATCGCCCTGATACAACTCACCTCCGGGGACGATGTTGATGCGAATTTGAGCGAGATTCGAGAATTCGTTAAATCAGCGGCCGAACGTGGTATCGCTATGGTATTTTTGCCTGAATGTTGCGCCTTAATGCAGACAAGCAGGGCGCAGCTGCGAGACTGCGCAGAGAAATTTACTGACGGCCCCATTCAGGCGACTCTCATCGACATTGCGAAACAGCATCGAGTTATGCTTTTTGCAGGGTCGATCCCCCTTGTCAGCGAGGATCCCCAACGGGTCTACAATAGCTCTTTGGTTTTTGATTCCAATGGCGCCTGCATTGCGAGATATGACAAGGTGCATCTTTTTGATGTGGCTTTGGACAACGGGGAGCAATATCTAGAATCTGCCTACACCATGGCAGGAAACAATTTAAGTTGTATAGACTCTGACCTGGGTCGTATCGGACTGTCGGTCTGCTATGACCTCCGATTTCCTGAACTTTATCGCGCTCTGGCAGCAGAGAAAGCAGAGCTAATACTTGTGCC
>JAHQWE010000082.1 GCA_019633985.1 Acidiferrobacterales bacterium | reverse complement strand
GGTGAATAACGTGGTGGTGTCCTGCCACACGTCGAATCCACTATCGTCGCGAATCTCTTTTTCACCAAACAGCGTGAAAGGTTCATTGCGTTCGCCGTTAAATAAAATGACATAGCGCATCTTTTTCGTATCTGCTGAAGTGTCAATAAACAGATTAAACTTACCCTCTTTCACTACACGGGTTCCTCCCCAAAGGGCTGAGGTAGCTGTACCACTGATATCGCCGAGGTGAGAGGGCTCGACAACAAATCGGTTGACGTCTTCGATTGAGATTGTCAAGGTGACGGAAAGAGGGGTATCGTTACCGTCAACACTAATCGCTCCTCTCATGGTTTCTGTAAAAGATAACCCAGCGGGAATGTGTTCTGATCGAGAGAGGTGCGCAGCAGAAATGTCTGAAGCAGCGTTAGGTATTCGGTTGCGAGTGCACCACCGACGACCTTCCTGTATGCCAAGTTCGACCGCTTCGGTAAATTTTTTGCTGCTAAAGTTGATTAGGTAATGCAAAGGAACTTCTGCATTCAAGATTTTAATTTCGATGTGCTTACCAAATTCTCCATGCTGCCCATTGGCGATCAAACGGTTACTTTTTTCTATTCTGGCGATGTCTGCATGTAGCCTGCCGTTAGCTGCAGTTTCGATTACCTGAAAATAATTGTGTATGAGTCCTGATTTCCATACGCTTCGTTTACTCACCGTCCAGATAATCCATAATTCGTCTACTCCCCACTTCGCTGCTTCAATGAGATTTGCGTCAGTCATATAAACAGAATCAATAAACAGTTCGTTATCAATTTCAACCGGCGGAAACCATGTCGGAAGTGAGACACATGCGGTGAGCTTGTCTGGAGTGAGATCAGCGGCGGTGATTACCTCCAGTCGATGTTTCGTAAAATTATAGAGGTTAAATGTTGCATCGATTTCAGATTGTTGAATGGCCTTGAAATCAAGGTTCCAATGGCTAAAAATATTTTTTCTCCAGCGATCATATTTCAATAGAGAACGTGCGAATGGACCTTTGAGGAGCTGTAACCAGTTTGGACTGATTCCGCGCAAAATAGGCAGAGACCTCCAGTTGTTGGCGATTTCGGTGCCGGTCATTCCCTGACACAACATCGCAAGATTAAAGGTTCCACCGCTTGCACCATCGACATGTTCGAACTCAAGGCCGGCCTCATCAAGCCAGACCTGCAGGACGCCAGCTTGAAAAGCGACTTTCAATCCTCCGCCCGCAAGTATTAAGGATCGTCTAGGGTGGTAGTCTGACATGTGTCGCCTCTATATTTTAAAATGTGTTGCGCAACGTTCGGCGAGGGCCGCGATAGTTCTGGACGGATTGCGACCAATGGCTTCGGGGATCATGGCGCCGTCGATGACATACAACCCGGGATAGTTGAACACTTCTCCAAATTGATTCACTACACCTTTATCAGCGTCATCTCCCATGATGCATCCGCCCAATGGGTGCGGTGTGATCAAGTTTTTCAGCAATTTCCAGGTAGGCGGAACAATAACGCGATCGGCGTTAGTCACGCGGGACAACTGTTGATGTGTATGCACAATCGCTTCGATAAGTGCCCTTGATTTTTTGATATCCCAGTTCAGCTTGAGTATTCGTTGCCATGGGGCGAAAAACTTTCGACCTAGATAGAGTCGACCGTTTGCGGCATCGATGCCTTGTGCAAACCAAGGCATCATATTGGATAGAGGCCCGTTTTGTTCTCTCGTTTTACGAAATTTGCGTAACAGTCTTTGCTGTTTGAAAGGTAGGTGACGCAGTTTTAATTTTCCTTTATCCAGTAAGTAGTTGTTGACTAGATCTGGAAACCCTCCGTCCTCAATAAAGAACTCCTGGTTTTCAATATTGCCGTCCAGATAATCGATCGCTGCGGTGATCGTGGGGCCAATGGTTGGATCGACTTGCCTTTTTTCGTAAAACGCGGGAGTAAGAAAATCGCCATTGGATGACCATCTCTGTCCCAGTTTTGCGCTTATCGATGGCAGGGTACGATGTTGATACTGTGCCCTGAGCAGTAATTCTGTTGAGCCGAGAGATCCAGCACTCAGCACAACCTTTTTGGCTTGAAGAAATCCAGGAATGATCTCGTCACTCTCCTCGAAAAACTGGCGATAATCCAGCCTGTAACCATCGTCTTCGGGCGTGATTCGGTCGACATGGTGCAGTGGCAGGATCGAAGCTCCTTTGCTTTCTGCCATCGCCAAATAATTTAAGTCCAGGGTGTTTCTGGCATTAACGTCGCACCCAATATCGCAGTTACCCAGATGGATACAGGTACCCTGCTGTTTTCCATGAGGGTTGGTGAAGGGTTTGCTGTATTTATGATTAAACTGATCGTCGAGCTGGTAGTGCCAATCTGGATCAAATTGCACTGCCAATGGCAATTTACCAAAACGATTTAAGCTACCGCTTTGATCCGCTGCTTCACGTAATAATTTGAATCGCTCAGTAAGCTGATTTTCTGGGAGTGGTTGCACCTCAAGCATCTCGCCTACCTGTTGATAAAACGGCTTCAATTCTTGATAAGTGATCTCTTTCGGCCAGCCAGTGTGAAAGATATGGGGAGGTGCTTCAACACTGACATTAGCGTATACGAGAGAACCACCGCCGACACCTGCACCTTGGGCTACTACCATGTCATCAAAAAACCGTAGGTCAAACCAGCCGTGTTGTTTTTCTGGGTGGTCTGGATCGAACAGCCATTTGTCTGCGGGAGTGCGAGGAAAGTTTTCTGGAGACCAGCGGATCCCTCGTTCAAGTACCGTGACTGACAGTCCTTGTTCAGCAAGACGGCATGCCATTACTGCACCGCCGAACCCACTGCCAACGACTGCCACATCTGTTTCCATGAAATCCATCTCCACTTTCCGAATGGGAAAGAAAAAGTTACCACCATCGAAAACGCAAAGATGTGAGGTTTTCACATATTGACCTCAATGAGCATTGACTGATTCGAAGCATCGTTACAAGACCTGTAGATCAACATCAAACGGCGGCAATCATTCGCCGAGACTAAATTACCCTCGAACAGTGAGCGGATTGGAAAATCGTTTGTGATGCGATTAGTATCTTGAGTGAAAATAATGATGAAAAATACGATGCAGGCACTAGCAGGTTTAAAAGTTCTTGAACTGGGGCAGTTGATTGCGGGTCCGTTTGCGGCAAAAACCCTTGCTGATTTCGGCGCGGATGTCATAAAAATCGAATCTGCAGGTACGGGAGATCCACTGCGAAAGTGGCGTCTGCTTCGGGACGGCACGTCTGTCTGGTGGCAGGTGCAATCGCGCAATAAAAGATCGGTTATCCTGGATTTAAGAGCTGCCGAAGGTCAGGCGGTAGTTAGACGGCTTGTTGCGGAAGCGGATGTGGTGATAGAGAACTTCAAACCGGGAAAACTGGAGGAGTGGAATATTGGTTGGGAGCAGTTGCATGACATCAATCCGGGCCTTGTGATGTTGCGGATTTCAGGCTACGGGCAAACCGGGCCTTATAGTCAGAAGCCGGGTTTCGGTGTGCTTGGAGAAGCAATGGGAGGATTACGATATTTAACCGGAGAGCCTGGCAGAGTTCCGGTGCGAGTCGGGGTTTCTATCGGCGACACCCTGGCCGCTCTGCATGGCGTAATGGGCGTGCTGATGGCGCTTCGACATAAGGAGGTGAACGGGGGAGAGGGTCAGTTTATTGATGTGGCTCTTTACGAAAGTGTGTTCAATGTAATGGAGAGCTTGTTGCCGGAATATGACGCATTTGGTGCGATTAGAGAGCAGGCAGGTAGTGCACTACCAGGTATTGCACCAAGCAATGCTTATCGTTGTGCAGATGGGCATTACGTTTTGATTGGCGGCAACGGCGATAGCATTTATCAACGTCTGATGCAGTGTATTGGCCGGGAGGATCTGGCAAATGACGGAGATCTTGCGCACAACGATGGCCGTGTTCAACGAGTCAATGAAATTGATGCGGCGATAGAGTCCTGGACAATCAAGCACACGAGATCGCAAGTGATTGAGCGGTTAGATCATGTAGAGGTGCCTGTCGGTCAGATTTACTCCATCGAAGATATAGCGAATGACCCTCAGTATCATGCGAGAGACATGCTGGTGACGGTGAAAGATAAGCAAGGTAGAACGATTAAAGTTCCAGGGGTAGTACCGAAATTGAGTCTTACGCCAGGTCAAATTTCCCATCCTGCCCCTGAGTTAGGGGATCATACTGATCAGGTTCTGGATCAAAACGGCTGGCCCGAGAGAGTGAGTATGTCTGAACCGTAGACGGTTCTTTCACACTGAATCAGATGAAATCTAATAGATCTGGTCTGGCTCCTTGCTTGGATCGGAAAAGCAACCGCTCTTTGTTCTGTGTAAATCAATTTGTACCTCCCAACACATAGCTGATTCATGAAGACCCAAGTACTTATTGTTGGTGGTGGCCCCGCCGGAATGCTGCTCTCGCAAATACTCGATTTGAATGGGATAGACAGCATCGTAATTGAGCGGCGTTCTAGAGAGTATGTGCTCGGGCGAATACGTGCTGGGGTGTTGGAGGAAGGTACCGTCAAAATGTTGCGTCGCGCCGAAGTGGGTGACCGGCTTGATCGTGAAGGATACGTGCATGAAAGCGTAGGTATTGGATTTGATAATGAAGTCCATTCCATTGACATAATGGGATGCACTGGAGGAAGTGTTGTCACCGTTTACGGTCAAACGGAGCTAACAAAAGATCTCTATGACGCACGGGAAAAATCGGGTGGAAAAGTATTGACGGAAGTGGAAGACGTGCAGCTATTTGACGTCGATTCAGAATCGCCTTACGTCACGTGCAATTATCAGGGGGAAGCGCTGCGTATTGACGCATCTTTTGTTGCTGGTTGCGACGGTTTTCACGGACCAAGTAGAAAAGCGATACCACCATCTCACGTTAACGAATACCATTTATCCTATCCATATGGATGGCTCGGGGTGCTAAGCGAAACTCCACCAGTGAAGCACGAGGTTATCTACACCAGTAATGATCTTGGGTTCGCGCTTTGTTCGATGCGAAGTGATTCGTTAAGTCGGTATTACATACAGGTGCCCTCTGGCAATCAGGCAGAACAATGGAGTGACTCAGCATTTTGGGGGGAGTTGAAACGAAGGCTTCCTGAGGCAGTATCACGAGCTCTTGTGACTGGACCGTCAATTGAAAAAAGCATTGCTCCGTTGAGAGCGTTTGTCGCAGATAATCTCAACTATGGAAAACTTTTCTTGGCAGGGGATGCCGGCCATATTGTCCCTCCTACAGGTGCTAAAGGGTTGAACCTGGCGGTATCTGATGTTTACTATTTATCTAATGCTCTAGTCGATTACTATAAAACTGGTAGCGAAGATTTATTGTCGAACTACTCAACTACTGCGCTGAATCGAATATGGAAGACGGTACGATTTTCCCTCATGTGCACCAGGATGCTGCATATCTCACCCGACAGCACACCATTTGAAAAGAAGATTCAACAAGCAGAAATCCGTTACTTGTTGTCATCCGCTGCTGCGAAAACGACATTTGCAGAAAACTATGTTGGCTTGCCTTACTAAATAGATAAAAATAACTTAGCGTGATGGGGCCTTGGTTTGTTTCTCGATCTGAGCTGATTGCTCTTTTGCAGGATTCTTAAGGATCAAGCCCTGGTTCCGAATTAACTCCCTCAATTTCTTCGTTGGTAGGAACGACTGCGTGGCATACAAAGAACAATGAAAAGGTGAGGCTAAGGAAAAATTCCTGACTTTGTGTCAGATAAAGCGACGTTCTATCTACACGATCAATTTAAATGCCCAGATCATGCCGTTTAAACAGGCGTTGTAGTAGCTAAATACTACAGTGCCTGCAAATTGCTGTAATTTGGCGCACGGCTTCAGATCTAAGCAGCAGTAGGAGTCTTATGTTGCTGTAGCGCAACAGCTATACTTCTGTCAGGACAGGTATTTGTTTTGGGGCGAATCAAAAAAAACCAAAAATCGTTCGTTCGAAATAAAAGAATGTCTGCAAGAAAAATCATAGAAATTTTTCTGGGTAACGTATGGTGATTGTTTACCAGTTATTTTTTTATGGTCTGCTCTTGCGCGGGTTTTGATCGATACTGCTTCAGTAACGATCTAAAATTATAACTGGATTCATAATTTCACCTGAGGACAAACTATGAAGTTAAAAAAAACCAAACTAATCACCGCTCTCGCGGCTGCTTCACTGCTTTTTAGTACCGCACAAGTTGCCAGCGATGACGGAAATCTCTCTAAGCTTGGTGCGTTTAAAACCACCGGAACTAGTGGTGGCGAAAGTATTCCCCAGGGAGGGAAGTACGCGGATAACCTGGGAAAAATTCTACAAACAATCAGTCTGCCGGATGGCTTCAAGATTGAGCTATTTGCACTGGCCCCTGATGCACGACATATGGCAGTGGGTAGAAATAAAGGAACTGTGTGGATCGGTACTAAGAAAACGAAAATCTGGGCTGCAACCGATCGCGATTTAGACAATGTCGCTGATACCGTAGAGGAATTCAGTCCCAGTGTAAAATTCGACTTACCCAATGGCGTTTGTTATTCCCCCGACGGTTTTTTGTTCGTCGCTGAGAGAAATCGTGTACTGATGTTCCCCGCGGCTGAGTTTTTTATGGAAAGCCCGGATACGGTTGCGATCCCGATCGTGCCACAGGGTGAGCTGATTCCAGTAGAAGAAGAATCGTATAACCATACTGCACGGGTTTGTGCGATTGGTCCTGACAATAAGTTGTATATCAGTCTTGGGCAACCATTCAATGTCAGCCCGCCGGAGAAGCAGGATTTGTACGATGAAGTTGGAATTGGCGGAATGATCCGAATGAACCGTGATGGCTCAGAGCGGGAAGTTATTGCGACAGGTATTCGTAATTCTGTGGGTCATGCTTTTAATCCTGTAGATGGCACTCTTTGGTTTACTGATAATCAAGTCGATGGAATGGGTGATGAAACCCCTCCAGGAGAGATCAATAAAATCTCCGCCAATGGCGGTTGGTATGGTCATCCACACTTCGGAGGAGGCGAGGTGCGCACTGCTGAATATGATGGCCAGGAAATTCCTGAAGCAAAAATGGCTAACTACGTGCCGCCTCAAGTAGAAACGATTGCCCACGCAGCAGATTTGGGCATGATGTTCTATACCGGGAATATGTTTCCTGCCAAATACAAAAATGCCATATTTAGTGCTCAACACGGTTCCTGGAACGCGGTGAACCCTCGTGGTGCACGAGTGATGGTGACTTTCCTTGACGAAGAAGGAAATGCAAAGGAATCGATTCCTTTTGCGGAAGGGTGGTTGCAGGATAATGGTGTCTACTCGGGAAGACCTGTAGATGTTCAGCAATATGTTGATGGCTCCATCCTGGTTTCCGATGACAAGGCTGGTGCTGTTTATCGTATTTACTACGAAGGATAGTAAAATTGAAGGCGAGTCGATGATTTCGGCTCGCCTCCGATCACTTTGTTCAGCAAACTAATGAGAATATTGAAAGCAACGTTATTTTTGCTTTGTGTTTTTGTCGCACCACATACTTTGGGCGCGGATTTTGAAGCAGGAAAAATTAAAGCCAGTCAGGCCTGTCAAACTTGCCATGGAGTAGATGGTGTTTCGCAACTAGCGATGGTGCCAAACCTAAGTGGCCAAAGGGCTGACTATACAAAGATTCAACTTGAGGCGTATCGATCTGGTAAGCGACAGCACGCCCAGATGTCTATTATTGCTCAATCGCTGACAGATGAAGAAATCGTTAATTTGGCGGAATGGTATTCTAAAATTAATGTGACGGTTTCCTTACCGGGCGAATAAACGCTGAAGCATTGGCGTTTCTACCACGTCGACACTAACTTTATTCACGTTTGGTGACGACGCATTCTCCTCGAGATAAACAATTTTATACTTCATCTCGAAGCTACTGGATTTTGATTGTGCTTATACAGACGAATTGCCTAACCTTACTAGGTCAATATGATGGTAAGCAAAAGCGTTTTTCGTTTTCTGGTTGACTAGCCAACGAAGCAAAATATAGAGCGAAGCAAGTCTCGCTGAGACAGTGGCCACCTGAGGCGGCAGTTTCGATAATCTTCAACTAGATGTCGGCTTGTTTTACAAAGCATTTGGGGCGGCCAGTCTGGTTGCTGCACTTTTCTGGCCTTGATACGGACCTCACCGTACTCGCGCCGAACGACTTGGCGTTTCTCCGACTTGCTCAAACGTTGGGTTACTGCGCTTTTAACTGCAGCCGTTATCGAACCAGATGGGCGCAACCTGGAAAATGGAGCACCGTCATTGCATGTTCCGAAGTTGAGCGTACGATCGAGCGATATCAGAGCATAAAATAGATTGATTCACTCCATAATCAGGGTGTTGATTCAACTTGACTTTTAGCGGCTTGGAGTTTTGGGTGATAAGACGGCGGACTGGCTCTGCCGCTTTTTTACTTGCTGATTTTTTTCACTTTATAATTGGATAGCCTCCGAGAAGCCATAACCGGTTATTGGAGTAGGAATGCTCTAATCTTTCGGTTGATAACAGGGGCATCTTCACGTCGAATGCGGTTGCGCCCGCGTCGATCGAACTTCTGTCAGTCACTCGCAGGCTTCAAGACACTCATGAGATTAAAAATGTCCGATTTTACAAACCAACCCTGAAATTGTATTTGTTCCACTATATAAAAAAACACTGGCGAGGTGAACTTTCCGTTCCCACGGCGTTGATTGTAAACTTTGTTCTGCCTCTCGGAGTAGTTGGTTTACTATTGCCAGCTACAGTGGAACACGTTTTCCATAAAGACAACTATCACAGAACGTGGTTAACGGTGGGTCTGGTCGTTTTATTTGTAATACTTTTTGTTTGGCAAATTACAGGTCTGTTAAGAACAGGTGATGCCAAAACCCGTGAAACGGGTGAACGACTATGGAGCACTGGAATACAGGTTTTGCTCGTTGTTTCGGTTCTTTTTGTAATTGCAAGGGGGGTCGGTGTGTTCCAACAAGCTGTTGCACTTTCAGAAGAAGCGAGACTGAGCGCATTTAGTTTTTCACGCAATTATCAATTCTCAGTTGATCTGGAAAAGAAGATTGTTCAGGTCGTCGGATTGTTAGACCCTGGTGTAACCAGAGAACTCGATACATTGCTTTCCAATACGCCAGATATTCGTGTTATTGAGCTTCAAAGTGAAGGCGGGCAAATTTATGAGGGAAGAGGGCTTTATCAGCTGATTAAGCGAAGAAACTTGGATACAGTGGTAATTAAGCGTTGTCATTCGGCTTGTACTGTCGCATTCCTCGGAGGTAAAGAGCGACAAATAGGACCTGATGCCGAGATCGGATTTCATCAGTACAAAACGCATTCCATTCAGCCCAATATCAACGTCCAGAAAGAACAGACAAAAGATAGAGACTTAATGTTGTCGCAAGGTGTCAATCAAGCGTTTGTTGATAAGGTTTTTTCTGCTGCGCCTGAAGATATATGGATACCGGGGCATGAAGAGCTGTTTGTTGCCGGAGTCATTACAAATAGAGCTGGCGACTGGTAAATGAGAGGCGCTGTCTCTTGGGTAGGTCACATCCGTTGTTGCCAAATCGTGCTGACCGGTCATATGATTTGAATTATTAATTGGGTAATGAAATGATGAATTTAGAACTCGCGCGCCAGCTTATTCGTGATGCGCTCTCTCATGGAAGAACGCTTGAATTGAAGCCTCTATCAGTGGTGGTGCTTGATCCTGGCGGATATCCTGTTGCATTTGAGCGAGAGGACGGTGCAAGCAATTTGCGGTTTAAAATGGCGCACGCCAAGGCATTCGGATCGCTGGGTCTCGGAATGGGTTCACGGGGGATTTTTAATCGAGCAGAACAACAGCCTTACTTTATTGAGTCAGTAAATACTATGGCAGATGGCCAGCTACTGCCGGTACCGGGCGGCGTAATTTTACGTGATTCTTCTGATCAAATTGTTGGCGCTTTGGGGATTACCGGTGACACTTCAGATAATGACGAGGCATGTGCGGTATTTGCGATTGAGCAAACCGGATACGTCGCGGATACGGGTGGCTGATTTTGTGACTATTTACCTGTATGACGAGAATAGCTGATTTTTCAGTCATAATTTTGTAAGCTTTTGGCAGTTAAAAAACCAAAATGTGAAGGTAACAAACAGTGAGCAACGAAAATAAAGACAATCTCTTCGAAAAAGGGCCCATCGAAACTGGTAGAAGAAAGGTAGTTCATGCGGCGTTAATTGGTGGTGCAACCGCTACCGTTCTTGCTCCAGCTAAATGGACTAAACCAGTAGTGGAATCTGTGATACTCCCGGCTCATGCCGTTACTTCTGAAGTGGCCGCAGATGACGGGGCTATGGATCCGCCGATGCCTGTGATGCGGACTTTCTTCGGGGGCGTTCCTATTGTGGTAACGAACTATCCAATGTCCAATCAGAATGAGGTGCAGATTGCTGATGCATCAGCTGAAAACGATTTGCTGGGTGTTCTGACCAACAAAGTGTCAAACATGCTCGTACCCGAAGCACATGCCCAATTTTCATCGGAGTTTGTTCTCTGTGTGGATGACAATGACGGTAGTCTGACAATCACGCTGGAACAAGGGTTCAGTATGCCAACAGGTGTTGTGCACTATACCGGTTCCGGTGGTTTTGGCGACTCTATCCCATTGACGACAACCTGTAGCCTTCCGATTCGGGAGAATACCTATACCATCGTGTTGACTGATACGAATAACGGCATGGTGAGCTATTCGATTACGTCATCCAATTCTGAAGGGGGAGCAACTGAAGGTATGATTCCTGAAGCGAGTTGTGGTCTAGGCACAGAGTCTTGTCCGGTTTTCGAAAAGCAGCTCAATGTGAACTGAGTATACAAATTTGACGTCGTTTCGGTATCGCTGCAAATCAGCGATCTGACCATTTGTTTTTGTAATCGGTTGTACTGGGCGTTCATCCCACTACAGTATTAGCTTTGTTTAGAGTGAATCTTAAGCGCTATCGAGATTAATCGCTCGATGGCAAAATCCTTTTAACGAGCAGGTCTTGGCATGGGCCTGCCTGCCAGTGTCCAAACGTTCTTCGAAGCGTCGGTAACGTTCTAACACGTATTGTGGATTCGCTTTTGACACGTCAATTTTATATCCTGATTGAGTCAGTGATTCTCTGAGTGGAGCTAATTCCTCGGTGTCCTGAATATTAATCGAGCGAAAATCCAATTTTTGAATCAACATATGCAATAACGGAGCCATAACATGTAAATCCATACACAGATAGTCTGACACCCAGACGTGTCCAGGTTGAATTTGAGAAGGGGTGCAAAGCGAAACAAAGCTGCGTAACGGGGGCAACCCTCGGTTCTCCCCTGCGATTTTTTCAAAGAGGTAGAGAAAACGATAGTTCACACCAGGGCGCAGATATCGCCAGTGCAAATAATCTGTGGTCCGGTCGATATCGATGGAATCGCTAACAGGAACGTTTTTTTGTAGATTGACGACTGGTTCAACAAAAAGTTGATTGCTGGATACCAGTATTCCACCTTCGAAAGTTTGCGGGTGGATAAACTGCTGATCAAAGTGTTTGAAGTTTTTCGAGAACGATTCGCTATCCGGTTTTACAGCAGTCAGTGTTTCGGACTTGGCAACTTGATTCCAGCCGTTCTTTAGGGAAGATTTGCGCACTTTGTCAGATGCGCTCATGTTCAGAATTAAACGACAGTGATTGTTGAAAGCCGTCTGCTCCAGGCATTCCGAGAGCCGGCCAAATTGATTCTTTCCCCTGTGGTTAGAATCTATCCAGCTGTCACCAACACATGCAGCCAATTGTTTGGTTCCCTGAACTCTCAGCGACAGTATCCCTGCTCCACGCATACCCACAACTTGGCTGTCGGACAAAAGAAGGGCAATATTGATCTTGTTCGAAAACGGATTATTCAGATATTTCCAGTCAAAGAAGAGCTTGGCCAATTCTGCATGGTAGTTCCAAAATGCGCCAAGCATTCTGACGACATCAGCTTGATAACGATCTTGATAAGGTGAAACCGAATAACTCACTGATCTGAGACATCATGCAGGAGGGGTGACACAAACCTGATCGTACCTATATCTTTCCGCGATATGATTTACGTACTCAAACACATCAAGGGTCACTTCAAATGCCTCTGGCGTAATCTCGATATGCGGCGTCCAACAACCAAGCGACTGGTAAGTGGCTATGCAGGATTCCAAGGCATCGATATTGGTTTCTGGAAAATAGGAAACGATTGAACGGGTGATATCTGTTGCCGACGCGGTTTGGATATATCTCCGGGTCGCACGATAAGCACGGGTAAACGCTGCCGCTTCTTCCGTTTGTAACCACTGCGGGCTTGCCGCGAGGCTTGAGAATGCATTGGGTCCGATCATCGGGCCAACCTGTGCAACGACATGTCCAAGCTGTTCTTGTGCCAATTGCTGCGGGAAGGGGCCCTGTTGGACAACATAGTCGCCCTGACCATCTCGAAATGCGTCGTCAATCGCCGCTGCTCCGCCAGGTGTAACCGGCAACAATGCGTCGTAGTTGATACCCGCTTTAAAGCAGGCGTAGCGGAACATGGCATTGGGTTGGCCCGCTTTGAACATTACGACTTCTTTCCCTTCCAGATCTTTCCAGTCAAAATCAGGCTGGGGATCGCGACTCGTAATAAAAAAGCCGTCCATCTCGTTGATTTGCGCAAAATGTAGCGCTGGTGGGGTCTTTCCAGCGAGGAGCGCGTTGAAGCCCTGGCTTGGGGCAGATTGAATCACCTGGGCTGTCCCATTCACAATCGCATCTACTGCCGACGTGCCTGGTGGGGAAACCGACCACTCGTAGTCCAATCCCTCCTCTTTCAGGAAACCTTTCGACATAGCGAGAATGAGCGGGGTATAGAAAGCGGAAAACAAAGTGAATTGAATATGTATCGATTGCACAGCCTTAAGCTCCGGTAGTCGTGAGGTTCAAAGCATAGCGGATTGTCGATTAGCAGTCTCTTTCAATGCTAATATTTGTTTCTGGACTACAAAAAGACAATACCACTTGAGGATCTACACATGAATAAACGACGTTTATTAAGCACGATATTTACCGCTGCGATTTCGACCACCATGGCATTCTCTGCGCCGACACTGGCAGATCAAATGCTGGACAGTATCCATTTTCTCATTCCTGGAGGAGCCGGGGGCGGTTGGGACGGCACTGCCCGAGGCACCGGTGAAGCCTTGACTAAGGCAGGTATTGTCGGTTCTGCCAGTTATGAAAACATGTCAGGTGGGGGCGGCGGTAAGGCGATTGGCTATCTGATTGAAAATGCGGACAGCCAGCATGGTACTTTGATGGTGAACTCTACCCCTATCGTGATTCGGTCTCTGACTGGCGTTTTTCCGCATAATTTTCGTGACCTGACACTGGTTTCTGGGACGATTGGCGACTATGCAGCGTTGGTTGTGGGCAAAGATAGTGCGATCAATTCAATGTCTGATCTGATTACCGCATGGAAAGCAGACCCTGGTGAGGTCGCTATTGGTGGAGGATCAGTACCTGGAGGTATGGATCATTTGGTCGCCGCGTTGGTCATGGAAGCGGCGGGAGAAGACGCGACCCAGGTGAACTACATTCCTTATGATGCGGGTGGGAAAGCGATGGCAGGATTATTGTCAGGAGAGATTTCCGCGCTGTCTACCGGTTTCTCTGAAGCAGTGGAATTAGCCAACTCCGGGGAAGTCAAAATCATCGGTGTAACCGCAGATGAACGCATTGATGCTGCCCCGGATGCACCGACGATGAAAGAACAGGGAATAGAAGCTTCCTTCGTAAACTGGCGTGGATTCTTTGCCGCTCCTGGACTACCGCAAGATCAGCTGGATAAATACACTGGCGCTATCGCAGCGATGTATGAAACAGCCGAGTGGGAAGAGGTGCGGGCACGAAACGGATGGGTCAATATCCACAATCCCGGCGATCAATTCCTGACATTTCTTGAAGAGCAAGAAAAAACCATCGGCGATCTCATGAAGAAACTCGGATTTTTATAGGTGAGTTTTATTTCTGATTGGTAAGTAACTAGTGGAATCACTCTGAATGCGATGTGATTCCACACTTCTACCAAATACCAGATCGAAATGAGTTTAGAACGTGCCATTGCGCTTTTATTTTTGGCGCTCTTTATCCTGTATGGATACACCGCGTTTTTCACGATGGATGCTTCGCTAGCGCCATTTATGCGAAGAAATCCAATTTGGCCAAGTACCTTTCCTAAAGGCATCTCCGTGCTAGGAATACTGGCGTCGTTGTATGTGTTATTAGGATTCGAAAGTGCAGGAGAACAAAAGAAATCTGAAATTGACTACAGGAATTTAGGGCAATACAAGATAGGCCAAGCTCTTATATTGCTAGCGCTGATGATTGCCTACGCACTTTTGCTACGTCCCGCCGGATTTCTCTTATCAACTGTTTTGTTCCTGGTTTTGTCAGCATGGGTGCTCGGCGAACGGCGCATCTTCATGCTGCTCATAGTTTCGTTCATTGCCACAGGTGTCGTTTGGTATCTGGTGCAGCAGGTGTTGGGAATATTCCTTCGACCATTACCTTTCTTCTTAGGCTGAAGCGCGATGTTTGAAGGCATACTGATCGGTCTCTCCACCGCATTTTCGCTCAGTAACCTGTTAATGGTGATTGGCGGTTGTTTGGTGGGAACCTTTATCGGCATGCTGCCTGGTTTGGGCCCAATGTCCATTATCGCTATTATGATCCCGGTTGCGATCAGCATTGGAGACCCTTCCGCTGCGCTTATTCTTTTGGCTGGGGTTTACTATGGTGCGATATTCGGAGGATCTACTTCTTCGATTTTGATCAACGCGCCCGGGGTAGCGTCCACTGTGGCAACCAGCTTCGATGGCTACCCATTGGCGCGACAAGGTAAGGCCGGCAAGGCACTGACTGTGGCCGCGATTTCCTCTTTTGCTGGCGGCACTATTGGAGCGATTCTGTTAATGATCTTTGCGCCGATGCTTGCTTCTGTCGCATTGCTGTTTCACTCAGCGGAATACTTCGCCCTGATGGTAGTCGGTTTATCAGCCATCGCGGCGTTTGCGGGAAGCGGTCAGGTCGGGAAGGCAATACTGATGACCTTGACCGGGCTCATGATGGCGACGGTGGGTGAGGGCGCATTGTTTAATATGCCGCGCTTTACGATGGGAGTGATGGATTTGCAGTCAGGATTCGGCTTTATCACTTTGGCGATGGCGATGTTCGCACTTCCAGAAGCATTATTTTTGGTGCTTGATCCATCCCGATCCAATACCGGTGATGCTGGAAGCAAAATCAAGGATTTGAGAATAACCAAAGATGAAGCGAAACAAATCACTCCGGTGATTGGGCGACAGTCTATTCAGGGATTTTTAATTGGTGTTCTGCCCGGAGCGGGAGCCACAATCGCTTCGTTCTTAGGCTATGCCGTTGAACGGAATATCGCCTCCAAAGAAGAGCAGGAAAAATTTGGTAAAGGCTCTGTAAAAGGGTTAGCGGCGCCCGAATCTGCCAACAACGCAGCATGTACAGGATCATTTGTACCTTTGCTTACCTTAGGTATTCCAGGCTCAGGTACCACCGCTATATTGCTGGGCGCATTGATTGCATTGAATGTCTCACCCGGTCCAAGACTCATGACAACACAGCCCGAAATATTCTGGGCGGTGATCATTTCCATGTACGTGGGCAACGTCATTCTACTTATTTTGAACTTGCCATTGATACCGTATATCGCGAAGGTGCTTGCGGTGCCACGGAACTATCTGATTCCATTTATTTTGTTTTTCACGATGATGGGCGCCTATATCGGACAGAACAATGCAACGGAATTACTCATACTTGTAGGGTTGGGGGTCATTGCCACCGTGTTGCGTTTTGCCAATTATCCGCTCGCTCCACTTTTGATTGGATTTATTCTCGGCAGCATGTTGGAAGACAATTTCGCGCGTTCTATGCAGTTAGCTCGCGGCTTCGGGTTTATCACCGAGCGGCCGATGACAATGGGGCTGCTCCTGCTCGCGGTTGCGCTGGTACTGTTACCCGGCATACGAGCAAGACGAGCGCGCCGGAAATCGGCCTTTATTGCTGATGGCGATTGACCAGTCGAAGCCCCTCGAAGGTATTCGAGTTCTTGATCTGACTAACGTTCTTTCTGGGCCATATTGTTGTTATCAACTCGCCTTGATGGGTGCCGAGGTGATCAAGGTCGAGAATCCGCAGGGCGGTGATCTGGCCCGGCAGTTGGGTGCAGACGAACAGCGTAGCCAGGAGCGCATGGGTATCTCGTTTCTGGCACAAAACGCCGGAAAAAAATCGATAACCCTTAACCTGAAATCCCCACGCGGGCAGGAATTGTTTATCGAACTGGTAAAGACTGCGGATGTGCTGGTCGAAAATTTTCGACCGGGGGTAATGAAACGATTGGGTTTCGGGTATCCGGTCCTGCAACAACAAAACCTGACATTGATCTACGCCGCGATTTCCGGGTTCGGTCAAACCGGCCCGCTCAGCCAACGTCCTGCCTATGATCAAATTGTGCAAGGGCTGTCAGGTGTAATGTCAATTACCGGTGATGCTGATTCAGCGCCGCTACGGGTCGGCTACCCGTTGGCGGATACGGTAGGCGGAATGGCTGCTGCTTTTGCGATTGCCGCCGCACTGAATAACAAACCCAGAGGCTGTTATATTGATGTTTCCATGCTGGAGTCGCTAATTTCAACAATGGGTTGGGTGGTATCGAACTACTTGATTGGGGGGGAGAAACCCAGCCCCCATGGCAATGAAAACGTCACCTCCGCTCCGTCCGGGGCATTTCGTACCGCTACCGGTTTATTAAATATTGCGGCCAATAAAGAAGAGCAATGGCAATCACTTGCCAGCCACCTTGGGTTGTCCCATCTACTAGATGATTCTCGTTTTGCGACACGCACTCAACGAAGGCGATATAGAGAAGAGTTGACACGATTAATTGAGTCCGTCCTGGTTCTGCACTCCGCGGAGGAGTGGGAGCGAGAATTAAACGCCATTGGCGTGCCGGCGGGCAGAGTACTCAACGTCGAAGAGGCCCTGGCATCAAAGCAACTGTTGGAGAGAGGCATGCTGTTTAAACAACGCTTAACTGCAAGTGAAGAAGAAATTGATTTGGTGGGATCCCCTTTTATGGTTGATCAGAGCCGTCCCGCTGTCGACATTGAGCCGCCGATGTTAGGGGCGGATAACGAGGCG